>JBELAI010000312.1:0-5904 GCA_049508975.1 Occallatibacter sp. | reverse complement strand
GGCAGCATCTTGATGCTGGTCTGAATCAACCCCTTCGCCCATCGCGCCTGCTGCGTTTTGAATGCAGTCATTTCAATCGGTAGCTCCGAAGGGCACTCGACATGGGGCAGATACTTGAACTTCCAGCCCGCCAGTTGTGACCGGTAGCTGAGGTCCGTGTCTTCGGTGAGCGTGTCGTGCTGCCAGCCGCCGCCGTCGGAGATCGCCTTGATGCGCCACATTCCGGCAGTGCCATTGAAATTGAAAAAATCGCCCGAGCGGTAGCGTGCGCCGTGTTCCAGAACAAAGTGCCCGTCCAGCAGGATGGCCTCAATCTGGGTCAGCATGCTGTAGTCGCGGTTCAGGTGCGTCCAGCGCGTTTGCACCATGCCGATCTCCGGCTCCGCGAAGTGGTGGATCACCTTCATCAACCAGTCCGTCGGCGGCACAAAGTCGGCATCGAAAATCGCCACAAACTCACCCTTGGCCACCTTCAGCCCCCCATCCAGAGCGCCGGCCTTATACCCATGTCCGGTGAATGTAGACGATTGGATTCCCCAGCGCCGCATAACGCGCAACGATATCCGCCGCCACCTGCCGCGTCTCATCGGTCGAATCGTCGAGCACCTGGATATCGAGCTTTTCTTTCGGATATTCCAAGGCACAAATCGCTTCAATCAGCCGGTCAATCACGAACTGTTCGTTGAAGATGGGAAGTTGCACCGTGACCCGTGGCAACTCATCGAAATATGCGGGTGGTTCCTCCTTGGCGTTCTTGCGGTATTTGAAGTAGAGGTAGCACAGCGTATAGCGGTGAACGCCATAGATAGCCAGCACGATCATCACCGCGAAGTAAGGTAGCAGCAGCGCCGCGTCAAACAGGTTCCAGTGGTAAAGGCCCTTGAATGTCGTGTCGGTTTCCCGCATCGCCCTGAGGTAGTGAACAATGCCGTTCTGCGGGGCAAATGCCAGATGCAAAGCCACCCGCGCAGGCAGCCTGCTCAACAGCTCAACGACTGAATTCGAACTGGTTACGAGCGCAGCGAGCAGTGTGGGCCTCCACGATCAGGATAACGACCATTGTATGCGATGGGGCACTTCCTCAATACAAGACAGGCGCAGCCTCGCCTAGATCGAATAAGGAACGCGGACGCCAGGATCGCCCGGATCGAAGTCGCGTGTATTACGCGAGACCAGTAAACACTGATTCACTTGCGCCGTGGCCCAGACGATGGCGTCTGGCAGCTTGATGCGCCTGGTCTTCCGCAGGATCACGGCTCTTTCGGCAACCTTGGCATCGATTTCAAGCAATGTGAAGCTTTGTAGAAACGCTCTTGATGCGCCTTCGGTTTCCGGTACCGTCCCGGCCAGGACCTCAATCCAACTCACCAGGCTGATGGCTGGCTTCTCGTAAAGCGCAAGTTCCGCTTTAGGCTGCGGAAGGCCGCGCAAAAAGTCGATGAGTATATTGGTGTCGAAGACCGCCCTCACCATTCGCTCCGCAGTCTTTCCTGGTAAGCAAGACCATCCTCGGGCAGGGGTTCGGAATCACCGGGAAGATAGATCGTCTTGCCTTTCCACAGGCCGAAAGCCTCCTCCCGTGCAGGCCGGTTCTGCTCGATAAACATCTCAAGCGCCTGGCGTACAGCTTCGGCGCGTGAGAGCTTTCGAGAGGCGCAAATGACTCTGAGTTCCTCCAGTTGGTGCTCCGGAATGTCGACAAGGGCTCGCATACTGCTCCAATCAAGATATCTATATCATATATCACGACAAACCAAAGGAAGCAAGGAAACAGTATTCCAATCCACAGTTGCCCTCCCCGCCCCCACTGGCGTAATGTTCTGTGGCAGTTGGAGATATTTCTATGTCCGTTTTAATCTCTTCTCCCGTCGTTCCCGCCCTGGGCGGCAGTTTCCTGCTTGAAACGCGCACATCCACCGAAATATTCACTCCTGAAGATCTGAACGAGGAGCAGCGCCAGATTGCTTCTACCGCAGCGCAATTTGCCCGCGAGCAAATCCTGCCCGTCGCCGATGCCATTGAAGCCAAGCAGCCGGGAGTTCTGCGCGCCGCCCTCGTCAAGGCCGCCGAGCTTGGCTTTACGTCCGTCGACATTCCCGAGGAATACGGAGGCGTCGGCATGGACAAAGTCTCCTCCACGCTGATTTCGGACCACATCTCCGTATTAGCCAGCTTTTCAACCGCGTTCGGAGCACAAACCGGCATCGGCACGCTGCCCCTCGTCTGGTACGGAACCGACGATCAGAAGCAACGCTACCTTCCCAAGCTGGCCTCCGGTGAATGGATCGCCGCTTACTCGCTTTCCGAAGCCAGCTCCGGCTCCGACGCCATGAACGTGCGCACCCGAGCCATCCTCTCCGAAGACGGCGCACACTACATCCTCAATGGCGAAAAGATGTGGACCACCAACTGCGGCATAGCCGACCTGTTCACCGTCTTCGCCAAGATCGTCGAGCCAGCTAGCGGTACAGAGAAATTCTCAGCCTTTCTCGTTGAGCGCACATTTCCCGGCCTCACGGTGGGCGCGGAAGAGCACAAGATGGGCATTCGCGGCTCCTCCACCTGCCCGCTGGTCTTTGCCGACTGCAGAATCCCCGCCGCCAATCTCCTTGGCGAAGCTGGCAAAGGCCATCACATCGCCTTCAACGTGCTCAACGTGGGCCGATTCAAGCTCGGTGTCGCCTGCATCGGCGGTGCCCGTCACGCTCTGGGACGCATGGTCCGTTACGCCAAAGAGCGTATTGCCTTCGGCAAGCCCATCGCCGAGTTCGGCCTCATCCAGCGCAAAATCTCGCTCAGCGCCACCCGCCTTTTCGCTGCGGAAAGCATGGCCTATCGCACCGCCGGCATGATCGATGCCAGCCTGTCTCAGATAAGCGAGGAACTCGCCAACAACCCACGCGAAACCCAGCGCCGCATCGAAGACTACGCAGTCGAGTGCTCCATTCTCAAAGTCTACGGCTCAGAAATGCTCAGTGTCGTCGCCGACGAACTCGTCGCCACCATGGGCGGTTACGGCTATGTAGAGGAATATCCCGCCGAGCGCTACTATCGCGACGCCAGGATCAACCGCATCTTCGAAGGCACCAATGAAATTAACCGCCTGCTCATTACCGGCATGCTCATGAAGCGCGCGCTCAGCGGCCACCTGGCTCTGCTGCCCGCGATCAAGAAGATCATGGATGAGGTAACGCAGCCGCCGTCGTTCGAGGCCGGCAGCGACACGAGCGAACCCCTTGCGCGCGAAGCCGAAGTGCTGGCGTCCTCCAGAAAGATAGCGCTTTTCGCCGCAGGCGTAGCCAGCCAGCGATTCATGACCGCGCTTCAGGATCAGCAGGAAGTCATGGCCGACATCGCCGACATGATCGTGCAGGTTTTTGCTCTGGAATCGGCACTGCTCCGCGCCCGCAAGCTCAGCAGCGCCGGCAAGGCCTCAGCCGAAGTCGCCGCAGCCATGACTGGACTCCTCGCCGAGGAAACCATGGCGCAAGCCGAGCAAGCCGCCCGGCGAGTCCTGGCCGCCTGTGCCGAAGGCGACATGCTGCGTACGCAGCTAGCCATCCTGCGCCGCCTCGCGCGTTTCACCCCAGCCGATTCCGTTGCGCTAAGCCGCTCCGTAGCCAAGCAAGCCATCCAGCTAGAGCGCTATCCTGTATAGCTTTCAGCTCTCAGCCTTCAGCTAAGAGCTGAAAGCGGAAGGCTGAGAACTGCTCTTTCAGTCCTCCCTCAACGCCACCATGGGTTCAACACCCATGGCCCGTCGCGCCGGGAAGTAGCACGACCCCAACGCCGCAAACGCCAGCACCGCGCCCACAGCCACAAACGTAGCCGGATCCCATACATTCACCACCACAAAGCTGCCCACCGTTTTCGCCGCACCCAGAGCCAGAATCAGTCCAATCCCAAGTCCCGCCCCAACAATGATCATCGACTGACGATAGATCATCCTGAACACCGAACCGCGGCTCGCCCCCAGCGCCATGCGCAAACCAATTTCGTGCACCCGCCTGCTTACTGCATAAGAGACCACCCCATAAAGGCCAATTACGGCCAGCGTCAATCCCAGCCCACCCATGATCGTTGCCAGCGATGCGCCGATCTGAAACAGCAGCAGCCCATTCAGCGTATAGAGGCCCTGCCGCATGCTCTGTACTTGAAACAGAGGAAGCTGCGGAGCCAGTGAGTGAATCGACTTCTCCACGGTTTCCGCCATCGCCAGCGGCTCGCCCCTGGTCTTCAGCTGAAAAGTCATCAAGCTGTTGCCCGTCACGTGCTGCGCATACGGAAGGTAAAGGAATGGCCGCGTTTTGCCGCCGCCAAATAGTTGAAACTCAGCGTCGCGCGCAATCCCAACCACTTCAAGTTTGCGATCTTTCTCGCTCGCCTTCCTGAAAGTGCGCCCCATGGGATCCTGGTTCGGCCAGTACTTCCTCGCCATGCTTTCGCTGATCACAGCCACATCCCGGCCCTGCTCGTTGTCGGCATCTGTAAATGCGCGGCCACGGAGCAATCCGATGCCCATCGTCTGAAAATATTCCGCCGACACCACGTTATAACCCACTCCGAAGTCAGCTGGATTGGCCGGTCCCGTCGACGCCGCGACCCCGTCGACCACAACCGAATCGCCCCCATTTCCGAAGTAACCCAGCGGGACCGTTCCCGCATGGCTTACCGATTCCACTCCCGCCAACTCATGCAGACGATCCAGAATGTTCGTCGTCAGGGCGCGTGTCTGCGCGTCGCTCAACCCAATCTCCGCCGGGTCGAGAGACAGGTTCAACACATTGTCCGGCTTGAATCCAAAATCCATTGTCTGCATCGCCGTCAGGCTGCGCACAAAAAGCGCGGCCACCACCAGCAGCACCAGCGACCCAGCCATCTGCAGCGCCACCAGCGAGTCGCGGAACCAATGCCGCCCGCTCGTCACGCCGCGGCTTCCTTCGCGCAACGCGCCGTTCACATTCGCACGCGCAACGCGCAATGCAGGCACAATTCCGACGACAAGCCCCGCTCCCAAAGCGATCGCAAAGGAATAAACAAAAATGCGCCAATCGAATCCAAACGAGAGCGCAATTGGAATGTCCGCGTGTACGTTCAAATGTCCCAGCGCGGCGCTCGCCCACATTCCCAAAAGTACACCCGCACCCCCGCCCATCACCGCCAGCAACACGCTTTCGGTAATCATCTGCCTCAACAGGCGCAAACGTCGAGCCCCAAGCGCTGTGCGAATCGCCATCTCCCGCTCCCGCACGGTTGCTCGAACCAGCACCAGGTTCGCCACATTCACACATGCCAGCAGCAGCACCATTGAAGCCAGCGATAGAAAGAGCCCGGCCATCACATAGATCGTGCTTGGATCGCCGGAAATGATGCGCAGACTCTGTTCAGGAAGAGCACTCAGCGCGACTTGTTTTTCCGCCTCAGGTTGCTGCCGCGTCATTTCCTTTGCTATTACGCCCAGGTCGGCGGAGGCCTGCTTCATGGTCACTCCAGGCAGCAGCCGGCCGTACACGTTGAATTGCCGATTGTCCCATTTATTCAAAACGTCCGCGGGAGTGCCCTCGATCGTCATCTCCGACATCGGCATGAACACTTGAACCGAGATAAAGCTCTGCACGCCGTGAAATCCCTTCGGCGCAACACCCACGATCGTAAAGGGGTGTCCGTCCACGGAAACTGGCCGCCCCACCACACTCGGGTCGCCATTGAACTTGTCCATCCAGTACTCGTACCCCAGCACAATCACCGGATCATGCTCCAGTACCTCACCCTCGCTCGGTAAGAAGAGTCGTCCGGTCGCCGGCTTCAGCCCAAGCATCGAGAAGAAATTGCCGCTCACAAACGATGTCATGATGCGTTGTGGCTGCTGGCCTTGCGTTGCAATTCCATCCAGGCTCGTCGTAT
>JBELAI010000311.1:0-5399 GCA_049508975.1 Occallatibacter sp. | reverse complement strand
TCGAATCTTTTTGCGACGAGGTGGCTATTTCTGACGCGTCGATGTATTCGCTTCGCGAGCAGCTTGAGATTCCACGGGCGGTGCGAGATGCCGGTGTTTTCCACTCGCTGCACTACAACGCACCCCTTCTCTACCGGGGCCCGCTGGTGGTTTCCATTCTTGACCTGATCCACATTACCGACCCGACCTACCGCTCGGGCTTCCGGTCCTGGGGCTACGCCAGACCGATGCTGAACGTGACCGCAAAGAAAGCGAAGCACATCATCACTATCTCTGAATATTCGAAGAAGCAGATCGTTGAGGTGCTGGGCGTGCCTGGTTCCAAGGTCTCAGTCATTTACTGTGGTGCGAATTCCCAATTCCGTTATTATCCCGGTGAGACAGCGCGTGAGATGGTCCACCAGAGGCTCGGGGTCGACGGGCCTTACATATTGTATGTCGGCAATTTAAAACCACACAAGAACGTGTCCACTCTGTTCCGCGCGGTGGCCGGCTTGCGGAAGCGCCGGATAATGCCCCACAAGCTCTTGATTGTCGGCGATGACGCTCGATGGGGATCTGTGCGCCGCGAGGAATGCAATCGATTGGGAATCGGGGATATCACGCGAGTTGTCCAGCATGTGCCGCAGGATCTGCTGCCCATGATTTATGGAGGCGCTGATTTATTGGTTATGCCGTCTACGCTCGAAGGATTTGGCTTGCCTGTGTTGGAGGCTATGGCATGCGGCACGCCGGTAATTTGCTCCCGGGCTGCCTCGTTACCTGAAGTGGGCGGAGACGCGGTTGTTTACTTCGATCCACTAAGTTCCGGAGAACTGGCTGCAGCCATCGAGCGGGTTCTGAACTCGGGCCCTCTTCAGGAAACTCTTCGCACGAGCGGAATGAAGCGTGCGGCACGGTTTGATTGGAATGAATGTGTACGCAGTCATGTCGAGCTCTATCGTCGGGTGCTCGGGTCAAATTGATCCCTGGTGACAATGAGATGCAAACGCGCCACTCCGAGAAACTTCAGATTCCCCTTGTGGAAGACTATGCGCAAATCTAGACGTCTCCGCGCGGGTGGGGGCAACTGACGCGTGCCCACGGCTTTCCATGAACAAATTCCCGCGCAACAATCGGACACAGGGTGGCTGCCTGCCAATCTGCGCGTTGCGATCGTCCATCACTGGTTTCGCAGTTATACCGGCGCCGAGCGAGTCGTCTCCTCATTGCTCGAAGTATTTCCGCAGGCGGACCTTTTCGCGCTCATTGCAAACGAGGCAACGGCGGCTCGTTTTGCTCCGCATCGCGTAAACACTTCATTTCTACAGCATTTTCCTGGCAGCCAGCGCTTTCATCGCCACTTTCTTCCACTTTATCCATTCGCTCTGGAACAGTTCGATCTCAGTGGCTATGATTTGGTTATCAGCCATGAGTCGGGGCCGGCAAAAGGGGTTATCACCCCTGCTGACGTCTGCCACATCTGCTATTGCCATTCACCGATGCGTTACATATGGGATCTTCATCACGAGTATATTAATGGAAACGATATGAAGGGCTTGAGTCGCGTCATCTTCGCGATCGTCGCTCATTACATCCGCATGTGGGACCTCGCCAGCGCCTCTCGTGTTGACTATTTCCTGGCCAGCTCTCACAACGCAGCCGACCGAATTCGCAAGATTTACCGGCGGGATGCTCCCGTCATCCATCCACCCGTTAACGTTCGGGCCGGCTATATCTCGCAGAAAAAAGACGATTACTACCTCATGGTGGGCAGGCTGGTGGATTACAAGCGCGTAGATCTGGCCATAGAAGCATGCGCTCAATTAGGCCGGCCTCTGCACGTCGTTGGTGCGGGGCCGCAATACGATCGCTTGAGAAAATCGGCGTACCGTGGGGTCGCCTTCCTGAAAGATCTCAGCGACGAGCAAGTGCGGGAGCAGTATGCGCATTGCCGGGCCCTGTTGTTTCCGGGAAATGAAGATTTTGGAATCGTGCCTGTTGAAGCGCATTCCTTCGGCAGACCTGTGATTGCCTTCGGAAAGGGCGGCGCGCTGGAAACAATTAAGGGCCCCTTTGTGGGAAATGGACAGATCGACGGATCGTGCAACGGAATTCTATTCGTGGAACAAACGGCTTCTTCCCTGGCCGACGCGATGCTGGCCTTTGAAGCGGCAGAATCGAAGTTTTGCCCGTCGGAAATTGCGAGCAGCGCGCTGAAATTCTCTCTCGAGCGTTTTAAGACGGAGATGAGCGACTTTGTCGCGGATAAATACAGGGAGTTCCACCAGAGGGATTTGCAACGGCCTCTACTTTAATTTCTCTCCTTAACTGTACTTCTTGCAAAATGTTCCGGCGCCGGTAATCTTACCCTGTAGCCCCATAATGTGTGTCTTATAGGCGCTCGATCAATTCGGCGTGCAGAGAATGTCGTAAGTTAGACCGGCGGCCGGAGCATGCGTCACGATAATCTCATCGTTACTCTTTTCCGAGACGTATGTGGTAGCGGCGTTCGCCGCCGCCGCGGCGCTCGTCGGTGAGATCGAACAGTGTCCAAGTGAGGTCATTCCCTTGATAATGACCCTGTCGGAAGTTGACGACGTGGTTCGAAACGAAACGTGGAAGTACCCGGTACCCCCACCGACAGTTTTTGCACTGTCCGGCTGAAAGACATAGCGTCCCGAAATTTCATTGCTGATGGAATCAAGGGTAACGTGCCCGTCGCAAGCGATTGTTGAGGTCGAATCGATGGTAAAACCTCTTCCGTGAGTGGCGCAGTCTGTGCACTCGGCAAAAACGTCGAAATGGTAGCCGCTGAAGGCCGCGCCATTCTTGAGGGTAATGAGCCTGGAGGTTGGTGCTTCTTCATTCGCCGATATGCCTAAGTCTCCGTTGAGAATAAAGACGGAAGGTATTTTGCCATCGATGAGTCCTGCGCCATCCGCGAGAATTGCAGTCTGGTTGGCTGCGATCTGGAAATGGACTTCGCTGACGCGCCAATACGAAAAGCTATTGGATTTCGCGGGCGAAGGGTTTGAATTGGTAAACCTCCATCCGATCGTATTTCTGTACACCGAGAGCTTCCGCAAGCTGAGGCGCTCGCTGAACTGAGCCTGATTGTCGAACCACATTCCTGTGCCACCCGCGCCGGTGAAGTTTTCAACGGTCACGTCGTCGTAGATACTTCCGATCGTATCGATATGGTGGATTCCAACTGCAGTTGGATTTGAGTTGCCTGCGAGGGCGATGCCGGTTATCGAGCCATTCATATAGGGCGGCTGCGATCCTGCCTGCATCCGGATGGCATCACCACTCCCGGTATAGCGCAGAATGGTGAAATTGCTGCCTGCGCCATGAAGAGAGACATTCTTGTTCAGAATGATCGTAGTAGAGAACGTGTAGGTTCCGGCGCCAAGGTAAACGTTTCCCCCCGTACCAGGGAGACTCGCGATGGCTGCATTGACCCACGCCCCAGCATCATTTCCCTGCCACCCCGCGGCGTTCGATGGGTCCACTTGAATAGTCGCAGCGTTCTGCGCATACGTGGATAGCGATGCGAGCGACAAAGCAATCGCGAGAGAAAGTGTCCTCATCGAATGATCCCTGTAACGATCGATGCAGCGTGCTCAAAGTCTGGAACTGAATCGTCATCTCTGACGGCCAGCTGTGACCCCGAGAGCCGATTGAAAGCTATCGCTCAATTTCGACCAGGGTCAGGTTGGCGGGCAAATACCCCGTGCACAAATTCAAGGATGGCAGGCGTACGCGGTTTTTGACCAGCCGGCGCGTCGCCAGAGCAAGGGGCCGGTCGTATCGGAATGAAAAGCGCCCGCACTCCGTTTCCCACTCGATCAGTTCTCCATCCGTAAGTTCATCATCGTCGAGCATGTCCAGGGTTGGAAATGCCGTAATGCCATCGCCGTGTAACGCATTCGTTGGCAAGTTGTCGTCGAAAATCAGGTAGCGGAAACCGCGGCCTGCAGCTTCACGGATGCGCTTCCACTGGTCCACGTGATCATCAAAAAAGACCAAAGAGCGGCCAAAAGCTGGCGAAGGAATGCTCGTGGTCATCCAGTCGACTTCGTGATAGTGAACCCCCGGGGTGCGGAAACGCAATTCAGAGAAGGAAATGTCGAAGGAGTGAATCTCCGCTTCAGGTGCGGCTTGCCTCAGCACCCAACTTGTAAATCCGCGGAATACCCCGCTCTCAATGACAATCGTGGGGCGAATTGCACGAGTCAGAGCCCATAAAATCAGCGCCGCATTCACGCCGCCTCCTCCCAATTGCTGGTGAACCGGGCAGGTCCGCAATTCGCTGAGAAAAAGGGACACCTCCCGCTCTGCGAGGTCGCCTACTTTCAAATCGGTAAAATTCACGAGTGCGGCGGCGAGTTCGCGCTGGAAGCATTGGAACTGGCGAGTTTGCAAGGTCGAGGAAAGCATTCTGCGGCCACGCGTTTCCGGCTGAAAGCGATTGATATGGTATCCAAGCGGCTCCAACATCCGGTTCAACACAATTCTAAACGTCGCTTTGGCTCCCACTTGTTCAACCCCTGATGCGGCGTGTTTCGCCGAGAGTGTGCAAAAATCATTTCGCCTGTTCGGCCCCTGCGGGCCGGTTAGGTTGATCGCGATGCGTGTTTCATTTTCTCTAGAGCACGTGAAAAAGCCTGGAGGTAACCGGCGACCATGGCGTCGGTCGAAAACATGCCAGCGCGCTCGCGGGCCCGTTCGCGCATACCGGAGAGATCATCACGCGCTTCAATCGCATTGCGCATCATCTGCGTTAGCCCATTCGGTTCGTAAGGCTCAAACAACCACCCTGTGCCTTCTCCCATGAGCTCCGGTATGCCGCCGCGGCGCGAGCCGATTAGGGGAACGGAGTAAGCCATACTTTCCAGCACTACCACGGGCGCGGAATCGTTCCATAAGCTGGGTACAACTAACACATCAACTTGGCGCAGCAATACGTCAGGCGAAACGTAGCCGAGCCAGCGAACTTCCAGCCGGTCCTCCGTCATCGTCTTCAATTTGGATTCGTAGTCCGGGGATCCTCGCCCTGCAAGGCAGATCTCAGCCTCCCCTCTTGGAAGCTCTAGAAAACTCCTCACAAGTAAATCCACGCCCTTGGCGGGATCAAGCCTTCCGAGAAAACCGAAACGGAGTGGGCCGTTCCCCCGATTGGAACGATTCGAGTCTAGCGCCGGAACTTCGCAGCAATTATAGATCGGCGTGCTTTCGGCCGAGGGGAAATACCCTCGGCGCAAGTGCTCCTCTAACGTGTAGCGGCTGTCCGCCGTTGCCACGTCCACCAGCCGCGAAGCCTTCCTGCGTGCCCATCCGAACATCGCACAATCAGCGCAGGGGTCCTGGCAGTTCTTCCCGTTCCGAAGCATGGTGCTGGGTGGACAAAGGAGATA
>JBELAI010000310.1:0-5476 GCA_049508975.1 Occallatibacter sp. | reverse complement strand
GCTGTCGCCGCGCCAATGACCGCGACTGTTTCCAGCGCAAACGGGGAATGATCGAAGAGCACGTGATTGCGGGCGATCATGTAGACGCCGGCAGTGACCATGGTGGCCGCGTGGATGAGCGCCGAGACGGGCGTGGGGCCTTCCATCGCATCGGGCAGCCAGATATAAAGAGGCAATTGAGCTGACTTGCCGGTTGCGCCCAGAAGTAGGCAGAGCGCGGCGACAGTGACCACACCACCAGTCCAACCGGGATCTTGTCCGAGCTTTGTCGCGATCTCGGTGAAGGTCAGCGTGCCAAAGTTTGCGAGCAGCAGAAACATGCCGATCAGGAAGCCGAAGTCGCCGATGCGGTTGACGACGAAAGCTTTTTTGCCGGCTTCGGCGGCGGAGGGTTTGGGAAACCAGAAACCGACCAGCAGGTAAGAGACGAGGCCGACGCCTTCCCATCCCACAAACATCACCAGGAAATTGCCGCCGAGAACCAGAACCGTCATGAAGAACAGAAACAGGTTCATGTAACTGAAGAAGCGCCAGTAGCTTTTGTCGTGGGCCATGTAGCCGACGGAGTAGATGTGGATGAGGAAGCCGACGCCGGTGACGACGAGCAGCATGACGAGCGAAAGCTGGTCGAGAACGAAAGTGAAGTCGATGTGGAGCGTGCCGATGTTGAGCCAGGTGCTGAAGGTCTCTATACATGGCATTGGTACGGGAGGGTTATTCGGCTCCGCGGTGGGCCAAACCAGGAGGGCCGACCAAAGCACAACTCCGAAGGCAGCTAATGGAGCTAGCAGAGCAATCGTTGTGACAAGCGCCTTTGGCAACCGCTTGCCAAGCAGCCCGTTGATCAAAAATCCCGCAAATGGAAGCAGCGGAATTAGCCAGAGATGGATTGATCCGTTCATAGTTTCATCAGGTCGATACGGTCGACGGCCAGGGTAGCGCGGGCGCGGAAGACGGCAATAATGATGGCGAGGCCCACGGCAGCTTCGGCCGCGGCCACCATCATCACAAAGAAGACAAAGATCTGGCCCTTCACCGCGTGCCATTGGTGCGCGAAGGTGACGAAGGAAAGATTCACGGCGTTGAGCATGAGCTCGATGGACATGAATACAGTAATGAGATTGCGCTTGATGAGAAAGCCGAGCACGCCGATGGCAAACAAGGCCGCGCTCAGCAGGAGATACCAGGAGAGAGGAACGTCTTGCGAAAAGAAAGAGCTCACTTGGCCACCGTCCTTTCAGATTCTCCGTCGGGGTCTCCGTGGCCGTGACGGGCCAACGCAACGGCGCCGAGAATGGCGATGAGAATGAGCACGGACGTTACCTCGAAGGGCAACAGCAGTTCGGTGAAGAGGACGCGGCTCAGGTCTTCTGTCGAGGTGATGCCGTCGCGCAGGCTGGCTGTGCCGAGACCTTGCGCGCGCAGAATCACAGTTGCCACAACGCCCAGCAGTGCGACGACTGCGGGAAATCCGACAGCGCGGTAGGTGCGGCTGCCCATGGTGCGCTCTTCGCGGCCGGCATTGAGCAGCATGACGACAAAAGTAAAGAGCACCATGATGGCGCCGGCGTAGACGATGACCTGCGCAGCGGCCAGGAATTCAGCGCCCAATAAAAGGTAGAGCACGGCCAGCGAGGTCATCACCACAATCAGCGACAAGGCGCTGTTGATGGGATGGCTCTGGAGCAGAAGATTGATGGCCCCAGCCAGGCAGAATCCGGCAAAGAGGAGAAACAGAATCAGGTGCATCGATCCTTCGCGTAGAAGCGGCGTTCAAGCTAGAGCCGGCAAAAATTGGCCAGCCAGTTAGGGGGAAGGACGACGGAGCAAGTTTGGGCTCCGGTAAATCAATCCCGATTGTAAATCAGTGATACGCAAGCCAGAGACTGGTGGCAATAATGTTCAACATCGCCAGCGGCATCAGGTAGCGCCAGCCAAAACCCATCAGCTGGTCATAGCGGAAGCGAGGCAGCGTGCCGCGCACCCAGACGTAGAGAAACAGGAAGCAGAAAACCTTGGCCACAAACCAGAAAATCGGAAAGAGCGCGTGAACAAAGACGTTCTGGGGCGGTTGAATAAGGTCACCGAAGGGGCTGGTCCAGCCGCCCAGAAACAGCAGCGTGGCGACGCAGCCAACGGTGATCATGTTGGCGTACTCGGCCATGAAAAACATTGCGAATTTCATGGAACTGTATTCGATGTTGTAGCCGCCGGCCAGCTCGCTCTCTGCCTCCACCATGTCGAACGGTGAGCGGTTGGTTTCGGCATAAGCCGCCGTCAGATAGATGAAGAAAGCGACAAACTGGAATCCGCCGAAGATGTTCCAGCTTGCCATGCCATGCACCGCCTGTTGTTCTACGATGGCGCGCAGATTGAACGTGCCGGCGCGCAGCACCACACCCACCAGCGACAGGCCCAAGGCGAGTTCATAGCTGATCAACTGCGCCGATGCGCGAAGCGAGCCGAGCAGGGCGTATTTGTTGTTTGAAGACCAACCAGCCAATGCAACGCCGTAAACGCCGATGGATGTAACGCCGAGAATAACCAGCAGGCCGATGTTTACGTCTGAAATCTCAAAGAGGTCCATACCGTGAGGACCGATGTGCGGTTCGCCGAAGGGCACTACGGCAATGGAGATGAGTGCGCAAGCCAGTGCGAGGATCGGTGCGAGCAGGTAGAGAGGTTTGTAGACGCTGGTGGGGATGATGTCTTCTTTGAGGAAGGATTTTGCCCCGTCGACAAGCGGTTGCAGCAGACCGAACGGCCCAACTCGGCTGGGTCCCCAGCGGTTCTGGATGCGGCCTACCAGCTTGCGCTCCAGCAGCACCGTGTAGGCGACGGCCATCAGCATCACCACAGTCACCACGGCCACCTTGAGCAGGCTCCAAAGAAAAAACTCGAAAATCGTCACGTGCCTTCTCCTGAGCGAAGTCCGCCGCGACGGACGGAGTCGAAGGACCTGCGGTTGGCCTCGCTCATGTAGTTCATCTCACTTGTAACGCCGCTAGTCTGCCGCGGATTCCGCCAGTTCGTGTGCCTGATGCTGTTTGAGTTCGTTGAGCGCGGGGCTGTAGCGGCCCAGCGTTGACGAGGTAAAAAGGGTGTCGTGTGCGGGAACCACAGTATCGATTCCCGAAGCGGTCAGTGCGGTGATGGGTACGAAGCCCGGTTCCGTGGGCACATCGTTGCCAGTCAAAAGATTGACTCGATCCAGCTGATATCCTGGCACCAGTCGCGCAATTTCGTCGAGCACTGCGAGTGGATCGAAGGGGCTCAGCTTGGGTTCAAGATTGTTTGCCGCGAGCCAAACAGAATGACGATCGGCTTCGCCGGATTGTGCGCCGCGCGATTGGCCGAGATCGGCTGTAACGCCGCCCTTGCCGAATGGAACCAGGGTCCTCACATCGACGCTCATGCTCCCGGCAAGCCGCACCAGAATTTCGAAGTCGGGCTTTACGCCGGAGCGATCGGCGGCCTTTTTTACCATCTGTACATCGCCGAACGTGTTGGTGACTGTGCCTGTTTTCTCATAGAGGCTCGCGGCGGGGAATACAACGTCGGCCAGTGCAGCGGTCTCGGTGAGGAAGATGTCCTGCACAATAACGAATGTATTCTTCAGAGCTGCGGGATCCGCTTTCAGGCTGCCTACAGGATTCGATCCAACCACCAGCAGAGCGCCCAATTCACCGTTGGCGGCGGCTATGAACATCCCGCCGAGTGCCATGCCAGGCGCCTTTGAAAGCCCCGGATATTCAGTAAATGCACCGGGTTCGTTGACGGGGACGTAACCAGGAAGCAGGGAGGGGAAGAGGCCCATGTCTGCTGCTCCGCGCGAGTTCGAGTGGTCGCCGAGATAGGCGAATCGAACATTACCGCGCGCCAGTCCCCATGCAACGAAAGCTTCAACGGCGCTGCCGCGAAACTCCTGCCCGAAGATGATAATCAGCGATTCTTCTGCCATCACAGCCTTGGCGAAATCTGTCGCGTTGCGATCGAGAATCGCCGTCAGATCTTTGTAGCCGTTGGGCGGAAGACCTTGTACGGCCTTCGCTTGCCGCTCCAGTTTGATGGTCTTCGAATTGGCGATGTAGAGCCGCGCCTTGTTCAGGCGCACATTGGTGCGAAGTTCCCACGCCAGCAGCGGATGTTCTTCCGTGGGATCGCCGCCGACCACCAGAATTGCCGGAGCCGCGGCAATGTCGCGCAGGCTGGCGGCTTTGTCCTTGTGTCCGGCGAGGGCGCGCGCAAACGCGGCGAAGTCCGTGGTGCGCTCGTGATCGATGTTGTTGGTGTGGAGAACTGTCCGCGCAAATTTTTGGAGAAGATAATTCTCTTCGTTGGTGGTCTGGTTGGAGCCGATAACGCCAACCGCAGAGCCGCCGCGGCTGTCGCGCACTTCCTTCAGCTTGCCTCCGGCCAGGCGCAATGCATGCTCCCATGTAGCCGGTTCCAACTTGCCCGAAGCATTGCGGACCAGAGGCTTTGAAAGGCGCTCGGGACTCTCGACAAAGTCAAAACCGAAGCGGCCCTTGGCGCAGAGGAAATCGTTGTTGATGCCGCTCTTGTCCCGGTTGTCGGCGCGCACAATTTCAGAGCCGTCACCCACCTGGCGCACACCCAGGGTCACCTTGCAACCGTCCGCGCAGTGCGTGCAAACGGTCGATACGTGATTCATCTCCCAGGGCCGCGTCTTGTAGCGATAGCTGCCACTGGTCAGCGCGCCAACAGGACAGACATCGATGCACATGCCGCACTGCTCGCAGTCCAACTGGTCGCCGCCGTTCGGTGAGATAACCGAGTGCACGCCGCGATTCTGCACCCCCAGAGCCCATACATCCATGCCCTCGCCGCACATGCGGATGCAGCGATAACAAAGGATGCACCTGGGCCGATCGTAATAAACCGCCGGGGACCATTGCTGTTCTTCGCGATGCTGCTTAGCTTCGGCGTAGAGGCTCTCGCCCGCGCCGTATTTGAAGGTCATGTCCTGCAGTTCGCACTCGCCGCCAGCATCGCAGACCGGGCAGTCGAGCGGATGATTGCCGAGCAGTAATTCAATGGTGGCCTTGCGCGCTTGCGCAATTTCAGGCGATTCGGTCGTGAAGACCTGCCCCTCGGCAACCGTGGTGGTGCAGGCCGTTTGCAGCTTGGGCACTTTTTCCTGGCGCACCACGCACATGCGGCAGGCCGCCTGCAAACTGAGGCCGGGGTAATAACAAAACGCGGGAATCTCGATGCCGGCTTTGCGGCACGCGTCAATCAGCAGCGTTCCCGCGGGAGCCGTCAGCTTCTTTCCATCGACTATGAAGGTTACGTCTGGCATTTAATTCCTTAGACTTTGCCTATGCGGCTACGGGAAGTTCAACGGCTGTCCATTCAAGGGTAATTGCTCCGGATGGGGCACCAATCGTTAGCCCAGGAATTTCCATCGTCTCCGCATTAGGAATTTGCTCGCCAGCCCTCAAAAGCTCACGCA
>JBELAI010000031.1:0-37589 GCA_049508975.1 Occallatibacter sp. | reverse complement strand
GAAGAACGCAAACAACCCGAGCAGCCTGCGGAACTTGATCAGCCAGTTCAGTTGCGAGATTAACTTCCGCACCGGGGAAATAGCGAGGGAGATGATCAGCAGCAAGAGGGTGTTATAGCCGGTAGTTAGCTCGATGTTAGCGGTCGGATCGGGGCCAAGCGTATTAGTCACCGCTTGATAAGTGAGCAACAAGGCCGGCCCCAGGCAGGCGAGCCATGTTAGCGTCTTCAGTAGAATGAGTGTGGATTTCTTCATAGTTAGCGAGCTCTGCCCGATGGTTTCTTCTTTGTCTTGATTTCCTGCTGCGGCGAGCCGGCAGCATCGTTGTCTGACGGCCGGCGGGGTCTCTGTTTGGCGGAGACCGACCGGATAATCATCCGTCGACTCCCTTTGGGATCGAAAGCCACCTTTGCTCTTTCGACCGCTTCGCGCATCAGCTCCCGTATCGGCGGGTAATAGAGCATATCGGGCGATGAAAGAACAATGTGCTTCGCGACACTTCCGCTGCCCTGCAATAGCCTGTCGGGGTCGGGCAGTCCCTTGGCTTGCAGAAAAAACAAACTCACCCACCTGGGATAGAGAGCAATGGAGAAGATAGCCTCCGACGGGCGTTCCGTTGGGCAGAAACCTATGGCCAGCGCGTTGTAGTTGTCGTACACAAGCTCATTCGCTGTCGGATAGAGCCGCCGCATTTCATCGAGAATCGATTCTGCAAGAGCGACAATCTCGTCAGTGTACTTAGCCAGAAACGCGGCTAACTGCGCCTCGGGTGCTTTGGCCTCCGGTGCCTTGGATCGTCCCATGCGATCTCCACGCCAGTTAGCCAGTCGATTTCAGCGAACTGATAACTGACCACTAATAACCGTCCTCAGTAGTATTTCTTCAGATCCATCCCGCTATACAGGGAGGCTACCTGCTCCCCGTAGCCGTTGAACATGAGCGTAGTCCGGCGCTGCGCGTAGAACGGCAGGCCGATGCGGCGCTCGGTCTTCTGGCTCCAGCGCGGGTGGTCTACATTTGGATTCACGTTGGAATAAAAGCCGTACTCATTGGGCGCCTGCTCGTTCCAGGTAGTTGGCGGTTCCTTGTCGAGAAAGCGGACCCCGACGATGGACTTGGCCGACTTGAATCCGTACTTCCACGGCACCACAACCCGGACCGGCGCTCCGTTCTGGTTGGGCAATACCTCGCCATACAAGCCGAATGTGAAGAGAGTCAGCGGATGCATCGCCTCATCCATGCGCAAGCCCTCGGAATAAGGCCAGAAGATTGCCTGGTTGTTACTCCACTTCTCTATTTTTTTGTCGTAGTAGGAGATGAACTGCACATATTTCGCGGAGGGAAGGGGGTCGCACTGCTTGATGAATTCGGAGAGCGAGTAGCCGACCCACGGAATCACCATGCTCCACGCCTCAACGCAGCGATGGCGGTAGACGCGATCCTCAAGCGGGCGCAGCTTCAACAGCGCTTCAATGTCGAAGGTCTTGGGAGTTTTGACCTTCCCGTCGACCTTCACTGTCCAAGGGCGCGTGGGCAGTACGCCGGCATTCATCGCAGGCTCGTTCTTCTGCACGCCGAATTCGTAGAAGTTGTTGTAGTGGGTCAAATCGTTCAAGCTGGTGAGGTCTTCGCCCGTGGTTGAGAGCGGGCTTTTCACCGTATCCAGCTTGGTTCCGGCGAGCGCACCGACGCGCGGATCGAATAGCTCGGTGACACGCTCCGCGCCCAAAGCTGCAGCGCCCGCGGCGACAACTCCGGAAACGGCTCCGCGCAGAAACTTCCTGCGGTCCATGTACCACTCATACCCACTGCGGGGTGTTATCTCAGACGACGAAACGTCAGCGGGCTTTCGGATTTGCATTTATTCTGCCTCGTGAGGGGAAACTCCCGGTCTCAATTCATTAGATACCCTGAGCGGGACTACGTTACAAGATACGTTTCAGGTTGCGCTCCGGATTTGCTCGAATTTCGGGTGCCCCAGGGCCTGTCCTGAGCCCGTCGAAGGATCTCGCTTCTGAGACCTTGGAAAGCGCTGCCGTCATCGGAATCAATTCAGTCCCTATAGCTTTCTGTGCTCATTCTTGGGCAAGGCGATAGCCGGTGCTTCAGAATCCGCTGACCCGATCTGATTTGACGCCATAACATGCAAATCCAACCCATCGCCCCGCGTTTGCTTCGCTCTCAGTTGTCCGTTTGAAGCGACCTCATAGGCTCGACCTTCCGCACAGTCTGGGGGTAGTGGATCTGAGGCACGACAAAGAGAATTGTATGTATCGTGCAACAGTTCATGAGCAGGATCATTCAGCAAGACTTCCTTCCCATCTTGCGCATAAATCAGCCTCAGCTCCCCTTTTTCGGGGACGCCTTCTATCGCAGAAACACCGTCGAGTACACATAGGAAACTGAAGACAGCCAGTTCCGCTGCTTCGCTCATCGCTGCCGTAACAGATTTCCGATCAGAATCAGCAAGATCTCTGTACCATTCAGAGAGTCTTATATCCCGCTCCGACGGCTTTCGACCCGGTGGGTGATTCAGGGTCGCCGTCGTTCCAAACACCGCGGCGTCGCTCGTCTGTATTTTGAGCGCTCGGACAAACTCAGAAACCGTCATTGCCTGACTCCTTAGAAGATTCTCGATACTCGCCAACCACGAACGGCCATTGCCCTTCTCGCCGCGCGCGGTACAGGTAAATCAAAGTCCCGCTCACCCCGATGCCCGCAGCGACCGCCAATCCTTCAAGCGCGTGTGCTCGGTTCACCACCATGAATACGAATCCACCCATTGCCAGTAGCGGCGGCAGCGGATAGAGCGGCATCTTGAAGGGGCGGTCGAGTTCCGGTCTTTGCACACGGAGCAGCATCACTCCTGCGTGCTGCAGGAAGAATTGCAGCAGGATACGTGTGATAACAAGCAGCGTAATTGCCTGTGTCAACGTTAGGAAACAGAACGCGGAAGCGACAAGGCCCAAAGCGACAAGGGAACGATGGGGGATGCCATGACGCGGATGCACGGCTGCAAGAAAACGGAAGTAGTTGCCATCGCGCGCCGCCGCATAGGGCACGCGCGAATAGCCCAGCAGCAGGGAAAATACGCTGGCAAAGGCTGTCCAGACGACAAGGCCGGCAACCGTGTACCCAGCCCAGCCGCCAAACTCCGTTCGTGCGATATCAGCCACGAGTTGAACTCGGACAATTGAACTCGCCGACGTATGCGCCGCGGCCCCTCCAAACGATGGCAACACTGCGAGGTTCATCGCGACATAGAACGCGGCAACAAAGAAGACAGACAGCAGAATCGCGCGCGGAATCGTCTTTTCCGGCTGCTTCACCTCGCTGCCGAGAAACGTAATGTTGTAGTAGCCCCAGTAACAATAGGTCGCCAGCAGCGTACCCTGAGCCAGGCCGCCCATCACGCCTTTCAGTCCGCCCAATGCCGGTGCCGCGGGCATGTGCCAGCCGCCCATCGCCGAAGCGTGGGCAAACCCGGAGACGATCACCCCCGCGATCGCCGCCATTACGCCCAGGAACAGTACCCATGCCATTCCCGTCACAATGCTCAAGCGGCGATAAAGCATCCAGGTGACCATGAGGCACACCGCCGCAGCGACCAGATTTCCATAGTGCAAGCCTGGCAGCGCAGCAAACGGCGCGGCTTCGATCCCAGGCCAGAAGACGCCGAGAAAACTTGACAGCCCGATGCACCCTGAAGCAATAGACAACGGCGCGGAAAAACTCAACTGCCATACATAGAGAAAGCTCAGCCAGTTCCCTGCGCGCTGCGGACCATAAATCTCCCGCAGAAACGCGTACGAACCACCGGCACGCGGGAACGCAGCACCCAACTCCGCCCACACCAGCCCATCGGCCACGGCAATGGCCGCGCCCAGCACCCAGGCCCAAACTGACAGCTTGAATCCCGCCGCGGCAATGACCAGAGGGAGCGTGATAAAGGGGCCAACGCCGATCATCTCCAGCATGTTGAACAGCACGGCGGAACGCAGACCGATGCGGCGTTCGAGTCCTGTCTTTGTGCCGGTCGATGTGTCGATCATCAGGAAACTCGTCCTCTAAGTTAGGCCGGGAATGGATTAGCGCTGCGCACATTTCAAAGGCGCGTTGTCCTCGTGCAGCAGCACATCGTAAAGGCGCACCGGGACATGACCCTCAAGCCCTGCGAGGCGATCGTAGAACTCTGGATAAAAGAAAAGCAGCGCCGGTGCTTCCTGGGTGAAGTAATCGAATTCCGGCGAGGCGGGCTTCATGCGCAGATAATCCACGGCTACGATCTGGTCTTTCGTATAGCGTTTCTTCAACCCAAAAAACCACTTGTAGACGAAGCCTTTGTCGGAAATGCTGAGCGGGCGGCCCTGGATCAACTGGCCCTTGCGGGTCTTCACTGTGAACGACTCATGCGGCGACAACTGAACAGCCTCGACATCCGCCCACGAGCTGCGCGCGCTGAATAGAACTGCATCTTCCTGCGTAACCTGGAACAAATCGCCTCGCTGGATGGTGACGGGCGCTCTTTGGAGCGGCTGAACTGTGACAGCTTTAGGTGTGATGTTGGAGATGGGGCCATCGACGCAGGTGCCGTCCCGCATCATGAATGTAAGACTCGCGGACGGCGGGGCCGGCCTGGCTTTCGCGCGATGATGAAACTGCGCAATGGCAAACCCACCGCATTGCAAAAGGAGTAAAAGCGCAACGATGCGGAGGCGCAAATGGCCTGACCTGGTGCGCATCGATTCGGATTTGGTTCTGTCTTGAAAGCCCTTAATCACTCCCCGGATTGTACACTGACGGGAAGTATGGTTTTCTTCGATAAACATCTCAGGGCAGCAGCGGGCACCGCCCTTGCCGGCCTCTTCTTCGCGAGCATCGTTTCGGTGCGCCTGTCCGCACAAGCGCAAACAGCCGCTGCCAACGGCAATGAACTCGCGGGCGTTCCTCTTCCCGAGCCCAGCAGCATTGCCCTTCCCTTGCCGGAAGACCGCGGCGCGGCAGCTTTGGAGCAGTCTCTCCGCAGGCTTTCCACAACTGCCAGCCTGATGATGATCGTCGCGCACCCGGACGATGAAGACGGAGCGCTGTTGACTTACTTGTCGCGCGGCCTGGGTGTGCGCTGCACGCTGCTTACGCTCACGCGCGGCGAAGGCGGCCAAAATGCCATGTCGGCTGAGACCTACGACGCGCTGGGCCTGATCCGCACCAACGAGCTGCTGAAGGCCAGCGAGTACTACGGCGCCAAGCAGCTTTGGGGCACCGAAGTTGACTTCGGCTTCTCAAAAACGCAGGAAGAGGCGTTTGCGCGTTGGGGACACGATCGCGTTCTCTACGACGCCGTGCTGGCCGTACGCCGCGAACGGCCGCAAGTAATTGTGTCAACGTTTGTGGGCGGAATTACCGACGGCCACGGCCACCACCAGGTTTCAGGCGAGATTGCACAGGAGGTCTTCAAAGCGGCGGCCGACCCGAACGTCTTTCCCGAGCAGTTGAAAGACGGCCTGCAACCGTGGCAGCCGCTGGCTGTCTATGGAATGGTTCCGTTCGCGCCTGTCACGGATCAGGGTATGTTCGATTACGCGACCAGTAAATGGGCACCGGCGCAATTCAAAAACTATGTCACGGGAGAGATCACCAAGGGCGTGCCTACAACCGACGTGACGCTGCCAGTGGGTACGCGTGACCCTGTTCTTGGACGCAGCTATGCACAGATTGCGCGCGAAGGCTGGGGGCAGCAAAAGTCGCAGAACGGCGGCGCCAATCCGTCGTTCAGCGGCCCGGCCAACACCTACTACCATCTTTGGGCGGTCGCTCCGGAAGCAGCAACGAAGATCGGCGCGGTCGCTACCAATACCGATCTCTTCCACAACAGTCGCGTCAACATCAACACTTCCTTCTCCGGCCTCGATCGGCTCCTTGGGCCAAATCCGCCGCAAAATATCCAAGAGAGCATTCATCAGCTCGACATCGGCCTCAAGCAATTCGAATCCGAACGGCGCGGCGAGTCCGGCACGGCCGCGGCGCACAAGCTGGCGCCCATTTATCGACAGATAATAGCACTGCAGAAAGAGCTCGCTGCGAGCACGCAGGAGATTCAGGCCAAGACCAGCCTTTCCTTCGAACTGGAAGCAAAGGTCGAACAGTGCGAGACCGCCCTCAAGAATTTGCTCGGACTCGATCTCGTTGCCTTCACCACTCACGCGACCAAAGTCGAAGACAACGGTTTCCGCGGCAATGGTCCCGACGAAACTCCGCGCAGCGTTTCTCCCGGCGAGGAGATCAACGTACGCATCCATACAGCTCGCGCGGCGCCGGAAGCGCACTTCGAGAAGGCCTGGCTCGACAGCCAGACCGGCGACCAATGGCAAGACGGCGTGCCGATCGGCACCGGCAGCACAGATTCCTCCTCGGACGCCATCTTCAAGCTGAAAGTCCCAGACGACGCCAAGCCCACGCAGCCCTACTTCACCCGCCCTGACATCGAGCAGCCTTACTACGACCTCACGCAGGCTGAGTACCGCGAGCGCTCTTTCGCTCCATGGCCGCTGGCCGCCTGGGCGGAGTTCACCTTTGACGGTCTGCCCATTCGCATTGGAAAGGTCGTCCAGACCATGCAGCGCGTTCTTGGCCCCGGCGGCATCTACGAGCCTCTGGTCGTCACGCCTGCCATTGGCGTCCGCATGGATCCCGAAGCCCGCATTCTGCCGCTGGACGGGTCGGCTCTGCCCGTTCGGGTCACTGTACACGCGCAAGTGGCTGCGGACGGCTCCGTGGAGCTGAAACTGCCTGAAGGCTGGACGGCCCAGCCCGCGTCCGCCCCATTCCACCTTGCCGCTGCGGGAGATACCGAGCCGATTCAATTCTCTGTCACCCCTGCAGCTGTCCCTTCTAGCACGAATGTGCTCCAGACACCGATTGCGATTCAAGCCGTGGCCCACGCCGCCGGCCACGCTTACCAAACCGGCTGGCAGAGCGTCGGCTACCCTGGTCTGCGCCCATATAACCTCTACAAACCCGCCCAGTTGCTTACACGGAAGGTGGATGTCAAGCTGGCGCCCGGCTTGCGTGTCGGATATATCATGGGCACGGGCGATGAGGTTCCCGACGCCATTGAAGCATTGGGCGTCATGCCGCATCTTTTGACCAAGTCCGAAATAATTTCGTCCGACTTTTCCACATGGAACGTCCTGGTTGTGGGAATCCGGGCTTATTCCTCGGTCCGAGAGCTCGCTGCCGCCCAACCGCGGCTCAACCAGTTCGTGCAGCGCGGAGGAACTCTCATCGTCCTCTATCAGAGCGCCAACTTCCCGGCCCCCATTCCACTCTCGTTGGGCCGTGCCGAGCGCGTGGTCGACGAGCAGGCTCCAGTCAAGCTGCTCGACGCCGCCAATCCGCTGCTGACCTCGCCCAACACCATTACCACAGCCGACTTTGACGGCTGGGTGGAAGAGCGCGGCCATTCCTTCCTCGAATCCTGGGACTCGTCCTATACCGCGCTGACTGAAACTGCCGACCCTGGGCAGGATCCGCAGCGGGGCGGCCTAGTCGTCGCCCACCCAGGAAAAGGGACGTTTATCTACGTGGCGTATGCACTGCATCGGCAGCTTCCGGAACTGGTGCCCGGTGCGTATCGAATTCTTGCCAACTTGCTTAGTGCGGGAAAGTGAATACCGGCACATTCCGCCGGGGAAGAATGGGCTGGTTTGCGTTCGTAGCGCCCCATCCTTTTGGCGATGAGACTGTGAAAAGGACGGGGCGCGGAGTATTCTTGCCCGATCAGCACCGTTCCTCACAGCATGAGTCTCCACCCTGGGATGGAGAAATCCCTCACTCTAAGTGCGGTTGCCCATCCCGTTCGCGGCCTTCATGCTCATTAGACCGACATGAAAAGGCTTCTCCTTTCCCTGCTCCTCCTGCTGGCCTCGGTCAGTGTGCGCGCACAAGAAACCGCAGCTCCTTCGAGCCCCAAGCCTTCTGAAAACTTTTACGCCTGGTGGTCGGCCCGCACCAACGCTACCCAGGCGAAACAGCCCGCGTGGCCGGTTCCCCTGGTCACTACGTACACCGGGCTCTTCCAGGTGGTGCGCACAGACATCGTGCGCCAGATTACTCCTGCACGCACTGACACCTGGAATATCGACAACAGCAAGGGCGTCAATTTCATTCCTTGGGCCAACGTCGAACTCGTCGTCGATCTGCCACCCTATATCAAGCACAACAGCACGGCCGTTGACGGTTGGGGCGACTTTTCATTCCTGGCCAAATATCGCCTCGCATCCGGCAATGCTCAGCATGGCAACTACGACCTCAGTTTTTGGACACTGACCACTTTTCCTACCGGTCAGGCGAAAAACGGCTCCACCAATCCCAGCGTTCAGCCCAACCTCGGCGGCGGCAAGGGATTCGGCAGGCTCGACGTTGTCTCAACGATTGGGGCGACCCTGCCTACCGGAAATCCTGCGGTCAACACGGCGGGTCGCCCGATCCTGTGGAACACGGTTGCGCAATACAAGATCGGCAAGCTTTTCTGGCCGGAGCTCGAAAGCAACGCCACCTACTATAAAGGCGGCGCAAACGACGGCAAGACCCAGGAATTTGTCACCCCTGGCATCATCATTGGCCGCTGCGCCCTGCACCCCACGGACGCGAAGTCGCGTCCCGGACTTGCCTTCGGCGGGGGCATGCAAATCGCCACCAGCCACTTTCACACCTATAACCACGGGCTCATTCTCACCGCCCGCTGGGTCTACTAATTCGGGTGCCGGGGCGCCATCCCCGGCATGCGTCCACACCTGGAAAACTTCCGCTGTATCTTAAATTACCGACCACAATACCGCTGAGCTTCCAAGTTCAATCGCGAGTCTCCTCGAAAGGGTTGCTGACTCTCCCCCTTCTCCCTGACCTGGGACGACGTATCGACTGCACAAATAAACTTCTGTAGCCTATTCTTTGTCGAGGATTCATTTTGTTGGGTTCGGGCCAGAAATGCTCTAAATACAAAGGTTCACTGAACGTCTGAATGTTAAAAATACGTAAATTATTCAAGTATTAACGTAAATCTGCGACTCTGTACTACGGAACAGGCCGCAAATTGGAATTCAATTTCAAGCAACTTTTGCGGCCTTCCACGTTTTACCCGCATGTAGATCGAGATCCAGTCCGGCTTCATGTACAAACCGTCCGCAGTGCGGGATCAAACAGCATTTGCAATCGATGCGAATGCTGCCACGATTCAACCTGATTCGAGAGGAAAATGAGAGGCTCAATGAATTTCAAGCTCAATACCGCTGCCGCGGCTATTTTGGCAGTCGGCCTTGTTGCCCTGTCCGCAAATGCCAGCGCACAAACCACGACGCCGCCGGCCAAAAAGCATCCCGTAACAAAGAAAGCCGTCCGGCCAAAGGCGCCACCAGCACCCACGGTGGAAGAGCAGATTCAGCATCTGCGCAACGAAATGCAGGGCCAGATCGATGGCCTGAAGAACAGCCTGGCTGACAAGGATGCACAACTCCAACGCGCGCAGCAGGCGGCTGCCGATGCACAGGCCGCCGCGGCCCGGGCAGAAGCAGCAGCTTCGGCTGAGAACCAGGCGGTTACCACGAATGCCGCGGCCGTCACTACACTTGAGAGCACCGTTACCGACCTCAAGGGCAACCAGGCTTCGTTGGCTGCCACTGTTTCCGACGAAACAGCCAACATGAAGAAGGCGATCGATCACCCAATGACGCTGCACTACAAAGGAATCACCCTTACTCCTGGCGGCTTCACCGCGGGTGAAACTGTTTACCGTACCAAGGCCACCGGCGGCGATATTCCAACCGCCTTCAGCGCGCTTCCGTACGAGGGCGCCGACGCTTATTCGCTCAGTGAGTTCTATGGAACCGCTCGCCAGTCCCGCATTGCTCTTATGGCGGAAGGCAAGACGAATTGGGGAACTTTGAAGGGCTACTACGAGGCTGACTGGCTGGGCACGGGAACCAGTTCCAACAACAACCAGTCCAACAGCTATGTCATGCGCCAGCGCGTCATTTGGGGTTCGGCTGAAACCAATAGCCACTGGAAGTTTGCTGGCGGCCAGATGTGGTCCCTGGCAACGGAGGTCAAGAAGGGCATCTCCAACGAGCCTTCCGATATCCTGACGCCGCTCACCATAGACCCGAACTACGTCACCGGCTTCGTTTGGACCCGCCAGTACGGCTTCCGCGTCGTCAAGAGCTTCGACAAGGTTGCATTCGGTATCTCTGCTGAGAATCCGCAGCTGCTCTACACCGCTTCGATCGCCGGCGACACGCCCTACGCAGTGCTTGGCAGCGCGGGCAACAATGGCGGCGCTTATAACGCCACCATCAGTGCCTGCTCGCCCTCCACTTCGATCGTCAACTACACCAATCAGAAACAGACAGACTCCGCAGGCGCCACCGTCAACATTGCGGTTCCCGTATACAAGACCGTCAACTCCTGCGCCAACGTCACCAACATCTCCTTCAACACCGCACCCGATGTCCTCGCCAAGATCGCGCTTGATCCGGGCTGGGGCCATTACGAAATCTTTGGGATCTTCGGCACAGCTCAGGAGACCGTCTACCCCGGTGAAACCACCAACAGCAACCTCTACGGTGGCCTGAAGGACATCGTTAGCGGCCTGACTGTTGCACCTGCACTTAGCTCCGCCGGCGCTTACGAAGATAGGGCCATTCTGGGCGGCATTGGCGGCAGCCTCCGCGTTCCCATCATCGCCGACAAATTCACCTTCGGCGTCAAGGGCCTCTGGGGACAGGGCGTCGGCCGTTACGGCGACACTACGCTTTCCGACCTTACCGCCAACAGCTACGGTGCATTTGCCCGCATGGAGAACGTCTCCGGCCTGTTCACCGCCGAAATCACACCCAACCCGCGCCTCGTCCTCTACCTGAACTACGGCGGCGACTATGCCGGCCGTGCCGACTCCGCCAACTCCACCGCCACCACACTCGGCGCTCCCAGCGCCGCGCAAAGTGCAACCGGCGTCTGGGGCGGCACCTGGAAGGCTCCTTCCGCCGCAGCTTTGGGATACGGCTCGCGCCTGCTAAGCAACTCCGCCTGCGGAGTTGTGGCAAATCCCGGCTTCAGCGGCAGCTCCACCGGCTATTACCCTGGCGGCTCCTGCGGCGCGCAATCCCGCGACGTGCAGGAAGTCACCGGCGGCTGGTGGTATGACATCTACAAGGGAGACCGCGGCCGCTTCCGCCAGGGCTTCCAATACGGCTACTCCGTGCGTGAGGGTTGGTCCGGTGCTTCAGGCCTCGGGGCCAAAGGCATCGACAACATGTTCTGGACCTCTCTGCGCTACTACCTCCCCTAACCCGCAAACCCTCGGGTTCGGCTAAAGCAACAGGGGCAGTCCGAAACTCGGGCTGCCCCTGTTGCTTTTCCGGGAGACAAACTCATGCTCCCGCCCAAATCGGGAAACAGCAAATTCGAACTCACCGCACGCAGTGCTTTCCGTCACAGCCAATCCAATGCCTTCTCCCGCATCCTATGGATACAAGCACGGGGCTTGGGAAGACCTCAGAAGTGCGGGCTTTCCAACCAGCGAAAGCTTTAAAGCAGACAGCGGCAGAGTGTCCCTGATTCGAGGAAAAACAGCCTCGTGGAACTCTTGCCGCTGTCTTGCTTCTGTTCTCATACGCCGCTTTGACTGCGAACTCATCCCCGCGCAGTGCCCTCTGCAAGCGTCTGCAGCACCAGGTCCAGCGCTTCCTCCCAGGCCGGCATCCGCACACCAAAAGTCTCAGCCAGCCGCTCGCACGACAGAACAGAATTCACAGGCCGTCTGGCTGGAACCGGATACTCGCTGGCTGGGATCGGAATCAGCCTGGGACAAGCTGACTGTTTGCTCAAGAACGCCTTCGCAAACCCAAACCAGGTCGTCTGGCCGGCAGAGGTCAGGTGATAAACGCCACTCCGCCCGGCAAGCCCGCCCCCGGCCGGCGCAAGCACCTGCGAAAGAATATTGGCCGTTGCCTGCGCAATGCATTCGCTGGTGGTAGGGCTGCCGGTCTGGTCGTCCACAATCCGCAACTCCGGCCGCTCCTTGGCCATCCGCAGCATGGTCAGCAGAAAATTGCCGCCCCGCGCCCCGTATACCCAGCTTGTGCGCAGTATCAGGTAGTCGCCGCCCACCGCTTCGATCGCGCGGTCCCCGGCCAGTTTTGTCTCCCCATAAACATTCAGAGGATTCGGCGCATCCGTCTCGACCCACGGCCCAACCTTGCTGCCGTCGTAGACATAATCCGTGGAGTAGTGCACCATCAGGGCGTCAAGCCGCTTGGCTTCCTCGGCAATCACGCCCGGCCCTGATGCGTTGATCGCCCAGGCAGGTTCAGGCGACGCCTCAGCCTTATCCACCGCGGTATACGCCGCAGCATTCACAATGACCGTGGGCTCGGCAGCCCGAATCACTTCGCGAACCGTATCCGGCTTGGAAAAATCGACCTCAGGGTAGTCTACGTTGGCAACCTGGCCCAGGCATGCCAGCTTATGGCGCAGTTCCCAACCCACCTGGCCAACCCGGCCAAATATCAATATCTTCGGATTCTTCATTGGTTTCCTTCAGGTGCAACTTTAACCAGTGTGTCGCCGCTGCGCAAGCGAATCCAAGTGCCGGCGAGGACACTACTGCACACGCGGCTCCCCGGTCGGCAGGAACGCAATTCCGGACAACCGCTCTCCCGAGGCCAGGACATCCCTCAGCCTCTCAGAATTAGCTCCGCTACGTGCCGCTGCCGTTTCCAACAGCCTCACCGCCGCCGCCGGAGTGGTCTCGGCACCCAGCCTGAATATCCACGGAACGTTGGTCGAAGTAAGCGCCTTATCGCCGCTCAGCGCGACCACAGGAACGAGGGTCTTGAGCGCCAGTTGCTCGGCCAGGTGGCTTGCATCGCGATCCAGCGCCACCATTGCCAGCGCATGTTGGTCCATGAGCGCGTGAACCAGCGCGGTTGAGGCTGCGCCCCAGTTCTGCCCGCTCTCCACTGGCAGCAGCTTCCACGGGCGGCCTTCTGTTGCGTTAGATGCCAACTCCGCCTGAACCTCCGGCGACGCGGCAATCTCGGCTGCTTTCGGTCCAAACAGCACAAGATAGAGTGGCCCGGCAGGAACGTCAGCCAGGTGCGGTCCGGAGTATTGCACTCCGTCCTCGCCCACCCGCGCATAGGGGACTTGAGCCAATGAGTCATTGGGCCGCAGAGGTGCCGTCTGCTCCACCGTAGGTGCCGGACTCGCTGACTCGCTGACCTGCTGCTTTTCCATGGTTTCAACCCGGTAGCTGATCGCACCGTTGTGCACGGTTGCCAGGTAGAGCGGCGAAACATTCTTCTGATTCGGATCGAAGACCATGTGCCCGGTCACGCCATCGTATTGTTCGATATTGGCCAGCGCATCGTGAATTCGCGCCCGATTCAAACCTGCTTTGCAGATCGAATCCAGCAGCGCGTTCATTGCGTCAAAAGCAAGTGAGGCAAACTGCTCCGGCTTCTCGTGAAACCGGTTTTCAAACCGCTGATTGAATTCCAGCCAGCGCGGATCGCTGCGTGTGGGATCGTACGGGAACACAGCCTCAAACCCCTCCCCCGCGTCACCTGCCTCTGCCAACAGCTTCGGACCCAGCGTGCGATACGCGCCAAAGACCCGCTGCTTCATCCCTGCCACCCGCATCTGCTTCAGAATTCCCGCAGCCTGCGTCTCGTCCGCCCACAGCACAATTGCATCAGCCCGCGACGATTTAATTACCTGCAACTGCTTCGAAAAATCCGTATCGCCGGGGAGATATTTCTGCTCGATCACCACCGGGTGTCCCAACCGCCGCGAAGCATCCCGAAATTTAGGCACACCGAAACGCCCATAGCGATTGTTGATTCTCAAGATTGCTACGCGCTTCATCCCAAGTTCCGTGTAGATGCGCCGCGCCAGTGTCAGGCTCTGCACCCGGTCGTCCTGAAGATCGGTGAAGTACCACGGAATATATGTCTCGGGAATCGTGGGATCCGTCGAAGCCGAATTGACAATCGGAATCTCGGCCCGCAACGCCACGCGCAATGCGATATGTGTCGACTCGGAACTGATGGAGCCGAAGATCGCCCAATCCTGATCGTCGTACACCATCTTCACAACTTCGTTCGACGCCGATCCCCAGATTGTCGGGTCGGTTGGCCGGTCGTCGCCGTACACGGTCTTCGCCTGCCAGTTGTCGTAGTCGTTGTGCTCCATCAGCTTGAAGGGCTTGCCTCCGAAGCCTCCGCGCGCATTGGCCTCTTCCACCGCCAGTTGCGCCCCGTGGAGCATCCGTACGCCAAACACCGACTCCGGATTCGGCGCCACAGGCCCAAAGAAACCGATGCGCACTTCTGTCAGGTTCTTGGGTTCGGGAATGTCGCGCCCCGCCCCGGAGTAAATATTGGGATGCGTATAGTTCAAGTCGTAAGGCGCGGCAAACTTCGCATAGGGGCTCAGGTCGGCAGGCTCGCCCGCATACGGTGTAACCACTCGATCTTTCGGCGGTCCCGGCGGATGCGCTCCGCACTCACAGGTCTTCGCGCTCTGTGCCGCAACGTTCGCAGCGAAGACCATACCGACTGTGCAGACCGCAACCACCCACTTGCCCGTACGCATTCCAACTACCCCTTGCTTTCTTCCTTCTTGTCCGTCCTGAACATTGCGATTGCTTCAATCTCGATCAGCAGCTCCGGCCGGCAAAGATGCGCTTGAATTCCTGTTGAAGCAGGAAGCGGGTCGAGCCCTTGTTCCTTGAAGAATGCCGTGCGGCCCGCGTTGAACACGTCGTAGTCGCGATCGATGTCGCGCAGGTAGCAACTGGTGCGCACAATGTCGTGCCAGGTCGCGCCTTCGCTCTCCAGCAGGCCCGTGATGTTATCGAAGGTCCGCCGCAACTGCGCGGGAAAATCGCCGATGTGTACACTGACGCCGTTCTCATCGATCGACGCCGTGCCCGAAATCAGCAGAATCACGACGCCGCCGATATCGATCCGCATTCCGCGCGAGAAGGAACTCGGCTTCTCATACGCGTACGCTTCGTTGAGCACGCCGTAGTTCGTCATGGCGCGCTTTTCAATTGGTGCGTGCGCAATAGCCTCAAGAATATCTGCAAATGCACTCATGTCTTTCTCCTCATTGTTTTTCTCGTATCCCATGACTCAGCCCCTTGGCGGTTGCAACCCATATATCGTCGCCTTCAAAATCGACCCCAAGTACATAGTTGTGTGCCGGCGCGGTCATCACTGCGATTGGCGTAATGTTCCCCGCGGCGTCGCGCACCGTCATCTCCGGCTTGCCATCCTTGAGCGATGAGCGATAGACAGCCCAATTCACCCCGTCGTAGTAAGCCAGCCCCTTGTCCGTGCCGAACCAGGCGCGCTTGCCGTCCAGGCCCTTGATCGAATTAATAAAGTTCGAGGGAAGCCCGCTGTCTTTTGTAAGAAAGTTGTGCCAGTACCGCCCGTCGTACCGGCTCGCCCCAAAGTACGTTGCAGCCCAAAGAATATTGTCCACATAACTCACCGAAGTGACAATCTCGTGAATCAGGCCCTGATCCTTGAACAGCACCATCTCGTTTTCGCCGTCAGGATCGTCGTACTTGTCCCAGCGCCCCGTCTTCTGATCGTACTCGAGAACCCCGCTGCCCCAAATGCCGTAGTACACCTTGGTCGGGGTCGCCGAAACCGCGTACGCCCATATCTCAGCCATGGGCGTGTTGCGCTCGTTGTAAAGCGTCCATTGCCCGGTGCGCAGATCGAGGCGGCAACCGCCTGCGGCCGTCGCCACCCAGACGTTCCCGCCTTCCACACTCACGCCGTACACGACGTCGTTGCTCAGTCCGGAATTCAGTTGCGTGAAACTGTCGATGCGCCCGCCGGAGATGCGGCTCAGTCCCGCCATTGTCCCCGCCCACACGTCGCCGGTGCGCTTGTCCAGCGCCAGCGAGAGCACCGCGCGGTGTGCCAGGCCATCCTTTGTCGTGTAGGTCTTCCAAGCGTGATTCTCGTAGACCGCCAGGCCGTCCTCAGTTCCCGCCCACACCCGATCGCCATCCACCAGCACCGCGAACACGTGATTATTCGGCAGCCCGTTCGCGGTAGTGAAATTCTCAAATTTGAATTGGGGCATCTGCGGCACATGAGGTGCAACAGACGCAGCTGGCGCGGCGACTGCAAGAGCGCCAACCCCCATCAGCGCGGCGATCAACAGCAACTCGAATTTAAGGGACTTCTTCATCGCGTCCTCAAATACTCAATCAGGTCGTTGAGTTCATCCTTGGTCAGGTCGTTCGTTCGCCCGTGCTTGTCGTCCGGGTTATAGACTGTCCAAATCTCTTCCAGCGTCCGCGCCGACCCATCGTGCAGATAAGGAGAAGTAAGTGCGACATTTGTCAGCGGCGCAGTCTTCAGCAGGCCTGGGTTGTCGAGCGCTCGATGCGTCCCCACATTGAACAGTTTCTGATTTGTTCCTTTGGGCCCGCTATGGCAATACACACAGCGGTTGTACTCAGAGATCGGCTTGCCAAACTTGTCCACCTTCCGCTCGAAGATCGCCTTGCCTCGTTCCTGCGCCGGCGTAAGTTCGGCACCCGCTAACCGCCACCGATTGGGCCGCGGCTCAAGACTGCGAACGTAAATCGCAAGATCGGCAAGCGTCAGGTTGTCGTAATTCTCCGAGCGCCAGAAATACTTCTCTGTCCGCGGCCCGCACTCCGTCGGTATGTTCGGATTCGTCCCGGTCCACTTATACGGCTCTGTATCCTTCACACCTTCGAGGAGCTTATTGTCCACCGTGTTGCGGCCGAACCCGTCCGGCTCCAGGTTCCAGGTGATGCCGTCGAAGGTGGAGTCAATGTGGCAGTTCGCGCAGCCGATCTGCCCTTGAAACGAATAGCGGGCGGTATAGAAAGTCTGTTCCCCGTGGCGTAGCGCAGAGACCGTCTTCGGACCATCCAGCTTGATCGTCGCGGTCACTTTGTTGGTGCGCGTATCGATGACGCTGATCGTGTCATCGAGCCGGTTGGCGACAAACAGCCTGTGCCCGTCCCTGCTGATTGTCAGTCCGCGCGGATTCAGCCCCACTCCGATGCGCGTCACAACATAATTCGCGCTGGCGGAAAGATCCTGCACAAAACCTGCGGGGTGAGCGTGGATGTAAAGCAGCAATCGTGGAACGTCGATCACTGTCACCATCTCCGAACCGCCGCTGGTCGCATATATCCGCGACTTGTCGGGTGCGATCGCCACACCGAACGGCTGTGAGGCGTAACGCTCCAGTTCATCCAGCGGGACTTCAACCGACTTACCTACATCCGCGCCGAAAACCGTAATCGTGTCTTCGAATGCTCCGCCGTGTTCCAGGTGCGCCAGCGTCACGAGATTCTTGGGATGATACTCAGCGGCGACGCCCAACCGGCCATCCGCGGAAAATGCCGTATGAAATACACCGGCAATTGCATGAAGCGGCATGCGATCCACCACCACCGCACGCTTCACATCGATGACGGTAATTTCAGATTCCGGCGCTGTCCGATACGGCGTCGGATTCGGATACACATGCGTCGCGAAAATCTTCGTTCCATCCGGCGAAAGTGTAAGGTAACTCGCACCGCGCCCGGCCAGCAGCCGCTTCTCTTCCGCGCCCGTCTCCGCATCCAGCACGGCCACGTCGTTGCTGATGCGGTTGGCGACAAACAGCCGCTTACCCTCGCGATCTTCCACCACACTCGATGGCTCCGAGCCAACTGGCCACGTGGCCACCACCTCAAGCGCTTTCGTGTCGATCACCGAAATTGTATCGTCCCACGAGTTAGTTACGAACAGCCGCGAACCATCCGGTGAGAACGCAAATCCCCGCGGCAGGTGTCCGACCTGAATCTTCTTGATCAACGCATAGCTGGCCGCATCCAGCACTCGGATGTCGTCACTTGTCTGGCACAACACAAAGAGCCGCAAGCCATCCGGCGACAGCAGAACCTCAAGCGGCGATGCGTAATTCACTCCTTCGATCGACGGCCCTGCCTCGTCGGCGCGAACAACGCGCCCATTCCACATAGCAAAAGCAAACAACGCGCAGGCGAGCAGCGACAAACTCGTCACTACCCCTGCCAAAACTCCGCGTTGGTTGCGACGATTCACTTAGGCTCCTCCACCGTCAGGACGCTATCCACACTCTGCTTCTCAAGCGTCTGCTCACGCCCGCTGGGCCAATGAATAATCAGCTTATCGATCACAGTTGCCGCGCCCAAACCGAAATGCAGCCGCCCATCGTCCTGCGAAAGATAACCCGATCCAGCCACCCGTTCCGCTGTCCATCGCTTGCCCGCGGCCAGCACTTCAACCCTCGCGCCGATTCCATCGCGATTGCTCTTTGTCCCCTTCAGCTTCACCGCAACCCAATGGCCGGTGTTCGTCGAAACGTTGTGAAGAAGGGTCCCGCGTCCGCCGAGATTCACCGCGAATGCATCCACCTTGCCGTCATTGTCGTAGTCCGCAAAACACGCGCCGCGCGCCGTCGTGCGCTCACTCAACACCGGTCCCGCTTCACGCGAGACATCGGCGAACTTCCCATTCCCAATACCACGAAACAGCGTGTGTTCCTGCGGAATCAAATGAATCAGCCCGCCATGAAATATAAAAATGTCCAGCAAGCCATCGTTGTCGAAGTCGTAAATTCCCGTACCCCAACTCACGTACTGCGCATTCACCTGGGAAACGCCCGTCTCCGCGCCAATGTCTTCAAACGTCAGCTTGCCTGTGTTGCGGAGCAGGCGGTTATAGTGCCCGTCCGTCACCCACAGATCCAGAACGCCGCGTCCCTCGAGATCCGCAAACACCGGTCCCATCGATGAAGTCGATTCACCGTTCTGTCCGAACGCCGTGCCCGAATCGTTCCCGATCTCCTCAAATGTTCCATCGTGCTTGTTGTGAAAAAGGAAATTCTCTGTGCGATCGTTGGCAACATAGATATCGTCCCAGCCATCGCCATCGAAGTCTGCGGCCGTCACCCCCATCGTGCGCCCCACGTACGCGCCTATCCCCGATTTCTCCGTTACATCGGTAAACGTGCCGTCGCAGTTGTTATGGAACAGCATGTTCGTCTGGCCCTCGTAGTCAAGTGGGCCAGGGTAGTTATCCGCAGCATAGTAAGCGCGATACTTCGGATCGAATTTCACGTAGCGCCCCACAAACAAATCGACGCAACCATCCTTGTCGTAGTCCAGCCACGTCGAACTGATCGCCCACCCGTCTACCTTGATCCCGGCCTTCTCCGTTACGTCCGTGAAGTGTCCGTTGCCATCGTTGTGGTAGAGAATCACCTTCCCGTAACCGGTGACGAGCAGGTCTTCATTGCCGTCGTTGTCGTAGTCCGCCACTGCGACGGCGTCCGAATACATATCCGGATTCACGCCTGCCTTGTCCGTAACATCGGTAAATCGCCCGTTGCCCTCGTTGCGATAAAGATGATTGTGCGGCGTCGGCACGGGTTTCTCTTTCAGCGGATACGGGTGCATCGAGTCGTCCAGCGGCCTCCCATTCGCCACATAGAGCGATGGCAGCCCCGAGTTGTTGTAATCGAACCAGACGCATCCCGCGCCCGTTCCCTCCAACAGAGACCCGAGTTGCCGCGACCCAAAGCTATGTGTAAAGTTGATGCCCGCCTTGTCGCTAGCGTCTTCAAACTGAATCACCGGCGCCACCACCTGTGGCGCGCCATGCAGCTGCTGTGCGCCAGCCACCCGCGGTGGGGCAGACGGCGCTTGCGCGCCAGGAGTTTGTGCGGCATTCTGCAGCGCGAGGAGACAGGCAGTTCCGAACAAAAGAAGAGAACGAATCACCATTTCAGTTGCCTCCCGGTGTGGCAGTCTTCGCCACAGACGCTGACTTGGCACCCGTCAAATCCACCGGGGTTGTCGTGCGCAGCAACACCGCGGGCACGTGATTGTCTGATGACCGCTCAGGGCCCGTATGGCAGCCCACGCAATAGCGCTGTTCGCCACGACGAATCCAGAACCATCCGTGCTCTTCGCGCAACACCGCGCCCTTCGCATCGAGCAACGCAAATCGAATCGGCTTGTCTGCCGGCGTGCGCACATAAAACGAGCCATCCGCTTCCACAGGAGCCGTGCCCATCGTCACCGCGCGGCCATTAGCGTCCATCGACTCGATCCGCACGTGTGCCGGAGCAATTTTCAAAACGCCTTCGCGCGACTGCCGCGCATCCAGTGCCATCATGTTCGCGTAGCTCCAGTCGTGCAGGCCGGATGGATGGCGCTTGGGACGTTGATGCGGCGCGACAATCACAGGTTCGACGAGATCCTCACCTGCAACGGCCAGAACCGTTTTCAGCGCCGTCGCGCCGGCTTTCGCTTCCTCGCCAGGCTCCCACGACTTCAGTGAATAGCGCGCTGCGCCCGCAGCACGCGTGCTCACTAGCCACGCACCCGAAGCCGTCTCTGCAATCGCACCCGCATACTCGGCGTGCGGAGCAGCAATCGCAGCCTCATGCGCCAGCGGCGAAGTAAATCGCGCCAGTGAGCCGCCATGTGTAAAGACAACATCGCCCGATGCCAGTTGCTTTCCGCCCCACCGCGCCCGGCCGTGATCGCAGCGGTACGACTCAACCCCCGAGCCATCGGAGTAAACCAGAAACATTTCCGGTGTCGATCCGGATCCAAGCGGAAATTCAGCTTCAAACAGGATGCGTCCGTCCTGTAGCACGTCGCTAGGAATCGTGCTACCCGGTAAGTAGCTCAGCGGCAACACCGTTGCGCCAGCCTGCACATCGATCGGAGCGAGCAGGTCCGGGACATCCTTCCCTGCTGCTTCCAACTTAAATCCATGTTCCGTGTGACGCGCGTAAACCAAGCGTCCCGCGGGAAGATAGAGAGGCCGGATTGCATCGCCATCGCCCGCGATCAGCTTGCGCAGCGACCGATCCTTCAACGTCAGTTCCCAAATCTGCCACGGATCGCCCGCCGCCTGCTTGCCGGCAAACAAAACCCGTGCGCCATCGAAAGAAACACTTGCGTCCGCCGACGCCGCAAACCCTGCCGCCAACGGCTCCACGTGGCCCGCGTGAATCAGCAGCAGCCGCGCGCCCTTGGGAAACCGCTCGCCGCCCTTGAGCGCAGCCAGCGGCGCATACAGCGGAGCCGCAGTGACAATGATGTCCGCATCCGCTAGTCCGCTAACACTCTGCGGCATGCTAGGCCCAAAACCGCAAACAGGAATCAGCAGCACCGCCAATGGAAGCATCGCCAATAGGCGGAGAGTGAGCTTCATCCCACAGCCTCCATGGGTTCAGTGCCAATCCCCTCACGCCGTTCCAACTCCTGACCGCGCAGTTCCAGCCACGGCTCCAAGCCGTACATCATCGCGTCGAAACCGGCAAAATCGAGCGACTGCTCACCATCGCTCCATGCTTTTTCCGGATGCGGATGTACCTCGACCAGCAGTCCGTCGGCCCCGGCAGCAACCGCACTGCGCGCCAGCGCCGGCACCAATTCGCGATGCCCAGCCGCATGACTCGGGTCGGCAATCACGGGTAAATGCGAAATCTGTTTGAGCAACGCAACTGCTGACACGTCGAACGTATTCCGCGTCGCAGTTTCAAAAGTGCGAATACCGCGTTCGCAGAGAATCACATTGGGGTTGCCGTTATCCAGAATCAACTGCGCGGATCGCAGCCAATCCGCAATCGTCGCCGCCATTCCGCGCTTCAGCAGCACCGGCCGCTGACTGCGCGCCACCGCTTCAAGCAGCGAATAGTTTTCCATGTTGCGCGTGCCGATCTGCAGAATGTCCGCATATTCGGCCACCATCGGAACATCGTCCTCGTCCATGACTTCCGTCACGATCGCGAGGCCGCTTTCCTCGCGCGCACGCGCCAGCATTTTGAGTCCTTCCAGCCCGTGCCCTTGAAATGCATAGGGGGAACTGCGCGGCTTGAAGGCGCCGCCGCGAAGGATCCGCGCTCCGGCTCGCCGCACGTGGTTGGCCGTGGCCATCAACTGAAACTCGGTTTCCACCGAGCAAGGCCCCGCCATGGTGATGAATTCCGCCCCGCCAATCTGAAGATCGAGCACCGTTACCACGGTCTGCTCGCGCCGTGCGCTCTTCAGAACATCGGGAGAATCGGCAAATCGTTCGTGCCAAGTATCGCGCACCCTGTGCGCTCCGTTTCTGGGGAAGCGGAAGCCTCAGGTTACCGCGATCGACCGCGCCCCGCCTCCACCCAAAGGTTGAGATGCGCGGTCGTTCTCATCGCATCTGTTCCTTCGTTTTTATCTGCGTTTTGAACGTATGTCTGTGATGGATGAACTTGACTTAGGCCGCCTGGCTTACGAACGCGCCATAGCAGGTGCACGATACCCAAATGCCGCGTCGACCACCGCGGCTATTACCAGCGCAGTTTCATCTTCAAACGGCCGCGCCACAATCTGCACTCCGATCGGCAACCCTTCTGGCGAAGCGCCAACGGGAACCACCGCTGCAGGCGCGGCCAGCGCGTTGAACCACTGCGTATGCCGCCACGCGTCCAGGTACTCGACAGTCCGATCGCCGATTTTCCAACGCCGCTCCCCATGGCGGAAGGCAGGCACGCTGGCCACAGGACACAGCAGCACAGGGAATTTGCGCATCTCTTCCAGCGTCTTCGCGCGCAGCAAATCCAGTTCTGCCCAGGCGTTCAATAACTCGGCGGCGGTAAGCGGCGGAACACTTGCGGCAATGCCCAAAAACTCGTTGAAAATGGGGCTCAATTCCTGCTCCCGGCCGCGGATTCCCGGCGCATAGAACATGGCTCCGCAGTGAACAAAAAACTTGAACCACAACCGCCGCAACAACTCCAGAGTTGACGGCCGGAACCTCTCCACGCGAAACCCAGCCTCGCGCAACGCCGCCGCTGCCGCCTGCACCGCTGCGCGCGTCTCAGGGGTCACAGGAACCAGATCGTCGTCTTCAAAAACGCCAATTCGATTCGATCGCAATTCATTGAGCCCAGGCTCGCGCAGCGCTACCGGAGGGCTTGCCGGATCAGTAGGGTCCTGACCGCTCAGGACCCGAAACAACAACGTTACGTCGGCCATAGTGCGCGCCATAGGCCCTATCGCTCCCAATATTTGGAACGGGCCCACACAAGGCGGCAGATGACCCCGTCCTGGGATGCGGCCCGGCGTTGGCTTCAGCGAACAGATCCCCGTGAAATGGGCCGGCACCCGCACCGATCCGCCGCTGTCGCTTCCCAGCCCCGCCGCCGACATGCCTACCGCAATCGCCGCCGACTCACCACCGCTCGATCCGCCCGGCGACCGGGCCAGGTCCCAAGGGCTATTCGTCCGTCCATGGAGCAGATTATCTGTCTCATAGGCCATCAGAAATTCCGGGCAATTCGTGGTTCCTAGAATCAGCGCCCCCGCGGCGCGAAGTCGCGCCACTACCAGCGCGTCATGAGCAGGAACCTCGCCCTTGTGCAGCAGGCTGCCGATCTCGCACTTCAATCCCCGCGTCGCAATCGAAGACTTCACCGTGACCGGCAATCCGAACAACGGCCTGCGCTCACGATGCCCTTCCCACGCATCGTGCATGCGCGCCCGCACTCGCACGTTGTCTGCATTGAAATCGACAATCGCGTTCAGTTGCGGATTCAGCCGCTCAATCTGCGCGACATGCGCCTCGGCCAACTCACTTACAGAGACTGCACCCGTATTCAGCAGCTCCAGTTGCCGCACTGCGGATTGAAGCACCAAGTCGCTTGCGTCTTCGCTCACTGTTTCGCCGCCAATCCTGCCGCCGGGACAAGATCGTCAGCGGGCGTCGAATGCATCATTTGATAATTAAACCGATACGACCGTACCGGCTCCCCTGAATCCCAGCGATCGTTCCAGTTCAACTGATAATTCAACGCGCCCGCGTCGTCAGGAAATCTTTCGCTCGCCGGATATGGGTATGTACTCATTTTATGAAAAGGCAGTTGCGACACGGTAAACGGCGACGCGTCCCACCAGTCCATGTCTTTCACAAATCCATTCGCGTAAAAGAAGTAGTCGCGCTTCCAATGCGCTGGCAGTGCGGGCAACTTCGTCCCATCGAATTCAGTAGCAATCTCTTCGCCGCTGCCGAAGATCGCGTAGCGGTCATCGATGCTCTTCAGCAGCTCCGTCACGTCGCCCATGCGCGTGTAGTTGCCGCGTTGATGCTGGAACGGCCCGGTCAAACTCACTCGATCGTAGTCGTAATTCAGGTCGCCGTCGCTCTCCAGATCGATCTGCTTTGGATACCCGCGGAAATGCAGTGTAGCCAATGCCAGCGGCACTTCCGTTGTATGCGCTTCCGCATCTTGGTTGTTATCGATCAGCACCTGGTCCCAATAGATTTCGAGATTCGTAACCAGGCGAATCTTTCGCGCACCAGCCGGCAGCTTGCCTGTCAGATCGACAACAATAGTCCGTTCCAGTCCCGCCGGAAATCCAACGTTGTCCGCGATGCGCGTCCAACTTCCGTCCTGCAACTGCGCTTCCGCATACGGCGAAATCGGCTTGATTCCCGCCTGCCAAGCCGCATAGAGCGAAGTTGCGCTGAAGTAATTCACATAGCCCGTCATCAAAAGTTTCAATGGCGCATTCACGTTCACATCGCCCAGGTCCAGCGTGAGCGCATGCGAATTCGCAAATCCGTCATACGGCGCTGCGGTGAACCCACTTGCAAATATACGATCTCGACGGCTCACAGCATCGAGTACATCGCGGCCTTCGCCGTCCCACGCGCCCACCGGCATCCGCGCGCTCGCCGATGCCACCACGCGCCCCGATGCAAACGGCGGATCGTCCAGGAAGCGCTCATCGGGATTGACCTCGACACTTTCCGGATGATCGACCGCGACCAGCCGCAACTGGTCTATGTAATTCACTTCCTCCATCGGCTCCATGAAGCGCATGCTCAGCTTCCCATCCACCGGCTCAACCTGCGCGCCGTCAACCTTAATCCACTCGCCAGGGTTGGGAATATTCCGCCGCTCCGGGGTGAACCAGTGGCCCACCACACCCGCCCCAATCACATCGGTGACGAGCTTGTATTTATGCCCATCCCACGCAAACAACACTGGACAGCTACTCCCGCGACGATCCGCTTCCTTCATCGCAATCACCGCGCGCCCATTGACCAGCTTCGGCAAATCAATCTCATCCTGCAACACTCCCGTCGGCCACAGAATTCGCAATAGGTCAATGCCATCCCCATCGCCCAGCCCAACAAGAATCTGCGGCGGCCCCTGTGTCTGGTATCCCGAAGCACCGGCCAGTTCCCACTTCTGCCAATGGCCATTGGCGAATGTCTCCACCTTCACGCCGATGGCTGTTTTGTTGTCCGCATAGCCTGTCAAATCGAGCCGCGCAAAATGGTTTTTATTCGCTCCAATGTTTTTCAGCAGCACAGGCGGCGCATTCAGTTGGGTCACAATCAGGTCCGGCGCACCGTCTCCGTCAACATCGGCTGCGATCAGGCCACGCGGGGACGGCAGCTTCACAGCATCCAGCCCCAGCGCATGGCTCACGTCTTCAAACGTGCCATCGCCGCGGTTGCGAAACACGCGCACCTGCGGACCGGCATTCGTTTCGACAATTGCCGCCAGATCGATCCATCCATCGTTATCTATATCGATGGCCGTCAGGCCCCATCCGCGTATCGCATCCTTCAATGGGAGTACCACACGCTCAAATCTCCGCCCCACATGTTCCGGCCCTTCTACATTCCGCCACAGCGTCAATCCAGGCGCACCCGCGTGCGTAACAGCAATATCCATCCAGCCGTCTTTGTTGTAATCGAGCACCGCGATGCCTGTCGTCGCCGGCAGCTTATCGCCTTCATACAAAGCCTGCGTCGGATACTTGCCCTCACGCGGATTCACGTAGATCAGCGGTGCAGCCCCATCCCCTGTCACCGCGATATCGACCGCGCGATCGTTATTGAAGTCCGTGAGAATTGCGGCTGCCGTCGTCCCATTCCCGCCCAGTCCTGTAGGTTCCGTCCATTCGGTGAACGTCTTGTTGCCGTTGTTGCGCCACAGCACATTCGGCGCGCCACTAGCGGCAATCGGCGTTCCCGTCAAAAACAGATCCAGATCGCCATCGTGGTCGTAATCCACAAACGTAATTCCCGAAGGCCTATTCTTCGCCACCAGCCCAGCCTCCGCCGTCACATCCTGGAATTTTCCTTTGCCCAAATTGCGGAACAGCAGCACCGCATCGTCCAGAGCCACCGCCAAATCGTTAAGCCCATCGCCGTCATAGTCGCCCACGGCGCATGCAACCGCATGCCCTGAAGCCTTGAGCCCCGCCGCTGCTGCGTCCCACTCCTCAAAGGTCCCGTCGCCATGCGCATGCAACACGCGAATCGCCTGCTGACCATTCACCATCAGCACCAGGTCCATGTGCCCGTTGCCGGTCGCGTCCATCATGCAGGCGCCTCCCGTCGTAGTCCATGCCTCGGGTGCCCCAGAGCCTGTCCTGAGCCCGTCGAAGGATCTCGCATTTGAGACCTGGGAGACAAGTGGCTGTGCTTCCAGCCGCACCGGAATCATCGCCTTCGATGCCGCTTCCGCCTCTTCCACCGGCGTCACAGTCGAGTAGCGCCCCTGCTCCCCATACGCCAACCCAATCGGCGCGCCGATCTTGGTACTCGTCAAATGTTGAAATCGCTTGAAGTGTTCCTTCGCCCCCACAGTATTCCCCGACCTCTGCAACGAGCGCGCCAGTTGAAACTCGGAAGACGCATGCAGCGGATCGATCTTCAGCGCCTGCTGAAATACTTCAATGGCCTTGTCGAACTCCTTCATCTCCGCCAGGCACACACCCTCGAAATAATAGGAATCCGCATCCCGCGGATCCATCTTCACCGCCTGCTCAAAGCTTTTCAGCGCATCTTCCAGTTCATTGCCCGCATGCTGCGCCAGCCCCAGGTTGTACCATGCCTGCGCGCTTGCCGGATCCAAGGCAATCGCCGACTGCAATGCCTTTTTAGCTTCGTCCAGCTTTTGCAGTGTCATCAGCGCAATGCCGTCGTTGATAGCCGCCTGCGCCAACTTGGGGTCCTTTTTCATCGCGGCGGCAAATGAGTCTGCCGCGCGCTCTGTGAACTGCTGGCCCATCTGCGCCACGCCCCGGTTATTCAGCCGAATAGCATCGGCATCGAAGCGCGCCGGCGCTCCCTTGGCACTCGCCGCCATCATGAATAGTCCAAGTGCCGCAGTCCCGATCATTCGCATAAATCTCTTCCTCATTGCAGCCCAAATCGACCCGGCGGAAACCCGCCAAACTCTCCAAGTAACCTTCCAGTGTATGCGAGCGCGCAAAGCTCCCGCATCGGTCCAAAGCCTGACCTTGCGTTCGTGCGTACAACCCAAGGCCCAGTCACTCTATACTTCATCTGTGATTTGTCTTCCCCAGAGCGCCTCGAAATGAACCCCAAGAGCAGCAAGCGCCGCATCGGCGTCATCACCACCTCGCGCGCCGACTATAGCCACCTATACTGGCCCCTGCGCGAACTTTCCGCCCACCCCAATGTCGAGCTTGGCGTCTTCGCGCTGGGCGCCCATCTCTCGCCCGAATTCGGTTCCACTCTCAAAGAGATCGAGCGCGACGGCTTCCCCATCCAGGCCCGCATCGAGTGCCTGCTCAGTTCCGACACGGACACCGGCATGGCCAAGACCATCGGCATCGCCATCCTCGGCCTGGCCGACGCGCTCACAGCCTGGCGTCCAGACTTGCTGCTCCTCGTCGCCGACCGTTACGAGATGCTTGCACCCGCGTCCGTCGCGCTCGCGCTGAGAATTCCCATTGCGCACATCGAAGGCGGAGAAATCTCGCAAGGAGCCATCGACGACCAGGTCCGCAACGCCCTCACCAAGCTCGCCCACATTCACTTCACGTCCACTCCCACAGCGCGGCTTCGCGTCATCGCCATGGGCGAGGAGCCAGGCCGCGTCCACCATGCCGGCGCGCCCTCACTCGATCACCTTCACCGCTCCGCCTTGCTCGATCGCCCCACGCTTGAAGCCAGGCTCGGCATCAAGCTAACTCCGCCGACCATCCTTGCAGCCTGGCACCCCGTCACCATCCTTCGAAATACCAATGAGGAGGCGGACGCATTTTTTGCCGCGTTGGCCGAAGCCCCGGGCCAGCTCATTTTTGTCTATCCCAACTCCGACGCCGGCAGCTACGCGCTCATTGAACGAACACGAGCGTTTGCGGCCACGCGGGGCCACACTCATATCTTCGTTAATCTTGATGCCGTTACCTACTGGAGCCTCCTCGGCCAGGTCGACGCCATGATCGGTAATTCGTCTTCCGGAATCATGGAAGCCGCGTCCTTCGCGCTACCCACTGTCAACGTCGGCATGCGGCAACAGGGACGCGAGCGTGCAAAAAACATCATCGACGCTCCCGCCGAAACTGCCGCAATTCAAAACGCGATCCGCCGCGCTCTCCTTCCAGAATTTCGCGAATCGTTGCGCGGCATGACCAACCCTTACGGCGATAGCACCGCCGCCAAGACCATCGCTCACGTGCTGGCCACTGTCTCGCTGGAAAGCCTGCTCATCAAGCAGCCCACCCCTCTTCCCGAAAATGACTACCCAACAGAGACCCGCCCAGTCGAGGCCCGCCCCGTCAAGACCGGCCCAGCGGAGCCAGTGGAAAAACCAGCGCTTGCCCTTGTCGTGGAAGCTTTACCCGTCAAGCCTCCACAGCCCTTCGGCGGACTCAGGATCTCCGTAGATCCTCTTGCAATGGACCGATCCAAGAGGGGTACAATTTTTGGCCATATCTGCTTCTTCATCGGAGATCAGGCCTTTCCTTCAGCGTGGTACACCGATCTGGTAGTCGCCTTTATCTGCGTGTGGCTTGAAGCAATCGTGAAGATTCTGTCCGGCAAACGGAACTACGAGCGCGTCCGCTTTTATCACAATCCGTATTCAATCGACGTGTCATCGGCGGAAGAAGGAGCGGTCGACCTGGAATTCATCTGGCACAACGCCTCCGCCGACCAGTTGGTTGGATCGCTTCATGCGCGTGTTCGCGAACTTACCCATCAATCGATGGATGCGGCAGCACAGATTTTAGAAGTCTGCAAAGAGCGAGACTGGGAAGACCCGGATATTCAGAAGCTGGCAGCCACATTGAAAGATGCCAAGGCGGCGTTGGCTAAAAATCCCGGTGCCGAACTGCCATGACCGTTCGCATTCCACTCAGCGCCCCCGACATTACCCAAGTCGAAATCGATGCTGTCACAGCGGTCCTCCGCACCCCGCATCTAAGCCTCGGCCCCGAACTGCCGGCCTTTGAAGCCGCACTTGCTTCATACCATTCGGTCCCTCAAGCCGTAGCCGTAAGCTCCGGCACCGCCGGCCTTCACCTCGCCCTGCTCACTCTCGGCATCGGATTAGGCGACGAGGTAATCGTCCCTTCGTTCGCCTTTATCGCCGTGGCCAACGCCATCCTCCAGGTCTGCGCCACGCCGGTCTTTGCGGAGATCGACCCCATCAGTCTCAACCTCGATCCTGCAGCCGTAGAACGCGCCATCACTTCCCGCACCCGCGCCCTGCTCGTCGTTCACACTTTTGGTGTGCCCGCCGATATGGACGAACTGCAAGCCATCGCCCGCCGTCACAATCTGGTTATCGTGGAAGACGCCTGCGAGGCCATCGGCGCCCAATACGGTCCGAATGCCCAACGTGTCGGCAGCTTTGGCGTCCTCTCCGTCTTCGGTTTTTACCCCAACAAGCAGCTCACAACAGGCGAAGGCGGCGCAGTCCTCGCGCGCGATCCAACACACGCCGCGCGCCTGCGCAGCCTGCGCAACCAGGGCCGCGGCGGGACCGACTGGCTCGACCACGCCGAGCACGGCTATAACTACCGGCTCTCCGACCTGGCCTGCGCCTTGGGCCGCGTTCAGCTCGGCAGGATCGAAGAAATGCTGGCTCTGCGTCGAGCCGCCGCCGAGCGCTACAACGCACTATTGAGAAACATTCCTGCGCTTGAGTTGCCACCCCTCAGCCTTCCTCGGCGCACCATCAGCTGGTTTGTTTACGTTGTCCGTCTGCCCGAGGACATCGACCGCGATCGCGTTCGTGCCGCTCTCGCCATGCACGGAATCGCCACCGGACGCTATTTCGCCCCCATCCATCTGCAGCCAGCCTGGCGCGACCACACCCGTGCGCGCTCGCTTTCACTGCCCATCACCGAAGCCATCGCGCGCCGCACCCTCGCGCTGCCCTTCTTCAACCGGATTACCGCGAATCAGCAACAACAAGTCGCCGAGGCTCTCGATGAAGCGATTCCGGCAGCCAATTAGCTCGGGTTAATGCTGTCGCCGCGAACCTGCGGTGCCTTACGATCAGACCTTGCGGCGTGATTGTTTCCTTCATTGCAAGAGCTTTTGTCGTCGTTTCAATTCGATACAAAATCAAAGAATATGCACTGAAAACATCGGTCCAAGAAACCCCCATCGCCTTCCCCGCATCTCTCTATTGGAACTTTGTTGAGCAAAACCCGATAGATTGAACGGTCTTGATATTAAGGAGCAGGGGGAGCGCACTATCGTCCCAATTTGGACTTCCCTGTTGGTTTGTTTCAATTTCGGAATCCGCATTGCGGCTTCCCACAGACAGCAGAGGTTGCCCTGGACCTTGGCTCCCTAGACTGGCTTCATCCGGTGTTGAAGAGCAGGCTTCGATGGTAGTCAGAACACAAAGCAAGGGTCGCGGTTTGACCGGGCTTCACGTGGGCACTACGAACGCCCGCCGTTATTTTCCAAAAGACATTTCCGTCATCGAGTTGCAACTGGACCATCTCCAGATTCAGTGCGGTTTAGCGCCTGGATTCTGGCAGGACCAGCCGGAGATTAACGATCCCCGCCTATGCGCGTGGCTGGAATCGAAAAACTTCCATACCCGGCCGGATCGAACGCCAGTCCCGATGGTTATGATCCCCGCCGGTAACAACTCTTTCAAACTCAAACCAATGCGTATGAATGGCCACGCAAAAATAAAGCAAATTCACCCACCGGCCAATTGACGGAGGCAGCGTTTTGGTTTTTGGCTGTCGTCTGTCAGCTAAAATCGAATCTGCCATGCCCTTTACTACTCTTCAAGAGTCAATTGAACGCCATTTTTCTGCCGGCGCGACCGCCAACTCCGATCCTGACGCCATGACGGCCTTCCTGGCCCTCCGAGGCGCGCTTGAGTCCGGCCAACTCCGTTCCGCCTCGCCCGACCCGGCCGCACCCACCGGCTGGCGCGTCAACACCTGGGTCAAACAGGGCATCCTGCTCGGCTTCCGGCTCGGCGGGCTCGAAGAGTTCCCTGCCGGCGGATTCGCGGCGTCCGGGCTCTCATTCGTCGATAAGAACACCTTTCCAGCTCGTTTTTTCACCCCAGCCGACGGCATTCGCGTGGTCACCGGGGGGTCCGCCATCCGCGCAGGAGCATACGTCGCCCGCGGCGTTGTTTGCGCCCCGCCGATGTACATCAATACCGGCTCTTATGTCGACGAAGGGACCATGGTCGACTCCCACGCGCTGGTCGGTTCCTGCGCGCAGATCGGCAAGCGCGTTCACCTTAGCGCAGCGGCGCAGATCGGCGGCGTTCTCGAGCCCATCAACGCCAGCCCCGTGGTCATTGAAGACGACGTATTAGTCGGCGGAAACTCAGGCGTCTATGAAGGGACCATCGTGCGCAAAGGCGCGGTCCTGGCTGCCGGGACTATCCTCACCCGCGGCACTCCCGTCTTCGACCTGGTGAATGGAACAATTCTTCGCGCCACCGCCGAGTTGCCCCTCATCATCCCCGAAAACGCGGTTGTCGTCCCCGGCTCCCGCGCCGTCAGCAAGGGTAAAGGGCAGGAATGGGGTCTAAGCCTCTACGCCCCCGTCATCGTCAAATACCGCGACGAAAAAACCGACCTGTCCACAACCCTCGAAGACTTGTTACGCTAACCTCCCCGATCCATTTGGAAACAAGATAGCCCTCAGCGAACCCAAGAAGGACGAAGCGGAATGAAGGGTCAAAGCGTTAGCCTGTAGCCAGATGAATCTTCCGCAAGTGCAGGAATCCTCACAACTCATTCGCTGGGGCATCATCGGCCCAGGCCGCGCCGCCGCCCGATTTGCCCACGGACTGACCGCCGTTCCCAATTCGACCTTGTACGCCGTCTGGGGCCGCAACCCCGACCGCGCTCTTGCCTTCGCCGAAAAATTCGCCATCCCCCAAAACTCAGCATCTCTCCACGAGTTCCTCGCCACCGAGATCGACGCAGTCTACGTCGCCACCCACCCTGACACTCACGCCGGCCTTTGCATCCAGGCCATGGCCGCCGGCAAGCACGTTCTCTGCGAGAAGCCCGCCGCCTTGAACGTTCGCCAACTCGAGCAAATTCTGAAAGCCGCCGCCCAACACGACCGCCTCTTCATGGAGGCCATGAAGCCGCCGTTTTTCCCCCTTTACCAGCGCCTTCGCCGGCATCTGGCCGACGACCCCATAGGCCCCATCGGCTTCGTCCGCGCCGGCCATTGCGACTCAAGCCTTTCCCCTGATTACCCGCTGCACTTCCCAGAACTCGGTGGCGGCGGCATCATGGGCATCGGCCCTTATGAAGCTTTTCTCGCCCTCGATTGGCTTGGGGCCTTGATTCGCGTCCACACCCTCGGCCGACTCAACCCTGCCGGTGTCGACTCCTTCGCCCTCATCCATTCCGAGCACGAACGCGGAATGGCGCAACTCCACACCGGTCTTGACCTGCTCAGCCACGGCGACGCTATGCTCTCCGCACCGCGCGGTTACGTCCGAATGCATGCCAACTGGTGGAACCCCACCCGCGCCACCATTCACTATCTCGATCGCCGTATCGTTGAACTCCACGAGCCCTACACCGCCGGCGGATTCAACTACGAGACCTCCCACTACTGCGATCTGATCCGCGCCGGTCTGCGCGAAAGTCCCGAAATTCCGCACTCGCTTTCGCTTTCCATGGCGCGGCTTCTCGAAGAGGCCCGGACGGCCCTTGGCGTCCGCTTCCCCAGCGAGTAATCGCACTCGCCTCCAATTCTCAAAACCCTGCCTATCAAATTCAACTATCCGATGGTTCGTGTATCTGATGGTTCGTGTATCTAAATGTTCGTGCATTTGAAGGTTCGTGTATCTAAAGGTTCGTGCATCTGAGGGTTCGTGCGTTTGAAGGGTACGGGATTCATCCCGTACGTTACCAGCGCCCTCAGCCCCCGGCTTTAGCCGCCGAGGGAATGCACCCCTTAAGGAGACAGGTCCATTTTCCCCATATCCAATAACCAGACGCATTCTAAGATAGTCAAAGAAATGGCATTTTCCACGCTCCGGTTGGGACCATTCCGCTTTACAAAGGAAGCTTCATGCAATCGAGTTGGACAGCAATCCGTCGCATCGCTTTCCCCGTCTCCTTCTCCATAGCGCTCTTTGCGGCCGCAACCGTATGCTCCCCTGCGCAGACCGCCGCCCCTGCTGTCGCGCCGTCATCCCAGGCAGCCGAAATCCCTTCACCGGACTCCAATCGCATCTCCATCGACGTTGAAGTGAATGACAAGCTGGGTCATCACGTCAACGGCCTGAAACAGGAAGACTTCTCGCTGCTGGATAACAAGCAGCCGCGAAATATCGTGAGCTTTCGTGAAGTCGATCCACGCAGTTCCACGGTCGATCCGGTCCATATTGTGATTGTCATCGACATGATCAATACCGGTTTCGAGGTGGTCGCCAGGGAGCGCGAGCAGCTAGGCGAGTTCCTTCAACAGGATGGCGGACGCCTCGCGCATCCGACTTCCATCGCCATATTCACCGAGAAGGGCATCCAGATTGAGAAAGGTTCCACCACCGACGGCAGTGTCCTGCTTGGCGTCCTCAACAAATCCGACACCGATTTGCGCGCGATCGGCAGGAGTGCGGGGTTCTACGGTGCTGCCGAACGGTTGGAATGGTCTCTCAACCAGCTCGGCCAACTCACCGCATTCGAGGCCACTCAACCCGGCCGCAAACTCGCCTTCTTCATCAGTCCCGGCTGGGCCTTGTTTGCGAGGGCCGGTCTCGAAGCCAGCGATAAGCAGCGGAAAACGACGTTCAACTCCGTAGTGGAATTCACCAACGGACTGCGTAAGGCGCACCTGGTCCTTTACACACTCGATCCATTCTCTCTTGGAAGAAGCAACCCCTTCTTCTACGAGAACTACCTCAAGGGCATCCCAAACCCCAACAAAGCGGAGTACGGAGACCTCGCGCTCCAAGTCCTTGCGGTCCACTCAGGTGGCACGGTGCAGACCACGGGCATGGATATCAAAGGCGAGATCAACAACGCCGTCCGCGATGCCAATGCTTACTACACGCTCACCTTTGACGCCCCGCCCGCCGACCACACCGATGAGTACCACGAGTTGCATGTGCAAGTGAACAAACCCGACACAACAGTCCGCACCACCAGCGGCTATTACGCCAACGTTCAGCGCTAATGGCCTGAGTCAAAGTTCATATCAAGAACAAACCTGTCGTCCTGAGCGAAGCGCACTTCAGCGGAGTCGAAGTACCTGCTTCTTTTAGAGTGGGAAGCCACGCACCCCCTGGCGCGCAAGCGCGTCTGCCCCACCGCAGGTGGCTGGGCGCCCCTGGTCTTGCTTTTGAGACCAGGGAATGCAATCCCGCTGATTTGACGACTCTCTAACTCGCCGGCTAGCGTCCCCCATGCGCGCCCCCTATGTATAATCGCCCCGAGCATCCAATCAATGCAGCGGGGGGATCCAAATGGACGTCGCCATTCTTGTAATTCTTGCCATTGCGGGCCTGATCGTTCTCACTTTCATCCTCGGCAGTTTCTTTACCGTCAACACGGCGCAGGTAGCCGTCGTCACCCGTTTCGGCAAATTTCTGCGCATTGCCGAGGCGGGACTGAACTGGAAGACGCCCTATTTGGACAGCGTTGCCGGCCTGGTCAGTCTGCGCGTCAACCAGATCTCGCTCACCATGGAGACCAAGACCAAAGACAACGTCTTCGTCACCATCCCCATTTCGGTGCAAAACCGCGTCCGTCCGGAAAAAGTTTACGATGCCTACTACAAACTTTCCGACCCTGTTGCCCAGATCAAGTCCTACGTCGAACAGGTCATCCTGGGCCACGTCCCCAGCATGACGCTCGATGAGGTCTTCGCCTCGCAGTCATCCATCGCCGCCGCCGTCAAACAGGAACTGGACGCCGATATGGCGGGCTACGGCTACGAGATCGTCAACGTGCTGGTCACCGATATCGTTCCCGACGAAAAGGTCAAGTCCGCCATGAACGACATCAACGCGGCACAACGCGAGCAAGTAGCCGCCAACGCCCGCGGCGAAGCCGAAAAGATTCTCGTAGTCAAAAAAGCTGAAGCCGAAGCCGAAAGCAAGGCGCTGCAGGGCCAGGGCATCGCCAATCAGCGCAAGGCGATCATTGAAGGCCTGCAGGCCTCGGTCGAGCAGTTCCAGAAGGCCGTCGAAGGCGCAACGTCAAAGGAAGTGATGCAACTCGTCCTGGTAACGCAGTACTTCGACACGCTGAAGTCGATCGGCGAAAGCAACAAGACCAGCACGCTATTCCTCGCGCACTCACCCTCGGCAGTGAGGGAAGTCTCCGACCAGATATTGCAGTCGATGCTCATAGCCAACGCCGCCAAGGATTAAAGCTCTCGCAATTCTCCAGTAACTCATATCAGCGGTCCGCCCCATCCTTCCCACAGGCTCATCCCGACAAGCCCGGGAAGCCAGGGAACCCGAAGCGCGCAAGCGCGTCTGCCGCACCGCAGGTGCCGGTGTTAGCATCGAACATGACAGATGCAAACTAAAAAGCTTAAAATCATCCCCCTCGGCGGCCTTGGCGAATTCGGTATGAACTGCCTCGCCCTTCGCTATGAAGACGACATTATCGTCATCGATGGCGGCCTCATGTTCCCCGAGACAGAGCTGCTCGGCGTCGATATCGTAGTCCCCGACATCACCTACCTCATTGAGAACAAAGCCTGCGTCCGCGCCATCGTCCTCACTCACGGCCACGAGGACCATATCGGCGGACTGCCCTGGATCCTTTCCGAGCTGAAAGTCCCCGTCTACGGCACCGAGTTCACGCTGGCCTACGTCGAAGGCAAGCTCGACGAGCACAAGCTGCTCGACGAAATCGAACTCATCGAGATCGAGCCCAAGCATAAGTTCACCCTCGGCCCTTTCACCATCGAGCCCATTCGCGTAACCCACTCGCTGGTCGATTGCGTCGCCCTGGCTATTGAAACCCCTGTCGGCATCGTCATCCACACCGGCGACTTCAAAATCGATCTATCCCCGCTCGACGACCACGCCTTCGACCTGCACACCTTCGCCGAATACGGCAAGCGCGGCGTCCTCGCCCTGCTGCAGGATTCAACCAACGTCGAGCGCTCCGGCTACACACCCAGCGAGCGCGCCGTCATTCCCCGCCTCGACGAAGTCTTTTCTCAGACCAAAAAGAAGCTCTTCTTCACCTGCTTCTCGTCTTCCATCTTCCGCATCAAGATCGCCCTCGACCTGGCCCGCAAACATGGCCGCAAAGTCGCCATCGTCGGCCGTTCCATGATGGATTCGACCGATATTGCGCAGGACCTCGGCTACATCGACATTCCCCCCGGCCTGGTTATCAATCCCAGCCAGATGCGCGACTTCAGCCCGGAGCAGTTGATGATCCTCATCAGCGGCACGCAAGGAGAGCCCATGTCCGCGCTGAGCCGAGCCGCCGTCGACAACCACAAGCACGCCCACATCGAAGCCGGGGACACGGTTGTCCTCAGCTCCCGCATCATTCCAGGCAACGAGAAGAGTATCTTCCGCGTGATAGACCACCTCTATCGCCGCGACGCCAACGTCATCTGCGACGACGGTTCAAATGGACTGATTCATGTCAGCGGCCACGGCGCGCAGGAAGAGCAGCGCCTGCTCATCAACCTTGTCCGCCCCAAGTTCTTCATCCCGGTTCACGGCGACTACCGTAACCTCGTCCGCCACGCCGGCTTGGCCATGGAAACCGGCGCAGTCGAGCACGCCATCGTGATCGAAGACGGCGACGTTCTAGAACTCGACAAGGACAATGCCCGCAAGAAGGACAAAGTAACCGCCGGCCGCATCCTCATCGATTCCGGCTCTGCCATCGACGTGGTAGAAGACCTGGTCATCAAAGACCGCCGCATTTTGTCCGAAGACGGCATCGTGCTAGCAGTCCTCGCAATCAACAAGCGGACAGGAAAAGTAGAGCAGCAGCCCGAAGTCATCATGCGCGGCTTCGGCGGCTCTGATATCACCGAGCAAGCCAAAGAGTTGGTTCTCAGAACGCTGGACGGCCTGAGCCAGGAGCAAAAATCCGACTACGGGATGGTAAAAGAAAAGGTCCGCGCCGAGCTAAAGCGGTTAATCCAGAAAACCACAGGCCGCCGCCCCATGATCATGCCGGTGATCCTCGAAATCTGACGAGGAAATCCTAATTCCATCACAAA
>JBELAI010000309.1:0-5484 GCA_049508975.1 Occallatibacter sp. | reverse complement strand
CAATCCTCCCTAATTCCTTTCGGCAGATGGTGTAGTGGGGTTCGATGGTCACTTGAACCAAATGATGAAGGTCTTGGCGGCCTTTCGTCAGCGGTCTTTGACTCTTCCCGGCACCTTCCGAAACGCCCGATTGAAAATCTCGTGGCGAGGTCTACCGACTCCTCGATGGCGTTGCCGGTCGGCGACACCCTGACATTGACCTGCCGCTCTCGTGCCAGCCGAATACCGGCGATGAGGCACGCCCCGAGGTAGACCATCCCCCGGTTGATTCGTGGCATGTGGGCGTCCGGGTCAAACATCACCGACCTCCGAGCCGCTGCTGGCGAACCACGAGTTGGTCGGGCAGACCGAGGAAGACTTCGGAAGGCAAGTACCGGCGTTGTTCGCCGCAGAGAGGGCACGCAACGGTGATGGACTGAAAGGGGAATTCATCCCGACCAGACGGCACATCGCGGCGACACCGCTTGCAGGTCACCACGAACGACTTTCGGCCTGAGGCGGTTGGGAACATGGAGACATTATAGGCGAAGATGAGGCGAATAAATCCACAGCGTGTTGAGCCCTCCTCGCTTCTGTATAATCCGGGCATGACGCCCCTCCCTTGCCGGAAGTCGTCCAAGGGGAAATGGCATCACAAGACGCCGGGGATGGACTACACGAGGGTTTCTGTTACTACCCGTTACTGTTTTCGGCCAAATCGGAGTAGCTGAGAGTTCGCGACTGTGAGCAATTGTTAGTAACAGGGGCTGGCTAAGTGTAGTAACGGGTTGACATTAGCTTGGTATGTTCCAAAGAATCAATGGTTTGCGGAGTCGCCATTTCGAATCCCACTCTCTCCGCCATATAACATTGCATCTAATTGATTCTATACGTAAAGTGTTGTATATCAATAGATTACTGTATTCACCTGAGTCGCCTACAGTCACCTGAATACTCTGTTATGGCCCTGAGTGCGGACGAAATCTATAACATGGAAGAATCTCTATAACACGGGTTTTGACCCTGTATACGAGGAAAGCCCAGCCGGAATGGCTGGGCTTGTTGAAGCTGTGCGCCTGGTCAGTCTCAGGCGACCTTGAAGCCGTCCAGCCATGCCTGAATCTCAGCGCGATCAAAGGTAATTCTTCTACGACGCCGAGAGTGTGGGATTGCCCCTGGTTGTTTGCCAAGATCGTAGATGTGCTTCGGTGAGCAGAGAGCCATGTAGGACACTTCCTCGGCGTCGATCGGAGCCGGCAGTCGCTCTGACTTCACTAGCTTCTTCCGCGCATTCACCGGTGTCACCGTCTTCACCTGAGTCACCCGGATGACCGCAGGAACCGCAGCCGGGGACGGCTGCTCCCCCGGAAACGGCCGCTCAGCCGGACCCAGTTTCCACGCCATAATATCGGCTATCATGCACTCGGCCCGGAGCGTCTGGGGATCGGGCTCTTCATCACGCCATTCGGGGCAGGGCGTGCCGGGATCGGCCGACAGGTCGAACGGGTCAACCGGCTCAGGGTGCCGTCCCTGAGCCTCTTGAGCTTCAGGGACTTCTAAGACTTGCAGAGCTTCTGAGTCTTCCCTGTCTTCCTGTTCTTCGGCGGCGGGCAGCAACGCCACTGATGGCGCCGTCTGAGCCTGGCTCTCTGGCAGCGGCTTTGAGCGGCCGATGAAGGCCTCCCAGGGGCTCAGGTCCGTCGATTCCATAGACAACTCGGGGATGCTCTGGTCAAGGTGCAAGGTCACAGGTGTACCACCTGATTCGGCGCTGGTGCGAGCTGGCTTAAATTCCATGGTGAGGCCATTCCTTGAGCAGCGGATGCCGGTTGATCCGGCGGGCTGCTGTTTGCAGTGGGAAAAAGGCAAGCATTGCTAGGCCCATATCAGTCATAGAGTCTCCGACCGGTATAGGCGGTCATTGTTGTGGCCGCCCATGTTTGAGTAGGCGTTGATCTCCTCGGCGAAGGCGACGCAGTCCCTCATGGTGGCCGCGGTGGGGTCGAACCAGTACTTCCAGCTCTTCGAGTGTTTGTCCATCTCGCGCTGCATGCCGAACGTCTCCTCCAGGGTCGAGAACTGCTTCGATAGCGTGCCGTTCATTCCGAAGCGACCCCATTCAAAACCGGCGTCGATTCTCGCCTTGTCCGCGGCTTCTTGAAACCGCTTGCCGAGAGTGGTGGGCGACAGCGGCTCAGAGAGACTGACCTCAACCCTGTTGCCCAAGTAGAACCTGATGTTATCGAGCAGGGGGTTGTTGTTCGCAGCTTCGGTGCGCTGTGCCCCGAACACGTTCTGGAGGATGGCCAGCGCGTCTGGCGCCCAGCCTTCATGCACCGCGCACTTCATCAAGAAACTGGAGAAGTCATGCATGCGCAAAACGAGCGGGCACTCATAGGCGACCTGCTCTTCAAGGGCGATGAGGATGTTCCGGCACCTGCCGACGACCTCCTGCATCAGTGCCGGCCGCACCTTCATGGCCTCACCCTTGATGTTCTGCGACGAGGTAGCCTTGCCATGCTTAGGCCGCGGCGCGATCTCGATAATGAGGCTGCGATCGGCCACGGCTATCATCTCGGCGCCGCCGTTAGCCAGGACATGGTAAATGATATGGTCGCCAAGGCCCTCGACTACGGCATCAACTTCTTCGATAACGCCTGGGAATACCAAGGCGGGTCTGGCGAAGAGAACCTCGGCATCGCCCTCAAAGGGAAGCGCAACCAGGCCTTTCTCGTGACCGGCGTCTGTACCTACGGCCGCAAGAAAGACGTGGCCATGCGTATGCTCGAGGATTCGCTCACCCGCTTGCAGACCGATCACGTCGACGTTTGGCAAATACACGATGTCATTTACTACAATGATCCCGAACTTGCTTACCAGGTGGATGGGGTCCTCGAAGCGCTCGCCACGGCCAAGCAACAAGGCAAAGTCCGCTTCGTCGGCTTCTCCGGCCACAAAAACCCCTCTATCCACCTCGACATGCTAGACCGCGGCTTCCCTTTTGACACCGTGCAGATGCCGATCAATCCCTTCGACACCAGCTTTCGATCATTTGAGAGGAGCGTGCTCCCGGTTGCGGTCCAAAAAGGCATAGCGGTCTTTTCGATCAAGAGCATGAGCGGCTCCGGCGAGTCGATCGTTCGTGGCGCGCTAACACCCACCGAGGCTCTCTCTTACGCAATGAGCGTTCCTGGCGTTTCCACCACCGTTTCGGGAATGAATAGCATGGAGGTGCTAGACCAGAATCTGGAGATCCTTCGAAGTTTCAAACTGCTCACCGAAGAGCGGATGGCCTCTCTGCGCGAGCACTGCCGTCAGTTCGACGACGGGCGCTACGAGCTCTACAAGACCACGGTAAAGTACGACAGCGATCTGCGGCGCGCGCAGCATGGTTTCCCCAGTTCGATGGAACTTCCCGCCTGATCCCACATATCTGTTTTCAAACAATGCGCTCTGGTTTCTCGCACTCAGGCGATTCAATCTCCGGAGTATGAGGGCCACCATATTGTCTGTTTAACTCTTGGTGTGAATGCGATTCAGATTCCAGCACGACTGCCCTTCGACGCTGTCAAAGATGAGTAATCCTACTTCGAATAGAGCAGAAATATATTGAATGGCGAATAATGCATTGCCCGTAGACTTCTCTTCGACTAATTCCGCCAGCGCCGTCTGGTATCGCTCCTGGGCGGTTTTGGGGTGAGCGCTTCATGGCGTATTGTCGAAGCGATTTGGAACTGTAGCGTTCGCCGGCGGACAACAAATGACTTGCCTTCTGCTGAAAGAAGCCTCACCCCTTATGGTTCATTGCGTCAACCTGATTACTTTTCGCGAACTGCCAATCCGAGTTGATCTAGTCATCCTTCGCCTCAAAGCGAGGAGTTTACCAATCCCCTGTCGGGATTCCTTAGATAGCCCTCGCCCCGTCTCGCGTCAGTGCGCTCCGGCTCCGGCCGGCGGGCGTCCCTTCTGTACGCGCTTGAAGAGCCAGACAATTCCCGCTCCGGATAAGCAGAGCAGGGCCAGCCAGCGGAACACGTCGACAAAAGCCCAATCGGTAGCCTGATACAGCAACTGACTGTACAGTCGCAATTCGGCAGGATACCGGGTGTGTGCCTGGCCGAAATGGGTGCCCAAGATGCCCATTTGCGTCTGCAGCGCCGATTGGAATTGCTGGCCGCTGAGAGGGTTGTAGTTCGTCATCTCGCTCTGATGGACACTGCTGCGCCGGGTCAAGAGCGTGGCGCTGAGCGAGACTCCAATCGAGCCGCCAATGTTGCGCATCAGGTTGTAAAGCCCGCTGGCCGCGCCAATTTGCTCCCGGGACAAGGTTCCGTAAGCCTGCGTGCTGATGGGCACGAAGATGAATCCCACGCCAAATCCGGTAATCAGGATGGGTATCAGTAGCGTCCAGGGACTGATCTCGGTGGTCACGCTGCCCATGTACAGCGTGGTGACCGCGAAGAGCACAAAGCCGAAGGTGAGCAAATATCGCGCGTCGATTCGTTCGGAGAGGTAGGCAATTACGGGCATCGCCACAATGCTGCCCAAACCTCGCGGAGCGACCACCACTCCGGCGGTGAACGCGGTGTAGCCCAAAAGCTCCTGGTAGAAGAGCGGCAACACAGTAACAGTCGAATAGATCGATATGCCGAAAATGAGAATCAGTAAACAGCCTATGGCGAAGTTCCAGTTCTTGAGGACGCGCAGATTGACGAGCGGATGTTCAGAGCGCCAACTGTGCCTTACAAACCATACAAAGGTGACCACTAGCAGCAGTGCGGCCCAGCGGATCCACGTGGCGCCGAACCAGTCGTCTTCCTGACCTTTGTCGAGGATAATCTGCAGGCAGCCGATCCAGACCCCTAGCGTGCCCAGGCCGATGCTGTCGAATCCAATCGATTTCGATCCCCGCATGTTCGGAGGATCCTTGACAAATCGGCCGATCATAAGCATGGCCAGGATGCCGACCGGGATGTTGATATAGAACGCGTAGCGCCAGCTATAGGCGTCGGTGAGCCAGCCCCCCAATGTGGGACCTAGGACGGGGGCGCACACCACACCGAACCCGAAGACCGCCATGGCGACGCCGCGCTTCTCAGGCGGAAAGCTCTCCAGAAGAATGGACTGCGACAACGGCTGCAGAGCTCCGCCGCCTGCGCCCTGTAGGACACGTGCCACCAGGATGAAACCAAGCGTAGGCGCGGCCCCGCACGCGAACGACGACGCCGTAAAGATGGCGACACAAATGATGAAGAAGCGCTTGCGCCCGATGCGCATCGCAAACCAGTTCGAGGCGGGCAACACGATCGCGTTGGCGACTAGGTAGCTCGTGAGCACCCACGTCGCTTCGTCGGTGGAGGCCGACAGTGAGCCCGCGATGTACGGAAGCGCAACGGAGGCAATCGCGGTGTCCAGAACTTCCATGAACGTCGCGAGCATGACCGCGACGGCTATGATCCACGGGCTCTGGGCTCGGGAAGCGGCTGCGGGGGACTGAGTCGCGGC
>JBELAI010000308.1:0-5489 GCA_049508975.1 Occallatibacter sp. | reverse complement strand
TCTGAATGACGACGGCGGTCTCAACGGTTTCATCAGCCTTGAGCGATACGGGCACTGTACCCAGCGGGGCGACCATTGGTCCACCGGCTACATTCTTGAGGGCGAAGATATCGACGTTGAGAAATGTGCCGCTCCTCAGGAATTCGATGGTCTTATTGAGTTGCTCATCGAATCCATAATAGAAGGGCACCGCGGTGTTGCCGGCCAGCCAGCGATGGGAAACGAAAGTGCCGTGCTTGGCGCCATATTCGGGCAACGTGACTGCCGCACGCTTCATGTGGCATCCCTGGCAGCTTGAAAAGTCGGTCGTGTAAAAGGTAAGTGGATTGCGTTGCGAGAATTTCGATTGCTGCCACTCGTCATATGCCGTGAAGGCGCGAATGAATTTGTAGTCGTTGAGTGGCTCGGGCAGGTTGGCCTTATGGCATGCGCCGCAGAATTCTGGGGAGTGGAGCAGGTCAGACATAACTGCCTTGGAGTGGCGTTCCGGGTGGCGCAGAATCTGGTCGAACGGCACTTCGCCGGGGATGCGGTTTCCTTTTTCGTCCACAATGACTGCGGGCACACCCATCTCCAATCCCGCATTTCCATTGATGGAAAAGGTTCTTTGCACCGAGTGGCACACGGTGCAGGTCAAGCCGTCGGAATCCATCATTGAGCGATCGATTTTCGAGTCCTCGGTAAGTCCGCCGCCGAGCACAGAGATCGGGTTGTGGCAACTGTCGCAATGACGCGCGAAGGCGATGCCGCGGGTCTTGTCGCGCAGCAGCAGGTTAACGCTGGTGCGATAAAACGGAGTCCGGAATGCGTTCGAATGGAGCGACTGACGCCACTGCGCGTAGGCTTCCTGATGGCAGGTGCCGCAATATTCGGCGCTGGGAAATGCGCCCGGTTGAAGAAAGCCGTCCCCCTGCACCTTGATGTTACCCGGTGCGAATGGCTTGTCTTTTCCGTAGTGGAAATTGTACGTTTCGCTCACTGACGCGTTTTCGGCTTTGCGGGCTGCCGCAGATTGTTCAGTAGCTCTTGCCGCAAGCATTGCCAACGCATCACGCTGTGCAGGCGTATCTTCAACCGGAGACGCGCCCGGAAGAGGAGCTGAATATGCAGGGGGTGGTGTCTGGGTTGGAGCGCTTGCTTGTGAAGGGTTTTGCGCTGCCCATGAGGGCTCAATCCACGGCCCGGGCAAAACCAGACAGGCCAGGACTAACACCAGGCAGGCGAAGCCAACGAGGGGACCTACTGCCTTATTCATACAATCTCCAACCGGCTCAAAGGCTACGAAGTCGCGACCGTAGGCGGCTTCCGTGGCGAAGTGACGAAATCAACAGGTTATCGTTCAAACAAGGGGCGTGCTCTGGGGCGATTTGCAAGTTTTGGGAAGCGCCGGCAGGACCCCCGAGAAATCGCCGCATTCCTTCCCGTCTGCTTTGTATTCACTGGGGTAGGAAGTGAAATGCTCGATTCTGCCCCACTATAACGCGCGGATGGGTAAGATGTACATCCATCGGTTGGCTGAGATTGCTTGCCGTAAACTTAAGCGCACTCCATAAATCCTGGTGGACCGCGAAAAACTCCCCCCAGCGGCTAAAGCCATGCGGTCTTTGCGGCATTTATGGCACGACTGAAGTCGTGCCCTTTCACAAGGCCATCTTCACGAAGCCGTTCCACAAAGCCATCTCACGAAGCCGTTCCACAAAGCCATCTTTACAAGGGCATCTTCACAAAGCCATTTATAAGACCGGCTATAGGAAAACGGCAGATCAGGCTTACTGGGGGGTGTGCTGGCGAAGCGAAGCCGCCTTCTGCCGCTCGGCGGCAGCTTCCATGGTTTTGCCTTGGCGCTCCAAAGCTTTCGCCAACCCTTCGTGTGCGTCAACGTAGTTTGGGTCGAAGCTTAGTGCTTCGTTGTAATCCGCAATCGCCTCGTCCGTTTTGCCGGCTGCGAACAGTGCATTTGCGGAGTGGGTAGATACTTCGGCGCGCTGTAGATCCATGTGTTCGCGCATAAGATCGGCGGCCTTTCGGCGTTCTTCCTTAGCTTCGGCAGGCTGGTTTTGCCGGACAAGGACCGTGGCAAGCGTAAGGTGCGGATCGGCCTGCAAAGGGCTTTGGCGGATGGCTTCTTTGAGAGCCGCTACGGCTTCAGGAAGCCTGTCAAGTTTGTTGTCAACGCTGCCCAGAGTTGCCCACCCATCTCCATTCTCGGGCCGCAGCTTGAGAGATGTGCCCAGTTCTCGCTCCGCGTCCGCATACCGGCCTACCTGCATGTAGAGAACGCCAAGCAGATAGGGCGGCTCCGGTGCTGCTGGATTGAGTTTCTCGGCGGTCTCAAGCTCCGGAATGGCGTCCGCGGCGTCATCCTGCATCTTGAGTGCGTAGCCAAGGTTGTAATGCAACTGGGGTGCGTCGGGAGAGAGCTTTAGAGCGGCGCGCAACTGAACAATGGCATCGTCAAGCTGGCTAAGTTGAATGTCGGCCACTGCCAGGTTCTGATGTGCCGTTACGTTATCCGGGTCCAGGGTTACGGCGCGCTGCAGCAGGGGGACAGCGTCCTTGGCTCTCTGCGCCAGGCAAAGAGCCATACCGAGATTTGTCAGCGCCTCCGCATTGCCGGGATTTGCATCAGCAGCTCGTTGCAGCAACGGAATGGCATCGTTCATCCGATCAAGGCGCTCGAGTACCAATCCCAATTGATACGCAGCCGAGGTGGAGGCGGGATCGAGTTCCGACGCCTGCTGCAGCACGGGAAGGGCCTGATCGTCTTGGCCGGCATTGGCCAATGCCTTGCCCAACTCAAGGACGATGACTGGATCCCGAGGCGCAAGTTGATTGGCCTTGGTCAGTTCATCCAGAGCGCCAGGCTGCTGGAGTGCCTGAAGGGTCAAACCGAGACGAAGGTGGGCGATTGCGAAATCCGGCCGGGCCTCAATAGCGGCGGAAAAAGCGAGCTTGGCGTTGGCCCAATCTTCCGCTTGCGCGTATAGCGTTCCGAGGTCGCTTTGTAAATCAGGATTCTTCGCCTCGCGTGCGGAGGCTTCCTTCATTTTTCCGATCGCAGGCTTTAATTGCCCGGTGGCCGCCAGAGCCCGCGCGTAGGATGCAAGAACTGCGGTAGGAAGCGGTCGCCTGGCAGCGTGAGCCGCTGCGTCCAGTTTGGAGAACAGTGGTAAAGCCTTGGCGGGCTGGCCATTCTGCTCATAAGCGAGAGCCAGGTTCAGCTGTGCACTGCCGTCTGTGGGCTGGTTAGCCAAGGCTTTCTCCAACTCGTGGATTCCTTCGCTGGTCCGCCCCAGACGCACCATTACAGCTCCCAGCGCGCTGTGGACCTGCGAAGCCGCGGGTGCTAGCCGCGCGGCATTTTGAAAGTCTTCAAGAGCGGCATTCAGGTCGTTGCGCGCGAGTGCGGCGGCGCCGGCACGATAGTCCGCATCAGCCTGCTTGAGGCTGGCTGAGGGCTCTTGCGCGCACGTCGAGTACGAAGAGGCCAGGACAATGGCAAGCAGGGGAACGACGCGCAATCGCACTTTGGGGAAGGACACCTGCATCGCGATATCTATGGTAACCGATATAGGGGTAGCCGCTGCAGGCAAGGGTCGTCCTTGAAAAGCGATAACTATTCTTCCGCCATTACATGACGCAATTTCTGCCGGCAGATTTTGCCTGATAGAGGGCTTCGTCCGCAATTTTCACAAGGAGTGTGGAAAGGGACCGAGGCTGCGGGATTTGGGTGGCGCAGCCGATGCTGACTGTGACAACAGATTGCGAGCTGTCTTCGTGGGGGATTTGCCGCTCTTCAAGGGCATTCCGAATCTGCTCGGCGATCATTCGCGCTCCGGCGGAATCGGTGTTGGGCAAAACGACGATGAACTCCTCCCCGCCATACCGTGCGAGAAGATCGGCGGGGCGATGAATGCAGGATGCGATTGTCCGGGCAATATCCTTCAGGCAGTTGTCTCCGGAAATATGACCATACCGGTCGTTGTATCGCTTGAAGTGGTCGACATCGATCATGAGTACTGAAATTGCGGCGTTAGAACGAATCGCGCGGAGCCACTCGCCTTCGAAGAACTCGTCAAAGTTCCTGCGGTTGGCGACACCTGTAAGAGCGTCGATGCTTGCCAGGCTTTCCGCCACGCCGAGGGCTTTGTTCAACTCGGCTTCCGCAGCTTTGCGGCTGGAGATATCGTGTGAGACCGTAATGAAGCTGGCGGGAGCGCCGGTTTCCGGATCGCGATGGAGAACGACGTTGCCTTCAAGCCAGAGATAACTCCCATCCTTTTTCTTGTTGCGAAAGTCGAATGGATTGCAAGCTCTGCCGGCGAGGCATTGCTCGTAGAGCCTGTTCACTCCGGCCAGATCATCCGGATGAATGAGTTGGTCGCGATCGAGATCGAGAAACTCCTGCCTCTCCCAGCCAAGCAGCGTAGTTACGGCAGGCGATACATATTGGCGTCCCCTCTCAAGGTTCTGAAGCACGATGATGTCGTGCGAGCCCTCCGCGAGAAGGCGAAAGCGCAGTTCGCTGGCACTAAGGTCGACTTCAAGACGGTGCCTTTCCGCCAGAATCACCTCGGTGATGTAAAGAACCATAACGCAGACGAAGGTGAACAATTGCATAATCAGGGTGCGTGCCGAGAGCGACGTGAATTTTGTGAGCGCGATGGGGCCATGGTTATGTGCGGTCGAGTAGCCGGCGATGACAGAAACGGCGAGAAGGCCGATGGTTGATCCGGACAATCCGAGGCGCACCTCAATCAGCAGGAGAAACGGAAGGATCAGGAAGAGAAGTGGCAGGGTCGTTTGCCAAAAAACCACGACACTCACGAAGCAAAGCAGGGCAAACAAAGATACGACTTCAAACCAATTGCGATTGGAAAATGGCGACCGCTTCTGAAATCCGAGATAAAGCGGTGTAACGATTGAGATACCAAGAGCATCGGCGGTGAACCACTCCTGAAACCCTTCAAAGGTCGGTCTGCCAAATGATCCCGAAAGGTAGCACGCGGCGAAGAGCGACGCAACGGCAGGAGCCAGAACGACCCCATAGGCGAGCAGCCGAACAAGCTGACCTGGCCGCGTGAGATAGCGTAGTGGCGTGAAGACCGGTTGCAGCAGCCAGGCCGCCAGAAGGACCTCAATGACGTTGCATCCAGCGAGATAGAGCATCCCGGGAAAAGGTCTGACCGGTGGAATAAACTCATTGATCAGCAGATCGATGGCCGCCGCGACAGCTAGATAAACAGGCCATTGCTTTCGTGGAAGGCAGATGAGAATCGCGATCAAAAGTCCGGTGGAGGGCCATAGGATGCTGATGCTTCCCGCTCCCCACGAAGCGGCGTTGAGCAGGATAGCGCCGCCGGAAACGCACCCGAGCGTGATTGCAGTCGCAGCCAAGTGCAGGAGAGAGAGCGAACTGTTGGGCTCCTGAGGCAATTCAGGACTGTCAAGCGTCATAGACTTCCAGGCAACGTTTCCAAGAGACGGAT
>JBELAI010000307.1:0-5500 GCA_049508975.1 Occallatibacter sp. | reverse complement strand
ATCTGTCCGACGGGGCTCCAGTCAGTGCCCATTTGCGGAACCAGATTGGCGGGCAGGCTGACCATGCTGAGACGTTCAAGCACGTGTTCGCGATTGGTGTCGCTGACGGATTCATCGTCGAAGATAAGCATCAGGCTCGAGAGGCCGGCGAGCGTGGTGGAGCGCAGATGAGTGAGGTGGGGGATACCGGCCATCTGGATTTCAACGGGGACAGTGACTTGCCGCTCGATCTCTTCAGCGCTGCGGCCCGGCCATTGAGTGATGATCTGCACGTAGTTGTTGGCGACGTCGGGGTAGGCTTCAATCGGCAATGCCTTGAAAGAAAGAACACCCCATGCAGCGATGACCACGACTCCGCCGAGGACCAGCCAGCGGTTCTTGAGTGCGAAATCTACGAGAGCGCGAATCATCTATTGATTCCCCGCGGTCTCAAGCAGGAGTGCGTTGGTGACAACCTGCTGACCGGGTTGAAGGCCGGAGAGAATCTCCTGCCGGTTTCCATCGAGCATTTTCCCGCCATGGACCTCGGTGCGCTTGAACTGATTTCCACCTGCTGGCAGGTAGACCCAGTCGCGGTCATGAAGATGAAGTACCGCATCGGCAGGGACAACGGCGTGTGTCTCCTTGGTGCGGCCGGTAAAGGTAGCGGTGCCGAACATGCCGAGCTTGAGGATGCCGGGATTCGCGACTTCGATGCGCACCTTGGCTGTGCGAAGTTGAGGATCAAGCACCGGGCCGATGTCGCTGACGTGTCCCGTAAGCGGGCGCTCCGGATAGGCGTTCAGTTTGAATTGTGCTTCCTGGCCAAGTTTCAACTTGGGTATGTCGTTTTCATAAACGTCGCAGAGAATCCAGACCGTGGAGAGGTCGGCGATGGTGAAAGCCGTGGCCGACCCTGACAAAGTCACGCCGGCGGCTGCGGCATTGGTCACGTTCTGGCCGATGATAACGCCGGAGATGGGAGCGAATACATCGACGACCGTGCTCGGATGATCCTTATCCACGCCGAGCACCTTCAACTGCTCTTCGGCTGAGGTCAGGTCGGCTTTTGCGTCCTTCTCGGAGTCGTCGGCCTGCTCGACCATGGCCTGCGAAATGGCGCCGTGTTTGAACAGATCCTGGGCTCGAATATCTGCCTTGTTGGCCAGTTGTTCATCGTTCACAGCCTTTAAATATGCGTCGAATGCCGCGGAAACGTCGCCGCTCTGCACACGGAAAAGCAATTGACCTTTCTTGACGTTGTCGTCGAGGCGCGTCTTGATGTCGACCACGCGGCCGTTGGCCAGCGAGATCACCGGGACTTCGCGCGAGATGTCGGGAAATACCGTGCCGGTGGCGGTCAATTCGGAGGCGGAGTCGATTTGACCGGCTGAAGTGAGAGGAAACTTTGCCACGTCATTTTGGTCGATTGTGATGAGGTTCATGTCGGCAACCTGAACTACCTTTGCCGGAGGTGGAGCGCCATCGCCGTTATCTTTTGCTTTACAACCGGAGATAAGAGTCAACGATGCGGCAAGCACAAGGATCGGTAATCTCCCAGGTCTCAAAAGCGAGACCTGGGGCACCCACACTTTCAAAGAGGAACTGGGGAGGATTCTCAAAAGGGAATAGAGTTTCATTGGATTACCTCGCGTCCTACAGCCAGATTCAGTTGTCCGGCGGCGGTTAGATAAGTGCCGATCAGTTGCAAGTAGGCTAGTTGCACGGTGCGGTAGTCGCTCTGCGCGTTGAGCATGTCCATGAGGGATGCGCCACCGTGCTGGTAAGCGTAGGTTACAGTGTCCCGAACGCGCGTGGCCTGATCGTTGTACTTGGCCTTGTAAGGCTTGAGAAGCGCGATGTTGCTTTCCACCTGGGCATAAGCGGAGTCTACGTCGCTGAAGACCTGGGCGCGCGAGGCGTCAGTCAACTGCTGGTTGCGGGCGATGTCAATCTGCGTGCGTTTTTTTTCACCCTGGTTCTTATCGAAGATGCGCAGCGGAATGCTGACGCTGAGGCCGAGGGTGTCGATGCCGTTGGGGTTGTTATTCGACGAGTTATAGGTGTACCACGCGCCAAACGTCGGGTCTGTGGACCCGTTGGCTTCGGCCAGCTTGTGATTGGTATCGGCCTGTTCGAGAGACTGGATGGCGGCGCGGAGGTCGGGACGCTCGTCGAGCGCGACCTTGCGGAAATCTTCAAGAGGCATCAGGCTATCGGAGAAATCGAATGGCCCATTTACGTCAAATTGCTCAACCGGGGTTCGGTCATTCAGCAACTGCAGGAGCTGAATTTTGGAGGTGCGGAGATTGACCAGCGCGGTCTGAATCTCTGACTCATATTGCACACGCAATAATTCAATGCGGTCCAGATCTATCTGGGCAATGTCGCCGGCGTTGAAGCGATCGCGGCTGATCTGGATGATGTGGTCGTAGTATTCCAGATCTTCCTGCGCCATCTTGACCACGGTTTTGGCCTGGAGGGTTTGGATAAAGGCGGAGCGCAACGTAAACAGCAGGGTCCGGTCGAGGTCGGCGTGCTGCGACTGGGCGATTTGCGTGCCTTCTTGAGCGCTCTTAAGCCGAAGTTCACGCTTGTGATCGCGTTCGTGCAGATAGCTGAAGTTAGGCTGTACATCCGTGCCTCGCAGTGGAGTCCAGACACCGTCGCGAGGAACGATTTGGGTGCCGTCTTCCGATAGGGTGAATTGCGGATTGGGGCGGAGAAAGGCAGTCACTTCTTCAGCCTTCATCTCGTCCACACTTAGGGAATCCGCATGGAGTGTGGGATTGGAGGCTTCAAATCTTGCCTTGACCTGGTCCCACGTAAGGGCCTGCTGAGGGAAAGCTTTGACCGGCGCCAGAGCGAGTAGACAGACTGCGGCGCAGGCAGGGAGCAAAGGGAAGATGCGTTTCATACAAAGCCTTCGCGCCGTGGTCTGCACGGCGGACACTCGAGTTGAAGACGACGAAGATGTAAGGGACTGCGGCGAAGGGTCAGGCGACAGGAGGAGGGCGATTCTGGATGGGAGCCAGCGCGGGGTGGTCGGAGACCCGGACAAGGGGTGTGCCGGAAATTGACCTGTGCAAAACGGCAAAGGAAAGGCCAGCGAAGATCGGGAGCGGCATGGCGGCAACGTGCGGAAGCATGGAGTGCGGAGTTGAGCACGCGTGGTCGCGGCGCACAAGGCAATCGGCTTCAGCGGGGTTCTGTGCGGCCTGCAGGTCGTCAGAAACCGAGACGACCGGGAACAGGATCAGCAGAAGCACGGCCAGGGCCACGAACTGCAATCGCCGGTCGATGCCAGAGCGTGGAGCACGGCGCAACCAAAGGCAGACCATGACGGCAGCCAGGAACGCCCAGGCGAGATTTAAGGCCAACTCCATTGTCAATGCTGATTCTACAACAGATAGATATGGCAATGAGATTATGGCTCTGGGTTCCACCTTCCACGTTTGTCGATGCATATTGCGTGAGGCTGCCTAAAGTTTTGATAAATCTCAACTTGGGTGGAGGTGCGCGGGGATGTCGGTGGACACTTGTACAGATTACGGAGGTAGGGAACAGCGCTTTGGAACTGGATTAGCCTGGTTTGACCAAGGGGCCGAATCCCCTTATGATGATCAAGGTAGTTTGTGGTCCAGGCGTCCTGTCTCGATCCAAGCTTATCCGGCTGCAAGTTAAGCCATTGCGGGCTCGATCCGGGTTCGCTTCCGCGCTTGTTGCCCCTTCGTTCAATGGTAGGACAGCTGCCTCTGGAGCAGCATATCGGGGTTCGAATCCCTGAGGGGCAACCAATAAACAAAAAAGAGCCTCTCCTTTCCCCAACTTACCTCGACCTATCTCTACTCCCATCTACCTTTTTAACTCATTCAAATCAATTATTTACTACCGGAATCTGGTCTCAATCAGTCCGTTTGGGGTCCAACCTCTGTGCGCTGAGTGACCCGCCAACCGGCGCTTTACTGTGAGCATTCTGCGGAGTATGCTCGTCAAAGTGCTCACAACGTCATGTGAGCACTTTGGAGGGGTACAAAAGTGCTCACACATACGAAGGCAATGAAGCCACCTAAGGCCGCAGGGGAACTATCAAACATCCAGTGCCAGAAAGCCGGAGCAAAGGTCGCACCTTACCGGTTAACAGACAAGGGTGGTTTAGCGTTGCTGATAACCCCGGAAGGTGGAAAACTGTGGCGCTGGCGTTACCGCTTTAAGGGTGTGGCGCGACAGATGGCTTTCGGCAAGTACCCGGACGTGCCGTTAGCCGATGCGCGAAGCTACCATGCTGACGCACGGAAACTGCTGGCCAACGGTGTTGACCCGATGGCCTTGCGAAAGGAGACCAAGGAGCAAGAGAAGGTTGAGTTGGCCAAAGCCGCAGTCGAAGAGCCAAAGGCCCTAACGTTCGGGGCGCTGACTCTGCTGTGGTACGACTGGTGGAAGAAAGGCATGAACGCCAAGTATGCCAAAAACGTCCTCGTCAGGTTGGAGGGCGACATCATCGCCAAGGTGGGCACCAGACTCCCCGCAGAGATCACCCGTATGGAGTGGGTCCAGGTAACCCAAGCTGTTGACTCCCGCGGTGCCCGCGACATCGCCAAGCGCAACCTCCAGTTCGTCAAGGCGATCTACGATTGGGGGCTGGACAACGGGCACCTGGACCAGAACGCCCTGAATCCCGCGGCGGGCATCAAGCCCCAGAAGATTCTGTCGAAAGTGGTGGAGGAACACTTCGCGAGCCTCCCGATCCAAGAGATTCCAGAGTTGCTCCGCAAGATGCGCGACTACAACGGTTCGGCAGTCACGCGGATCGCGATGGAACTTATGAATCTTACCTTCCTGCGCACCGGAGAACTGATCGGCGGTCTCTGGCCTGAGATCGACTGGAAGTGGAAAATGTGGCGGGTCCCCGCCGAGCGGATGAAGATGAAGAGGCTCCATCTTGTACCGCTTGCAACCCAATCTATAGCTCTGCTTGAGCGGCTGCGTTCTATCACCGGAGAGAGCGGCCGACTGTTTCCGGTCGAGGGCGACGGTCCAGGTTTCATGTCGAAGAACACCATCTTGCAGGCGCTTGGGCACATGGGCTACAAGGGGCGCATGACCGGGCATGGATGGCGGACAGTAGCGGGAACATTCCTTCGCGAAAAGCGGTTCAACGCGGACCACATCGAAGTGCAACTGTCCCATTCCAAGAAAAGTAAAGATCAAGTCGCAGCCGTCTACGACCAAGCGAAGTACATCGACGATCGCATTGTAATGATGCAGTTCTGGGCTGACTCTCTCGACGAACTCCGAGAGGGGAAAACCGAAATCATTGAGTACGCCCTGAAAGAAGGACGGGAATAGAACGGCCACGCACTTCTAACGCACCACGAAACAGCACCACCATGAAACGCATTGCCTCCGCTCTTCTCGTCCTGACGGCTTTACTGGTGGGCTGCAAATCGCAGCCCAAGATTCTTCTTCCTGCGTTTCACGTAATATCCGCAGACCCTTGTAACCTGCAACTGATTGGTAC
>JBELAI010000306.1:0-5647 GCA_049508975.1 Occallatibacter sp. | reverse complement strand
GAGGATGAAAACGTTTGCCCCGGCTATTGTCGCGGCCGTAATTGTTTGCGGGTCAGGTGCGCATTCGCAGATGGCGGCGCACCCCATGCCGCGTATCGTTCAGCAGGACGGCCGCTATGCCCTGATGGTCGATGGTGCACCATTTCTGGTGCTTGGCGCGCAGGCCAATAACTCCAGCGATTGGCCGGCGACGCTTCCAAAAGTGTGGGCCGCGATTGAGTATCTGCACGCCAATACACTCGAAATTCCAATCTACTGGGAACAATTCGAGCCGAAGCAGGGTGAGTTCGACTACTCGCAGATCGACAGCGTCCTCGCGCAGGCCCGCGCGCATAAAGTTCACCTTGTTTTGCTTTGGTTCGGTACATGGAAAAATGGCAGCCAGCACTACATGCCGGAGTGGATGAAGCTCGATCCGGAAAAGTACGCGCACATCGTCAACAGGAATGGGGAACGAGTGGACTCACCCTCGCCGTTTGCGCGGGCCTCGCTGGACGCGGACATTCGTGCATTCACTGCATTCATGCAGCATCTGAGCGCGGCAGATCCTCAACGGACAGTGCTGATGGTGCAGGTGGAGAACGAAACGGGCACGTGGGGAACGCTGCGCGACTACTCTGCGGATGCCAATAAACTTTTCGCGGCGCCGGTTCCAGACGATGTGTTGAAAGCCATGGACAAGACTGCGGCAAAAGGGGCGGGCTGGGCCGACGTGTTTGGGCCGGAAGCCGAGGTCTGCTTCCATGCCTGGGCGATCGCCCGGTACGTGGGGCAGATCGCCAGGGCAGGAAAGGCCGCGTACCCGCTTCCGCTTTATGCGAATGCGGCGTTGCGCGATCCGATCAAAGGCGCGCCAGGAACCTACGAAAGCGGCGGCCCGACAGACAATGTGCTTCCTATCTGGAAGGCGGAAGCGCCAGCGATCGACATTCTTGCACCGGATATCTACCTGCTGGATACGCCGGCTTATTTAAAGGTGATGGAACTCTATCACCGGCCGGATAACGCCTTGTTCATTCCCGAGACTGCAGGGACGCCCAAAGCGGCGCGTTTTCTCTTTGCTGCCCTTGGTCTGCAATCAATCGGCTATTCGCCGTTTGGGCTGGACTACACGCGGACCAACCATCCGGAGAAAATTGTTCCCAACGAACCAAACGCTTTCCTCGACCCGACGGCGCAGAACTATAAGGTTCTCGGTCCGATAATGCGCGAGGTCGCACGCCTGAACTTCGAAGGAAAATTGCAGGCTGTGGCGGAGGTGGAAGGCCAGCCTGAGCAGACGCTGCACTTCGGGATCTGGGATGCCGTGGTCTCTTACGGCGTTGGCCGGGGTGGTCCAGTAAAGGGGAATTCAGAGCCGATCGGCCGTGCGCTCGTGGCTCAACTGAATGACAATCGGTTTCTAATCACTGGATTCCATTGCCGCATCGACTTTCGCCCTGCTGGTACCGCACAGCAACAGAAGATGCAGCAAATCGTAGCGGGGACCGGCCAGACGCCCTCGGCTCTCATTGATGCGGATTGGCAACACCGGCAATTCCTGCGCGTAGAAGAAGGTGAGTATGAGAACGGCGCCTTCCAATTGAAGCGCATCCTGAACGGCGATCAAACCGACTGGGGGTTGGACTTCAATTCGGACCCCGATCTCCTGCGAGTATCGCTCGCCGTTTATTGAAGTCCGAAACGCAAGGAGGCTGTATCGAGAATCTTTCCCGGATTGGGCGGAGTTTAAAAGCGCGGCTTCCCTATAGTTGGCAGCCGCCAGAAGCGGCGTAGAATGATTGCGCCTTCGGAATACGCCTGCGCCGGTCCTTCAAATCATCCCCCGCTCCGCGCTTCCAAAGAGTTCGATGCACCTCCAAGGATGGGTCCGCGATGAAGCTGTTACTTCGTACTTTGGCACTGGCTTCGGTGATGGCGTGTCTCTTTCCTCCGCTGGCAAAAGCGCAAACGGCCATCGAGATCGGTGGGCAAAGCGTGGTCAGGCTGCACCGGCCCGCGACCAACAAAGAAGTGCCTGAATTCACGGGCGTCGAAGTCGCTCCCGGCCGGGGCATGGAGATTCTGCAGATCACCGGGAATTTCCCCGGCAAAGGAAGTATCAACGTCCTCGCCTCGCCGGGCCCGGCTGCGGCAGCAAAAATGATTACCCAGCACGACGATGCGCTTGGCTTGATGAGCCTCGGAATCGGCGCAGCTTTCCTGATCCCCTACCCGAATCGCGTGCGCGGCAATCTCACCGCCGATAAGCAGTCCATCACCACCGAGTGGCATGGGCACACCCTTATCCTGCCGGTCAGCCCCTGGGGCAAGCCAGACGCCGAGCGCCCCGCCGCCCACGGACTCATCTTCAAGGCCACGGCCAACGATGTGCAGGTGAAGTCGATTCCTGACGGAGAGCAGGTGACCGCTGTGATCCATGCCGGAGACTTTGGCGGACATTGGCTCTCAAAGACGGACCTGGAGTTCACGATCCGGCTGACTGGGGATGCGGTCGACATCACGGTGGATGCGCACAACGTGGGAAATGTAGCTGAACCAATGGCCATTGGCTGGCACCCTGGCTTCACGCTGCCCTCAGGAGACCGCACACAGGTGCGAGTGCACATTCCGGGCTCAGGCGTTGCCGAAGTGGAAAACAGCGACAACCTCTTCCCCACAGGCAAGATCACGCCCGTAGTCGGAACTCAATATGACTTTCGCGCCCGCGGCGGCGTGCCGCTCGGCAAGAATTCCTACGACGACAATTGGAGCAAGCTTGAATGGAAGGGTGGTCACGCAATCGTCCGGGTGATCGATCCGGCCGCGAACTACGGCCTCAACGTCGAGGCGCTTTCTCCCGCGATCAAGACCATCCAGATGTATGCGCAGCCGGCCATGCCGATGGTTGCCATCGAACCCCAGTTCAATTTTGTCGATCCGTTCGGGAAGGAATGGGGGGCAATCGATACCGGGATGGCGACGCTGGCGCCGGGACAAAGCACAACGTGGCATGTGCGGCTGGGGCTGTTCGATCCACGCTCGTTCATCGAATAGTTTGTAAATGCGAATCTCAGGGGCTAATACAAAGATTTTTTGGGTGGGGCTTCTCGCACGACTGAGACCGCGCCCTGTTACAAGGCTCGCACTTGATGGCGGTCAACACAAGTGACGCCAAAAAACGATTCCGATTGAATAACAGGCCACTTGTCGCCAATGGGTTTTTGGGCCTCCAGGCATTTGCAGTTCCCGAGCCGTGTCAATCCGCGCGCGGTTCTGTAAATGGGAGAGACAGAAGAACAGTTGCAGAGTCTCTGTTTCAAAATCTCGAGCTTTGCGGATGTTTCCAACAACCTAATCGTCTTTTTCAGTCCTCTCGGGTGGCTGAGAAGCTGTAAGCTCGACACCGTGGAGTTCATTCCTATGATCCTGCCGCTCCGTGTTTCAAAGTTCTTCTGCGCCGTCCTCAAAAGAGCCCCTCTGGTCTGCTGCGGCCTGTTGATGCTTCCTGCTGTCTGCCAGCAACCGCTGCAAACCCTCCTTGTCGGCGTCGATCGCCGAACGGTCACAAGTCTTGACGGAGACTGGCACTACCTGGTCGACGCGCCTCCGGCCGGAGCGCTTTACTCGAGCAACGGCCAGATCAACGACCACGGGTACGCATTGAATACCCATCCCAACCTGGTGGGCAGGCACAACCAGGAGTACGATTTTGCCACCGCGCCCACGATCAAAGTCCCCGGCGACTGGAATACGCAGCTCCCGCAGCTCTTCAACTTTGAGGGCGTTCTCTGGTACCAGCGCGACTTTGACGCGGAACCCCAACCGGGAACGCGCACGTTTCTCCATATCGGCGCCGCCAATTACCGCTCGCATGTGTGGGTGAACCAGAAGCGGGTCTGCGATCACGAGGGCGGATATACGCCGTTCGATTGCGAAGTAACCGCGGTGCTGCATTCCGGCTCCAACTTCGTCGTCATTGCTGTGGACTCCACACGTCTGCTCGATGGCATTCCATCCGTCGGCATCGACTGGTTTAACTATGGCGGCCTGACGCGCGAAGTTTCACTTGTGACCGTACCGCAGGCCTTCATAGACGATTACGATGTTCACCTTGCCCACGGCCCGAGCTTCGACCCAGGAAACACGCAACTGATCGGATATGTTCACATGCTTGACTCACCGGCCGGGACCGCTGTCACCGTGGACATACCGGAAGCGGACGCCAAAACCACCGTCAAGACGGACGCGGAAGGCAACGCGCCCTTCAGCGTAAATGCAGCGAAGCTTGTTCTCTGGTCTCCCGATTCGCCCAAGCTTTACAAGGTTCACTTCGCCGCCGGCGAAGACAAGCTCACCGATGACATCGGTTTTCGCGATATCCGGGTCGGTGGTACCCGCATTCTCCTCAACGGCAAGGCCATCTTTCTTCAGGGCGCCAACATGCATGCAGAAGCTCCGGTCCGCGGCGGTCGCGCCTACTCGCAAGAAGATGCCGATACAATATTCGGTTCCCTGAAGGAGATGCACGCCAACTTCATTCGCCTCGCGCACTATCCTCACGACGAACGCATGGAGCGCACCGCCGATCGCGACGGCATCCTGGTGTGGTCGGAGATTCCGAACTGGCAGCACATCTCGTTCGACAAGCCAGAGGTGTACGCCAAGGCCGTCTCAATGCTCAGAGAAATGATCCGGCGCGACCGAAACAAGGCCTCCGTGATTCTCTGGTCCGTCTCCAACGAAACGCCCAACAACCCCGCGCGCACCAGGTTCCTTTCCGACCTGGTTACCGAAGCCCGCAAGCTCGATGGCACGCGCCTCATCACCTCCGCCATCATCGGACCGAGGGCCAACGGCAATGAGATGCTGCAGGATGACCCGCTATGCGACGTGCTCGATGTCGTTGGACAGAACGAATACATTGGCTGGTACGACATGACCCCGGAACAGGCGGACACCATTCACTGGACGCTTCCGCAGAAGCCTGTCCTGATGAGCGAGTTTGGCGCTGAGGCCAAATTTGGAAACCATGGACCGGTCGACCAGCGCTGGACAGAAGAGCAGCAAGTCTACGTCCTGAAGCACCAGTTCGCAATGCTCAGAACCATTCCGCAGCTTCGCGGCACGATTCCTTGGATCCTGATGGATTTCCGGTCGCCAGGACGCAATATCCCCAAACTACAGGACGGCTACAACCGCAAAGGGCTCATTTCAGAAAAGGGCGAGAAGAAACAGGCGTTCAAGCTTTTTCAAAAGGTCTATGCGGAGCACTCACTTGGCAAAGCCGATTAAGTGAATGGGCCCATTTTCGCAATGACAGTTTGCTGAACTGGACTTGCATGCATACACATGACAAGTGACGGATCATCGCCAGCGCATTCAAAAGCAAGCTTCTCCAGCCTTCGGTTGAATTCCGAACCCTACATGCCTCTGGCGCGGATGATGCCATCGGGCCCCCTGCACGACTGCCTTGCGCCAAGACGGTGTAATTTTCCGATGCTCATTGCACAAATGTATCGCCAATCTTTGGTCTGTTGCACAACCGTTCGTTCACATCGCTGAAGGGGTTGTTTCGATTTTGTGATGATCCGGGCGCAACATCGATCCTGGTCCCTTCGTCGCTTTCGCGGAAAAATCACGACTATCGCGCGTAACCAGATGTCGA
>JBELAI010000305.1:0-5674 GCA_049508975.1 Occallatibacter sp. | reverse complement strand
TGGCGGCGAAATCGCTGGACCGGGACTACAGAAGATTATTCCTCGCCTTGTGGCTACTGACCATTGCGCTGGGTGGCTTGTTCCTCTTCGGCACGGCCGAGGAATGGCACCGGCTGATTTACAAACACGGACTCACAATCTCGACCAACTTATTCGGGACAACCTATTACTCACTCGTCGGCTTGCATGCCTTTCACGTGACAGCAGGTCTCATCATGCTCTCGCTAGTCGCGATATTTGGATTTGCCGGCCGAGTGGGAGAAAGCCAGTCAGATCGCGTAGCCGTGCTCTCGATGTACTGGCATTTCGTCGATGCCGTTTGGGTTGTGGTTTTCACCGTAGTTTACGTTCTTGGACGCTGAGGTATATATGGCAGCACTATCCGCGACAGAGCAACGGAAGGAGAGTCCGCGCACTCCGCGCGAGATTGAAGTCCCCGCGCCGACGGCATGGCCGTTCCTTCTGGCGCTTGGGGTGGCGCTGCTGTTTGCGGGCCTGGTGACTAGCATGTCAGTAAGCTGTCTTGGCGCCCTGCTGTCGCTGGCAGGCTCTGTCGGTTGGTTCCGTGAAGTCCTTCCGCGCGAGCGTGAAGAGGCTGTGCCCGTCTTCCCTGAGGACATTCGCCTCGCCACCGATCGCCCTGTCGTCGATCGGCTTCCGGTTCTTCCCGATCACCTGCGAGCGTGGCTCCCGGTTCGTACCTATCCGATATCAGCAGGAGTGAAAGGTGGATTGGCGGGCAGCATCGCAATGGCGGTAGTGGCGTGCACCTACGGTGTGTTGAAGGCTCGCAGCATCTGGTATCCGATTAATCTGCTTGCCGCGGTGGCTTATCGGGATTCGCTACGCTTCGGGCCCGAGCAGCTTTATGCCTTTCATGGTGGCAGTTTCGCGATTGCCTGTCTCTTGCATGGGTTCGTCTCAATCCTGGTTGGCTTGCTCTACGGCGCAATGCTGCCGATGTTTCCACGCCGTCCGATTGTGCTTGGAGGACTCATTGCCCCGGTGCTGTGGTCAGGGCTGCTGTACACAATCCTCGGCCTGTTGAATCCATTACTCGCCAGCCACATTGATTGGTTTTGGTTTATCGCTTCGCAAGTGGGTTTCGGAATTGTCGCTGGACTTGTGGTTGTGCGCCAGCCGAGCTTTCCTACTCGTGAGAATGTTTCGTTTGTTATACGGGCAGGAATCGAGGCTCCCGGAACGATTCCACCGCGAGAAAGCGGGGAGAGCCACTGATGAAGATGAAGACAAAGCCGATCAGTGCGCTCTCTGTGCTCGTGGTCTTCCTGGTCCTCTGCTTACTGATGCTCGCTGCTTGCAGCACTCCAGGTGGCCAACCACAAACCAATTCGGAACCACTTGCCCCCAGCCAGGTGTTGGACTTCGGCACTCTCTACGCGCAGAACTGCGCTGGCTGCCACGGCGCGCAAGGCCGTGGAGGAGCGTCGATTGCCCTCGCCAATCCCGTGTATCTGGGGATCATCGATGAAACCACGATGCGCAATATTGTCGCCAAGGGCATCCGTGGAACATCGATGCCCGCGTTCGCGGAGCGTGCCGGCGGAATGCTGACCGAGCAGCAGGTCCAGGTGATCACGAGTGGAATCTTTTCCCACTGGGGGCGCAAAGAAGTTCTCGACGGAGTTAATCCCCCCTCATACGCGGCAAAATCCGCCGGGAATATCGATCACGGTCAACTCGTGTTTGGGACATATTGTGCATCCTGCCATGGTTCTGAAGGCGGGGGAACGCGCAAGGGAAGCGCCATCACCAATGATTCATTTCTGGCGCTGGTCAGCGATCAGGAACTGCGCACGTTCGTGATCGCGGGTAGGCCGGAATTGGGCGCACCCGACTGGCGCGGGAATGTCCCCGGGCAGCCAATGACCGAGCAGGAAATTACAGATGTGGTTGCGTGGCTCGTCTCTCGGCGTGCCGAGAATCCGGGGCAGCCTTATTCTGCTACGAACTACGCGCAACACTCGGAGAAAAAAGATGTCAACTAACACTGTGACCACCCCGCCGGCTGACGCTAGCCTTTCGCGACGCGGATTTCTCATGAAGCTGGGAATCCTGTTCAACGGATTCGCCGCGCTCGTAGTGGCTCTGCCGGTTGTGCGTTTTCTTTTTTCCTCGGTCACTCGCGGTCGCGGGAATAGCTATCTTTCGTGGGTGCGCCTGGGAGACGTCAGTAACTTTCCCGAAGGCGAGACGCGGATGGCTACGTTTCGCAATCCACTGGTCATGCCAACCGATGGAAAGACTGTCGACACAGCGTGCTGGGTGCGGCGCATCGCGGGCGATCAATTTCAGGTGTTTGCGATCAACTGTGCACATCTCGGCTGCCCCGTCCGCTGGTTCCAGCAATCTGGTCTTTTTATGTGCCCATGTCACGGTGGCGCATACTATCGCGATGGCTCGCGGGCATCTGGCCCACCGGAGCGTGGGCTTTTCGAATATCCATACAAAGTCGAAAACGGAGTACTCACGATTAACGCCGGGCAGTTGCCAACTCCCGGCGACCCGGTGGCAAGTCTGACGTCGGAGAAGCCGCCATGCGCGTGATCACAAAAATTGGCGAATGGTTCGACCACCGTTTGCAGCTTGCAGCGCCCATTCGTGAGGCCGTGGAACATCCCGTGCCGCGCAACGCGGCGAGCTGGTTCTACGTCTTTGGCAGCGCCGCTCTCACTGTATTTGTTCTGCAACTTGTCACCGGAATTCTATTGGCGCTGATTTATGTGCCCTCGGCCGGCGAAGCATGGAGCAGCCTACAGGCCCTCAATCATCAGGTTGCGCTTGGCTGGTTCATTCGCGCCATGCACGGATGGGGCTCCAACTTCATGGTCGCCATTGTCCTGATTCACATGGTGCAGGTGTTTCTCTTTGGAGCTCACAAATTTCCTCGCGAACTGACCTGGATCATCGGCGTGTTTCTACTATTGATGACTCTCGGCATGGCATTTACCGGTCAAGTCTTGCGCTTCGATCAGGACGCCTACTGGGGCCTCGGAATCGGCGCCTCGATTGCCAGCCGTGTTCCCATTCTCGGTCCTTTCGTCGTGAAGCTGATGCTGGGAGGGCCGATTATCGCAGGCGCAACTCTCTCGCGGTTTTTTGCCTTGCACGTATTCGTGATTCCCGGACTGCTGATCGGATTCGTCAGCCTCCATCTCTTAATGGTATTGAAGCTGGGTATTAACGAATGGCCGATGCCGGGACGCATCGTAAGACGAGCGACCTACGAGGCCGAGTATCACGCTTTGACAAAGAACGACGGCGAGCCGTTCTTTCCATATGCGATCTGGAAAGACATGTTCTTTGCCGCATTCATCATTCTTGCAGTCGCCGCATGCGCTTTCTATTTTGGTCCTTTTGGGCCTACCGGTCAGCCTGATCCGACCATCATCCAGACTGCGCCCAAGCCCGATTACTTTTTCCTGTGGCTCTACGCGCTACTTTCACTTCTCCCTCCATCGCTTGAGACGCCATTTCTTCTCATCGTTCCGCCGGTAGTAATTCTTGGCTTAATTCTTCTGCCATTTCTTTCGGGAGAAGGAGAAAAAAGCTGGAAGCGCCGTCCGATTGCGGTTGTTACTGTGCTGATGATCGCGATCACCCTCGGCACATTTACTCGGCTCGCCCAGTTCACGCCCTGGAGTCCGCACATGAACGCCTGGAGCGGCGATCCAGTCCCGGACCGGTACATCCACGGCACGACTGCGCTTGAGCGCCAGGGTGCGCTCGTGTTTCAGGTCAAGCAGTGCCGCAACTGCCACTCTCTTGGCGACACGGGCGGACAAAGGGGACCGGCCCTGGACAGCGTTGCGGTGCGGTTGACGCAGGACCAACTCATTCGGCAGGTGATTCAAGGCGGCGGCAATATGCCTGCGTATGGGAACAACTTGAGTCCGGCAGAGACTACGGCGCTGGTAGCTTTCCTCGAGACCTTGCACCCGACAACACAAGGTCCGGCTCGTGATGCGGCAAGGGAATTAGTAACTAACAACCGCCAACTGCAAACGTCTGGGACTCAACCATAGGTCGCCGATGATCTCACACATTCACTTTCATCACAGCGCGTTCGAGTCATTCTGGGTCTCAAGTGCCTTGATCTTCGCCGCTTTTCTCTACTTGCGTGGATGGCTCGCTGTTAGCAGCGAGAGCCACGACAACGTTGGGGGCTGGCGCGCCGGCAGTTTTGTATTCGGTCTTTTGTTGATCTGGATTGCAACGGCTTCGCCTCTGGCTGCACTCGATCATGAGATCTTGACGGCGCACATGGTTCAACATCTTCTTCTCATGACGCTTGCGCCTCCGTTGATCTTGCTTGGCCTCCCGCGAAAGGTACGAGCGCATGGCTTGTGGGAGCGATTCTTGCCGCCGATCGACCATCCATTGCGATCAAAGCCGATGCAGCAATTCGTAAGTGTGGTAACGCACCCCGCAGTTTGCTGGCTTGCGGCAGTAGGCACGTTAGTTGTGTGGCATATTCCTTCGGTCTTTATGCTCGGCCTGCGATCGCAAATCTGGCATGGGGTTGAGCAAGCATCCTTTCTCGCGACCGGACTTCTGTTCTGGTGGCCGGTAGTCCAGCCCTCAGCGAGCACTTCGAAATGGCCGGAATCGTCCATACTCTTGTATCTGTTTCTGGCGACGTTGCCGTGCGATATTCTTTCGGGATTTCTGGTTTTCTGCGATCGGGTGGTTTACCCGGTCTTTGTGTCTTCCCCACGCTCCTTCGGCCTCTCTGCTCTAGAAGACCAGCAATGCGCCGGTGCATTGATGTGGACTTGCGTGACAATCGTCTACTTAATCGCCGGAACAGTCTTCACCGCGCGTTTACTCTCGCCTCATCGGTCGCCCCGTCGATTGGAAGAGCTGGCGATTGCGCAATTCGACTCGCAACGCATCACGGTACCGCACTCCGATCCCCACAGGATGGAGGCGTCCTGAGATGGCACAGCATTCCACACTTACCGAGCTTTCTTCCACTGCGGTGCAAGAGCGCCATTTTGTGGAATTAACTCTGCTCTCAGACTACTGGGCACTCACGAAACCAGAAGTGAACTTCCTGATCTTAATCACCACTTTAGTAGGGTTTTATCTGGCTTCAGCAAACGCTGGGCAGCCGCTTTCATTCGCAAGGCTATTCCACACTTTGCTTGGAACCTTGCTGGTAGCAAGCGGGACCGGGGCGCTAAATCAATACCTCGAACGTAACTTCGACGCGCAAATGCGCCGAACCGCCCGGCGTCCAGCCGCCGCCGGCCGTCTCACACCCTCTGCAGTCTTGGCTTTCGGATCAACATTGGCTGCGGTTGGCGGCATCTATCTCGCGATAGCTGTCAACCTGATCGCCAGTGGGCTCGCAACTTTGACGTTGCTGGCCTATCTGTTCGTATATACGCCGCTGAAGCGAAAAACACCGATGTGCGTTCTCGTCGGAGCTTTTCCGGGCGCTATGCCACCGCTCATTGGTTGGGCTGCAGCCTCCGGGCGATTGAATCTCGAGGCGGGGATCCTGTACGCCATGCTCTTTCTATGGCAGTTTCCACATTTCATGGCAATCGCATGGATGTACCGGGAAGACTACGAGCGCGCGGGCTACGTGGTTCTGCCCCCGGGCGATGACAAAGTTCCTTTCGTGATGCTGCAAACTTTATTGCCG
>JBELAI010000304.1:0-5675 GCA_049508975.1 Occallatibacter sp. | reverse complement strand
TGCCAGATCGAATGGGCGGAGGAGTGGGCGATTGAAGCCAATGATCGGGCCTGTGCGGCGGTATGGGGACAGGCACTCGGGGTCGAGCTGCTGCCGCCGGTGGATGTGACCGTGAAGAAGGGGGCGAAGTCGGAGACGACGGCTCCCGTGGACGTCGAACCCCTCATTGACGAGTTCGCGGCAAGCGCTTATTTAGGATTCAAGCCGATCACCTGTCTACGGATGGCCAAGCGCGGCCAGTTGCCGGCGGTCGCTTTTCCCATCGGAACAACGGGGAAGATACGCTACAAGTTCAGGCTCTCGGAGTTGCGCGTGTATGCCGCATCGATCAGTCGCGCATCCAAAGCTGGCTGATCGGGTTTGAATCCCTGCGTGGGAGCCAGATCGGGGTTCGAATCCTTGAGCAGCAACTGTGAACCGGAATCGTACTCCTACCTTTCCCGGCTTACCTCGACTTACCTCGACGTGTACACGTTTGCGAGCACAATCCTGTTGAATGAGGTGAAAACACCGAATCATTGAGCATTTTTCAAGAATAGGAATCCCTGAGGGGCAACCAATCATTCATCTAAAGCGGTTCTGAGACGTCCAGAGAAGATCCCCATCCCCTTCGTAATCGACAGATTCCAATACAAAGCCGGCGATAGCGTCGATTTCCACCAGGCTATCTTGGGCAGACCTGCCTCGGCCCCGGAGGTTTCGAGGATCGCAGCAAGATTCTGAATGGTACGTTCGGTCTGTTCGCGTGCGTCACCCTCAATGATCTGCCGGGTAGCGAGATCGAGCGCAAACTGTCCGCTCACGAAAATGAATCCACCGCACCTGACAGCTTGTGAGTACGGTCCGACACCGGGAGCTTTGCTGGTACAAACGACATTGCGCATAAAGCTCCGTGCAAGCATGTGCCTTCCCGGTACCCGGACCGCACTCCTTTGCGGGTCTGAGTTTTTGGCTACTCATGTTACTAGCCCGACGGTCACCCTCCAAAGTGCGGCTACCCCAAACCTCGGGACCACCGAGTTAATGAATCGAATCGTCTCCATCATGTGCCTTTCGGGCGTCTGTCCGGTCGATGACCTCGGCAATGAGATCGATCTCCACACACGCCCCCAATGGATTCTCCGCCCCGCCAAACGTGCTGCGTGCATGCGTTCCACGTTCGCCAAAGATTTCCAGGAAAAGTTCGGACGCGCCGTTGGCGACCACATGCGGCTCTGTGAAATTCGGTGCGCTGTTCACCATCACCAGCAGCCTCACGATCTGTTTTATTTGGTCCAGGTCCCCGAGGGCAGCTTGTAGTGTGGCGAGCAATTCAATGGCAATGTCGCGTGCGGCTTGTTTACCCTCAAGTGTGGTAATTTGTTCTCCAACCTTGCCGGACCAAGGCCTGCCCTCTTTTTTTGCCAGGCGTCCCGATAAATAAACGAGATTCCCGGTGCGCACAAACGGAACGAAAGCGGCAACGTAACCATCCACCACGGGGGGCGGGACATCGGGTAAAGTGATCCGCAGAGCTTTCAGACGTTCATAAACTGTTGTCACTGTTATTGCCCCTCATTCCTTTTGGAAGTTAGGTTCAGCAGCCGACCTTACGGTTTGAAGCTCCATTGCACGTCCAACAAGCCTCTTGCTGCGGCCAGCACACCCTTCGTTGTGGATTCGAGATAGCCCAGTGCCCAGTCCCTTCTCGTCTGCGACAAATCCAGCGCCCGATTCAGGCGGTTACTACAACGATGAGGCGGTCGATGTCGTGCACGGAGTTGAACAGATGAGGAGAGACGCGAATCCTCCCCTCGCGCATGCTCACGACAACATTTTCCTTTCGCAATTTCTTATAAAGCTCGGCCGTTTTCTCCGGGGTCGGCGCGGTGAAGCATCCGTAAGGCCCGCGCTGTGCGCCGTCCAGTGGACTGGCCGGAGCGCAGCCTTTGGGAAGGTATTCGAACATTAACTCGATCAATTTCCGGTTGTGTTCGAGCACCAACTCAGGCCCGACACGCAACACAAAATCCACCGAGGCGTCCATAGCCGTCAGGTTGAAATTGAAATGCGTAGCCGCTTCCGCCGCGTCCCAACGGTTCGCACTGCGGGATGGTGTCGGATCAACAAAGTTCAACGCAGAAAAACTCTCTGCGCCCTGGGCTATCCAATAAGACGGCCCAGGACGCACAGTATCAAGTTGATCGTTCTTGGCCCAAAAGAATCCTGTGCCCCAGGGGCCGAGGAGCCATTTATATCCGGCGCACACCAAAAAGTCAGCGCCAAGTTCGTTTACATCCATTGGCACCGCCCCGCAAGACTGGCTCACATCAAGCACAAGCATCGCTCCTTGCGCGTGACAGGCCGCAGCCACGCGAGACGCATCTAACAGAGAGCCGTCGTCAAAGCGCACATGACTCACCGAGATGACGCGCGTTCTCGGCGTCATCCCGGCAATCAGGTCGTCCGCCGTAATGAAGCGGTCCCGCGGCGCCACGATTTTCAGCTTCACGCCCTCGCGCTCTTCCATTGGCTTCCAGGTGGCGTATTGCACTGGGAACTCTCCCTTGGCAGTGATGATCTCGTCGCCCGGCTTCCACGCCAGGCCATGTGCAACGGCCGCGAGGCCAGGGCTTGCGCCCGTCGTCAGCGCGATCTCTCCCGGCTTGCTGCCGATGAGTCTGGCGATTGAGGTGCGAAGGCGGTTTGGAACATCAAAGAAAGCGGAATCGTCTACGTGCTGGGGAAACTTGTTGGCTTCAAGAGAGGCTTGCACCGCGCGCAGGGAAACGCAGGGCATTGCTGCATGATTCGCAGTGTTCAAGTACGCTGCATCTTCGATATCGACCCATTCCTTCTTCCAGTCGGTTACAGGTTGAATTGTGGCCATATTCGCTCCTTGCAAGGCGTTCAGGCTCTACCCAGGTTAGGTACAATTCAGTGACTAATTGGCCGAGAGAAAAAGTTCCAGGGGGATTCAATCGCAATTCCGGCAAAGGCCCGTGTTACGACCAAGTCACCGATGGATTGTTAGCGCCTACGGGCCGGCGCTAACGAGTTCCCATATTCGCGCGAGATGATGATCGTCGTGTTCGGCGACAAAATACAAATGGTCCATGAGCCGCATTGGCGTCTTCAAACGCGGGTGGGGAATGGCTCGGGCAAAGAGGGATGCGTCCAATTCATACACACGCTTCAGCAGCCTTCCTCTTGCAGCGCGGAACTCACTCAGCATCTGTTCCAGTGGGCGCGCATTGTGGTTTGCTTCGTCGGTTTTTCGATTCTTCAAGTCTGCTGCAGTGAGTTGGTCGCTGGCCGCCGCATAATCGTCCACTCGCGCCAGCCACAGCGGTTCCAGGTCAAGCAAGTGACCGGCGTTTTCCTGAGCCGACCACTTTAGTTCCGTTTTCCCGATCAGGATTGTGTGAGAACGGCCACGAAGCACCTCTTCAAGCCTGGCCGGAGAGCCGCGCAGACGTGCGCACAGATTCGGAAGCAGTTCCACGGGAAACGAAGACTCAAACTTGCGTTCGAACCAGATTGGCACTTGACTCATGGATTCCGCCGATCGGGAGGATTGAATTGAGCAGACCTTCTGCCATTCGAGTGTCAAACAGGGGCAGTCATGCTTGTCAGCAGTCTAAAAGACGATTCTCGTCACATATGTGCCAATCGCTGGGGCCTATGCGCGGATCGTTCCCTCGCCGACGACCACCGCCTCGCCGCCGACCTGAACCTCTTCGAGAACTCCGGCGCGATTAGAGAGCGCAATGTGAATACGACTAGGGCGGCCCATGCGGACGCCTTGGAGACTCACGAGCCGCGACTCAGTCTTGGCCGATACAGCGTTGTATTTGAGAAGATATGCGCCCAACGGTCCACTCGCGCTGCCGGTGCCCGGATCCTCCGGGATACCTAAGACGGGTCCGAACATTCGACTGTAGACCGTGGCGCCAGCGTCGGCCGGCTCCAGCGAGAATACAAAAACGGGGAGCTCTTCGAGATCCAGCGACTGGAGTACCGCGGACAGTTTCGCGCGATCGACGGCTGCCGAATCGACCGCCGCGCGCGAGTTTAGCGCAACGTACAGAAACGGGAGTCCGGACGACGCGACTTGTACCGGCAAGTTTCCGCCCGCAAGGTCGCGCGGCTGGATACCTAGCGCTGCGGCAACTGCAACGGTGTCGGTGACGATGGGCCCGAATGTCGGAATCGGTTGCTGCATCCAGGCAAAGCGCAAGCCGTTCTGGCCCCATTCGAGTCCCACGGTCGTTGGTCCGATACCGAGGTCGAGCACCGTCTTATCGGAGCCCGCACGCAGTCGTCCTGCTCCCGCGAGCGCAAAAGTCGTTCCGACCGTCGGACTTCCAGCCATCGGCAACTCCTGGGATGGTGTGAAAATGCGAACGTGCGCTTCGGTCCCGGAAACCTCGGGAGGAAATACGAAAGTGGTTTCGGGGAAAGCCATTTCATTTGCGATCCGCTGCATCCGCTTCTCGTCAATTCCCTCCGCATCGAGGAATACGGCTAGCTGGTTGCCCGTGAATGGCTGATTCGCGAAAACATTGAGATGGACGTACTGAAGATCAGGCATTGTCCTTCCACTCCTTAGGTGTGACCGAATTGAGCGCTGCGTTTGACTCGCAGGCCGCGCTCACCCGCATCGCCTTCCTCAGCATCCCGGCCGCTCCGTGCAAGGGAGAAATGCTCGACGCAGCCAAACCCACACTGGCTTGCAAGAGATTGTTGGACGAGAACGAAAATGCTGCAGCGGTGTCGGAACTGGAAAGGCGGTTCCGGGAGTTCGAGGCGAAGTTCCGAGGTTTGCGATTCAAATGCGAGACTACTTCATTGTTGAGAAATTCGTCGGCCGCATGTAAGTCGAATCAATTTTCTCCACCAGCTTGTTGGCCTGCTCGGATTTGAGCATCTCTTGAGTAGCGGGGTCGGCCCGCATCGCATCCCAGTTCTTTTTCGCTTCCTCCCGGTTGGAATGAGCCACGAGGTAGACGAATGTGTTGTCCCAGGCGGGCGCCCCCTCGGGCACCCAGTAACCCACAACATTCAGATCGTGCTTGGCGAGCAGCTTGGACCATGTGTCGCGAAACTGAGACTCCAGTTCCGGCACTTTGTCTGGCACGGTGTGATAGACGCGAAGCTCGAAGACGTGATCGCTTGCGGCGCTCACTCGATTCACGTGCATCCAGCGGGCAGTAGTGAGCGATCCAGCGGCAAAGGCTACCAAAGCGATGCCGCAAACAGACCATCCGTTGAATTTCCAGACTTTAGCTTTCCAACGGTTGAGTTTCATGGTTCCTCCCTTTTCCATCGTAAGAGCATTGGATCGATGCCGGCCGAGTTCATGGTTCCCTAAGGGCAATCATCTGGTTGACCTTCGCTGCCGCAGAGCCGGAAGGCAGCCGGGCGCAAGCGCGATCGCAAGCAAAAAAAGAGGCGCACCGGCGGCGGCCAGATCACCCCGCGGCGCTCCTACTTAGACCAGGGCGGAACCACGCCGTTGGTGCGCGCGTACGCGATCGACTGCCCCAGGTGCTCGTGTTGATCTTCGAGAATCAGCATCAGCGCGCCCTGCTTCGTCATGTCTCTTCCGAACAGTTTCACCGGCGCCTGCAGGTCGTTGTCGGAAAGTCCCGTAATCGCTTTTTGCAGATTGACGTAAGAAGCCTTCAGAGCTT
>JBELAI010000303.1:0-5678 GCA_049508975.1 Occallatibacter sp. | reverse complement strand
CACGCTCTACGTCGGCAGGAGTACGCAAAGCGTGCGTGTATGCTGCCCAGATCGTCTGGGTGGCAGACGGTGTGTACAAGAGCCGAGCGCTCGGTTCTGCGAGAACTCCGGTGTAGTTTGTTTTCAGCACCTTGGTCCCAACCACAGCCGATAACCGGTTCTTCACGAGTGGGATTTCATCCTGAACGAAGCCCTGGTAGAGCTGGTCCGTTCTTTGCGCCGGCACAAAGGTGAGCCCAGAAAAGAGTTCGACCTCGTTCCCATGGCTGAATCGCAGGGTGGCGCCCCACGATAGCTCCTGGCCACGGAATAAAAAGCGCTCGATGTAGTCGACATTTCCGGTGTTGCGAATATCGCCGAAGTTCAGCTCGTTGCGCGTAGCGTGGTCATAGTAGGCGGCAAGCTGAATGTCCCTGCCCTCTCCCTGCACTCTTCTCCAACTCCAGAGAAAATTCCCTCCGTAAAGAGAAGCGTCGCCGTCAATCGTTACGTTGGCGGGCGGGTTGTAGGTGGTGACTGTAACTCTCTCGCCTAAGTCCTGACCGTACACATCGCCCTGCAGCCGGTATGTATCGCCATCCCTCGCATTCCAGTCCAACCGGAATCCACCCTGGCCACTATGCCAAGCGTCGTAGTTATCCCCATCGGGATGGTATTGCGGAGCCCATCCGAATCCTTTCGCATAGACGCGGTACGTGAATCCCTTGCCGTTGCCAGAGCCGAAGCGGGCATCTCCGAGTATCTGCTCGACATTGCCGCCACCGGCCGCCCCCAGCAAGCCCTGCGTGTCTTTTGTGTTCTTCGTGATGATGTTGATAACGCCATTCACCGCATTCGGTCCCCAGATGGTGCCGCCTGGACCACGGATAATTTCAATGCGATCGATATCTTGAATGAGCGTGTCTTGCGTTTCCCAATACGTGCCCGCTGTAAACGTGCTGTACACCGTGCGGCCATCGATCAACACGAGGACGGACCGCGAAAGGCGGCTGTTGAATCCGCGGATACCGATCGCATACTCACCGCTGGTGGTGCGCGCCACCTCAACGCCCGGCGCCAACCGTAGCGCCTCAGGGATGTTGCTGGCCCCCGATCGCTGGATGTCCTCTTGCGTGATGACATAAATTGCCGCGGGCGTCTTCCACACCGCCTCCGGTTCTCTAGAGACGGTGGTAACTTCGATATTCCCCAGTTGCTCCAGACTCAGAGTTTTCAAAGGATTCTGCTGGGTGCCTTCCAAAGGTATTTCCGCACGGAAACTTGGACCTATCAGTGCGATGAAGGCACCAATAGCAAGTGCCCGTGACGCTCCGATGCAATGGTTGTGAATTCTATGTAGGTATGCTTTCACCCCAGTAAGAAGTGCTTTTGCGCGAGTTATAGAATGCGCTGGAAAGATAGAGAGCGATAGTCGGGACAGCGCTGCCGGTCGGCTTCCTAAAGCGAGCAACGAAAACATCGATCTTCCTATCCCCAGATGGTTTGTACGCGAATATACAGAATCTATTGGCCCAGGAAAGGCTTGTATCCCCAAGCCGCTTGGATGCCATTTCATTGAATACGGGTTGCTCTTGTAATGGCTATAAGATCGATTTCCATTCGGGTGCCTCAGTTAGCCTTCACATCGTATTGCTTTTGAGGCAGCGTGAAACAGAATTCCGCGCCCTGATTCACTGACCCTGTCGCCCAAACTCGTCCACCGTGCCGCGCCACAATCCTTTGCACGGTTGCAAGCCCCACGCCGGTTCCGGGAAATTCCGCCTGCGAATGGAGCCGTTGGAAAGGACGGAAAAGCCGGTCAACTTGCGTGCTATCGAAGCCGGCGCCGTTGTCTTTAACAAAAAAGATTGTTTCTTCGCCATCGCGCCGGCAACCGAATTCCATGCGCGCCGGATCCCGCCGCGAGGAGTATTTCCAGGCATTGCGAAGCAAATTCTCCATGAGTACGGTGATCAAACCTTCATCGGCAACGGCCACACAATCGGCCGCAACAACGCTTTCGATGTGCCAGTCACTGCCCTGCGTCAGGTTATCGAGAATCGATCTGGCCAGAGCGCTCATGTCAATCGGGACATATTGGAGCGGTGTGCTCGTCGCTCGCGAGAGATTCAACAAGTCGTCGATCAGCGAGGACATTCGAGTTGTCGCGGTGACAAGCTTCTCCAGCAAATCCTTCTGCTCAGGCGCCCCCCCGTCTCCCGCATCCGTTTGCAACAGGAACCCTATGTTCGACACCTGCTGCAATGGTCCTCTTAGGTCGTGCGCCACCGTGTAAGAGAAAGCCTCAAGTTCCCGGTTTGCCGCGGAGAGTTCCGCTGTTCGTTCCGCAACCTTCTGCTCAAGGACCGTCCGGCTCTTCTCGATCTCGTCGAGCATTTCATTAAACGATTGAACCAGGAATGCCAGCTCGTCTTTCCGTCGCGGGATCTCGGCGCGAACCGAGTAATCTTTTTCTCGCGAAACAACGCGCGCAGTCTCGGCCAGGTTTTCGAGAGGGTGGATAATCAACCCCCGCATTGCCGAAGTCGCCAGCAGAGCGATTGCGAAGCAAACCAGCAGAATGCCCGCCGACAACAATCCGAACTGCCTCGCCCGATGCGCCACATCCCGAGTCTCCGCCAGTATGTACACCGCTCCAATGTGCTTGCCATCGGACGTTATCGCATGCCCCAAAAGGACTGTCTCATTCTGAATCCAAAACGCGGAGTTCCGGCCAGCCGGAAGTCTTGGGACAATGGATTGGTTCGCCGATCCTTGCCGTGTGTAACTCGCAAAGGCACGCCCGTCGGCTCGGAAAATCTCTGCACTCAAGATCGTTGGTGCGCCGCGAAGGGCCGAGAGCGTTGTCTCGGCTGCCAATTGGTCATCGAACAGTAAAGCAGTTTCGCTGTTCGTACCAATCATGCTCGCTTCCGTTTCAAGCGACTCGGTGAGGTTGTTGCGAAGAGTGTAAAAATCATAGGCCAGGAAGGATACGTAAGCGAGGAAGAGCGCAGTTCCGCTGACGAAAAGCACCAGTGCCGTCAGCCTGCCGGATATCGACTGTGCAGACCAGAACTTCATGGGCGCACCCCCGGCGATTTCTCTCCGGTGACCGACGTTGCTACTCTGAGGAGTTCGGAGCTTAAACTGAGCTGGGCGCCTCTGACCGCACCGAGATTTACTGCAAATCGCACGTGGTTTTCGACAGTGACGAACTGAATCATTCCGCCTCGCTGAAGAAAATTCGCAGCGTCGCTAACTGTCAAAACAGCTTGACTGCGGAGCGCGTCCAGATCGGTTTCCAGGCGATTGCCTTCCGAAGCACTAATGTAAGCGATGGCACACCCGCGCGCTTCCGCAGCCGTTTTCAACCGCACGACGCGAACCGGCTTACCATCGAGCCGTTCATTCGCTGTCAGGTCGTCCAGAGTATGCCCGAGGGGATCCTCTCCCACGATGCAGATATCGAAGCTTTGCCGACTGTTCAATGCATCCGAGGACGCGAACCGAACGAACTTTCCAAAGTTGAAGAGATACGCCGCTTTCACTGCATATTCAGACACGCGGTTTTGAGCGTAGGCGAATGCAGCAATCATGCAGCAAACGACGATCGCCGCATTGCGCCTTCTCGGCGACACACGGGCACCAAGCGCCAACCACAAGGATAAGCAGCCAGAAACGCCGGTATTGGGCGGACAAGGCGTCATATTTCCAGAATATTTTTACATTCGGCCTCGAATAGGGGAGATGCCGATAATTTAACTCTCGTTCGGAGGTAGTGCCGGACTGCCACAAGTGTCCTGTCTGACAGTCGCATTCCGCAACTCAGCTTAGCATCTCTCGGCGACTCCTGTGTGGCTCGCCCTCTGCCGAATCAATACGCCAGCTTTTTCAATTCCGGATAGCGAGCATAGATACGCTGCTGATTCTTAGAATCCAATTGTCCCAACCGGATCGGTTTGTCCTGCGGCCGCGTGCCTTTCTGATTCAGCACGTTCATCAGGCTCCATTCTCGCTGCGGTCCCAGCGGTTCGTGCGCCGGCAAATCGTATCGCGTAAAGTCGATCACCATCTCAGGGCTGCTCGTTGTCCAGTTATTGAGCAATCCAAGCCGAAACTCCTGGTTCATAAACCACTTGATTTCCAACTCCCTCTCTGAGCCGGGCGCCCCAGTTCCTTTCGCATCGAACCGATAGTTGAGCAACGCATTGTTGCGCGTATGCTTGCGCCACTCCAGGCCAAACGCCCCTTCGGTCAGCACCTGTGTATCCGGCCATCTCTCCTTGACGGCCTGCAGCCACCAAGCCAGATCCTCGTCGTGGCCAATAGATACTTCCCAGATTCCTGTCACAAAACCAAAGCCGTTGAGAGCGTAGCCCTTGTCAAAGTGCATCGCGGTAGTATCCATCATTTCCGTGCGGCCCGGTTCTTTTCCCAGGTTTCCCACTGTCTCGATGGGGCCCACGCCCATGCGGCTGTTGAACCCGCCCTGAAACCCGTCGCGCCGTGCTGCAAGAAAATCGCACGTCCACCCGTCGAGGCAGACGCAATCAATAAAATCCGCCGCTCCCTGGGCCGGCTTCAGATAGTGCTCGCGACTGGGGTAATAGGGATAGCAGATGCCGCCGTCCCCATCTCCATTGTCGATCGAGTGCTGACTCCAGATCTGGCCCTGGCAAACATGAATTCCCTCATCGGCGGCGAGACAGCGCTGATTCTCTGCATCCATGAAGCCTGCGACCAGGCACTCCGGGCGATACCCGTTGCCAACCATTTCCGAGATCGACTGCAGCGCCTTGTGAATCGTTTGCCGGTTATGTTCGCGAGTATCGAACATCGGCGCGAAATAACCACCAGGGATGAACGTAATCTCGTCGCCATATTTTTCGTGATAGGAAACGAGCATGCGTCGCGCGTCTTTGTATTCCTGGCGAGTATCGTTCAGTGCCAGCCAGCTGATCGCCCAGGTCATCCTGCCATCCGGGCAGCCTCGCGCGAAAGCTTCCCGTCGCGAGCGAATGCGTTCTGGCCGGTTATCCGCAACTTCATCCTCGCCAATCGAGCGATTGGGAGTCACCTCGATCTGGTTCACGCGCACCACGGATACGTGGGTCAGGAATCTGCCCCGTAAGGCTAATGTGCCCGCACTCTGGGCCAGCGTGCTGTTCCTCGTCCGCGCAAGCGCGAGACACGCTGCGGAGCCTGCCGTTCGACTCAAAAACTTTCGCCTGGTCCATGAATTGTTCATTGTCTTTCTTTCTAACCTATTTGTTGAAGTCTTCCGGATGTACATCAATGGACGCTGGCGGAAAGCTCGAAACCGCAGCGCCGAGTGAGGTGTTCGGCGTATCGCTCATGGTCAATTCAAGCGTGCCGCCATTCGCAATATCTGTGTGTCGAAACCAGACCTGTTCCAGTGGCTTTCCGTTTAAGTAGATGCTCTGAACATATTTGTTGTCATGCGAAGTGTGATGCGCAACAATGACGAAGTCCTTGCCGTTCCGTAAATGAATTGTCGTCTTATCAAACACCGGGCTACCAATGTCATACGCCGGAATGCCCGGTGTTACAGGATAGAATCCCATCATCGAGAAAACGACGAATGCGCTCATCCCACCGCCGTCTTCGTCCCCGGGCATACCTTGCAATGTATCGGTGAAGAACGCATCGAGGAGCATGCGCACACGCTTCTGTGC
>JBELAI010000302.1:0-5760 GCA_049508975.1 Occallatibacter sp. | reverse complement strand
CACCTATTTCGGCTTTTACCTTGCGGTCGTGTTTTTGACTGTCATCGTAAATTTAGACGAGAGCACGCTGTTCGGAGCCCCCAGCCTGGCGTGGATGTTTTACCTGTTGGCTTGCATTGGACTGAGACACGAAGCTCGTGAAGCCTTCACTCAGGGGCATCAGGCGGGGACGGCTCGATGAGCCGCCTTGTCTATCACATACTCCCTGATGACGAGCCTTTCTCAGAGCGCCTCGGAGGAGCCATCTCTCGTTGGTGCGCAAATGTGCTTCGCGAGGATACGGATTCTATGATTGTCTGTCCATTTGCGGACGACAGTTGGGGCTTTTCTCCCGAACGGATATTGGTTACTCCTTCCTTGGGGCAGTACGGCAGGAATCGCTATCTCAGACAGGTGTTCCGGCTGTCGTTGCGATGTCTGCGTAACGCCATTACCCCGGGCCTCAAGAACGTGAAACCTGGAGACGTGTTGTGGGTGCAGAATGACCGCAAGCACGCAGCCGCGCTCACAGGATTCGCAGAGGAAAAGGGCGCAGCTCTTGTTCTGCACATGCACAACTCAATTCCCGCCTATACATCCAGGAAGGTAATACGTGAACTTGCGAATGTCAGGATCGTTTGCTGCAGTAACTTTCTCAAGGTGGAAACGCAGCACAACTTCCCAGAGTTGAAAGTGCACCGGGTTCTTTTAAATGGTGCGGACACGCTGCTGTTTTCTCCGCGCGAGAATGCTCCGGATTCCGCGAGTGAAGGGCCAAGGACGATCCTTTTCGTTGGCCGCCTGGTCAAGGAAAAGGGTGTCCATGTGCTGATAGAAGCGATGCGCCTGCTTGAACAGAGAGGCGTCGAGGCGCAGTGCCGGGTGGTTGGATCGGCAAGGTTTGGCGGTTCCAGGCCTGATAAGTATGTCAGGAACTTGCAACGCAATACTCCCGCAAATGTAGACTTTCTTGGCTACAAGTCCGGACCTGAATTGGCTCAGCTTTTTCGGCACTCCTGCATCTATGCCGCTCCGGCCGTGTGGGACGACCCATTTCCCCTCGCAATTCTTGAGGCACTGGCTAGCGGACTGCCGATTGTCGCTTCCAGGCGCGGAGGTATGCCGGAAGCGTTCAAAGATGGCGGTGGCATCCTGGTCGATTCCGGCTCTGCAAGTGAATTGGCCGACGCCTTTCAGGAAATTCTTTCTGGGGAGACACTCCGGCAGCGCTTAGCTCAAGAGGCGCGGGCATCCTTTCTCAAGAACTTCACGTGGTCAAAGGTGTGCCAAGGTTATCGGGAGCTGATCGACTCTCTATGAGTGAACCAAGCCACCCCATAGAACCAGGGGCAGACAGGCCCCGTTCAGGGGAGGGGACACTTCCGCGCAAAGCCAGGTTGTGGCACGAACTCTCTCGCCTTCGCAGCAATCCAATGGTGCGGAATGCGCAATGGATGATGTTGGGGCAGGGACTGGGATATGTGTGCCAGGCTGGAACATTCATTCTTCTCGCTCATTTGCTCGGTACTGTGCAATTCGGCATCTATGCCGGGGCGTTCTCATTTGTTTCCCTTCTGGCGCCATACAGCAACCTGGGTTCACCCGCGATATTCCTCCGCTACGTGTGTCCGGACCGCTCTCGCTTTCCGCTGTACTGGGGAAACATCCTGCTCACAACGTTCAGTCTGAGCTTTGTGTTCATCCTCTTGTTGTCACTGACCGGGCCGTATGTCTCCAACGTTTATTCACTCAGGCTAATTCTGGCTGTGGCCATCAGCGAGTGTCTTTGCCGCCAACTGGCGCTTTGCAGCGCAGCGGCCTTTCAGGCTTTTGAGAAACTTCGTCTCACCGCCGCCTTGAATTTGCTTACATACGCCATGCGGCTAATCGCGGCTGCACTGCTGGTGTTTTTCCTGGATAAGACGGACGCCGCCACCTGGGCGGGTGCCGCTCTTCTGGTGTCGTTCTTCGCTGCTGTAATAGCCGTCTCTCTGGTAACTGCGCGCTTTGGCGAGCCAGTGTTTTCGCCCCGCTTAGCGGCTGCACGGGCGGGTGAAGGGTCTCTCTACGCCTTCTCGTATTCAACGCAGAGTGTCTATAACGACGTTGATAAGACGATGCTCGGCCATTATGGCATGAACGCGGACAACGGCGTATACAGCATGGCCTACCGCTTTGTCGATATTGCGAGTGTGCCGGTCAATGCCCTGCAGGCGGCGACAGCTCCGCGCTTTTTTAGGCACGGTGCCAGCGGAATTTCGGCAACCAAAGAGTTCGCACAGAGTATCGTCCGCCGCACCTCGATTGTGGGATGGATCGCATCCGTAGCCCTGTTCCTGTTTGCCCCCGTGGTTCCGTTTGTTCTGGGCAAGAACTTCACCGAGACGGCGTTTGCGCTGCGCTGGCTTTGCCTGTTGCCTCTTTTTCGAAGCCTCCACGGCAGCGCCGGCGATGCACTCAGCGGTGCGGGGCGGGCCGATATGCGGCTCATGTCGCAATTATGTGCCGGAGTATTCAATTTCACGGTGAATCTATATCTGATTCCGCACTACTCATGGCGTGGCGCGGCCTGGTCAAGCATCGCAACAGATGGACTACTTGCGATTTCCAATTGGTCTCTTGTCTTTATGCTATCGAAGCGGAAGCCCGTAATGCTTGCTGACTAGCCTGATTGTCTTGGATGGATCGTGCGCATCCGCACCTGCGCTGAAAGGCCGAAGATCGCCAGGTACCGCTCGCGCACTACATCCTCGCTGTACCCTTCCAGGTACATTTGCCGGCCGCGGATCGCATAGCGTTTTCGCGCGTCTTTGTCCTCGATCAGGAAGCGCACCTTCGCCGCAAGATCGCCCGCATCTCCGCTGCGAAAAAGTAGGGCTGCTTCGCCATCGCGTGTGATGTCCCTGTGCACAGGAAGATCGCTAAGGATGCAAGGCAGGGCATTCGCCATTCCTTCGAGCGAGACCAGAGGAAGGCCTTCAGGTCCGAGGGAAGGCATGATGAAAATGTCGTTGGCCTCGTAAAACTTCTGTGTGTCGTGTTGAAAGCCTGCGAATATAACATCCATCCCGGTCGCGGCCTCTCGAGTCTTGCTTGGTCTGGCCCTATGCCAACGATTGTGAGCCTGGTCTTGGGAAAGTGCCTTAGAGCATCGATCGCCAGGTATACACCTTTGTATTCGATGAGCCGGCCAATGCAAAGCACGCGTATGGGATCGTGGAATTCCTCCGGTACCTCGCGGGCTTTAATCGCCGGAAGCCAATTGCGAATTACCACTACCTTGGATGGATCTGCGATCTTTCGGACGTCATTTCCAACTGGGTCGGATACGCACACAATCTGGTGGGCAAAGCGTCCACACGCGCGATAAAGAAACCGGCCGGCAAAGCGTCCAGGCGCTTGCCACCAGTGCTTCGCCTCCATCTCGAATGTAAGGTGTCGTGTGCTGATGACACGGCGGCCAAAAAGGCGGCCAACACCCAGCAGAAGCGCTTCTGCCGAACCGTTAATGTGTATCGTGTCAATCCGATGCCAAAGGAGAATGGCAGGCAGGACAAGCGCAGCCAGTATGAAGCGGGGTCCCTTCAACAGACCGGCCATCAGAGGAAAATGAAGAACCCTGATCTTGTGCTTGTTGAGCCGCTCGCTAACCGCAGGCAGGGAGCAGAGCGCGAACAGCTCACCGTAATCGTCAAGAAGTTGGACCAGGTGATCGAGATAAACCTCGCCGCCGCCAAATTCGTCGGAGATATCGATGAATAGGATTCGCTTTATTCTTGGAGTTCGATGACATGACACGGTGTTCCTTTGTTTTCCGGTCCGCTCGTTCGACCCGTCAAGATTGATTTGTCCGGAGATCGGGTCTCTTCACGCTCACTGCATGGCCAAAGTGGGCACTGCGCTTCGCCGCGTCCTGAACCTGTGATGCCGCCTCGTTCCACATGAAACTGCCCGGCTTGGCTCGAAATATCGAAACGTCAACGCCGGAGCCCGAAGTTCAAACACTGTATTCTATCGCGAGGATGTCACCCAGTCCCTGCTCTAACACCGGATGCAGGCCAGAGGCAAGCGCGTACCATGTTCCTCCCGGCTGCGCCCGCAGCCCGGCCGCGCACACTTTGTGGTCGTGTCCTGCGGCGCCAACAAGAGCGGCTCACCCTCGGTGTACTCGAACCGCTTCGGCAGCGCCCGTTCTCTCTCCGCCCTCCGTTGCTGCATCTGTCCCTTCAGCGATGGTCCCGGGCCGGCCGCGGGCACCGTCGTCGGCTCTGCCCGGAACCCTTTCGCGTGATAAATGGAATCGCACCATAACAGCGTCTGGCCTTCTTCAGAGACTGCAATTGGAGATCCAGGTTCTGGTCCTGTGGACACACGCGCGCAGCCGGCCTTCATTGCTTCACCCTGGGTCGGCTCGGGACCGCTCGCCGCCGAGCGACAGTTCCGCAAGGTCATCGGCCACCGTCGGATTCCGTCGCTGCTGAAAGCCATGGCCAACGCTGTGCGTCCAATCTATGAGTTCCGAAGGCCGCTTACGTTCAACGGAATTCCGGGGAACTTCGAGAAGTGTGCGCAAAGGCGTTCTGAAGTGCCGTTTCGAAGACCCCACGAAACAGGGGCAATGCATCCTGCGCAAGGTGGCTATCGTCGGCAAAAAGCGAGGCGCCATCGTGAAAGTATCCACATTTGCCTTGGTTGCACTGGATCTTGTCCGCTCGAATAACAATGATGTCATTGCGGGAGGCATAATGTTGAATCGTTTCGCCTTCCCGCGCCATGAAGGAAGTCTCAGGTTCGAAAAGTGGTACGTCGATCAAGTGATGAAATGCCAGTTGCCGGGCTACAATGGAGGCTTCCTCACGCCCAGGACTTGAGATTGGACCGACGACGACGATAGCCTTATCGTGCTGCTGCAAACGCGTGATCATGCGGTCGAGGCTATCCATGAGGTATTGGGGCTGGCTGGCCTTCGGCACCTGTCCCGTTTTGGTGAACATCTCCGTCTCCATCCCCCAAGTCATTGCAACCATGACAATGCGGAGATGCGGCATGCTCTCAACAGCACTCAGGTTCTTGGCCGCAAGGTCCATGCAAGTGGCCGACTGATTGTAGTCCGGCATGGGCAGACAGCCAGCGAGTGGAACGAGAATTCCGCCGGTGTGATTTGCGCTTAGGATACTGGAGACGAGCGGCGCGTACATTTGCGCATGAGAATTCCCGATTAAAGCCACAGTCGCATCTGCTGGATTACGGCTTGGAAGAGACATGAGGCAGGCATGCAGTGCACCGAAGGAAATATACTGGTTCAGTCCGCATCGGTATTCAGTGCCAACGGCCGAATCGATGCGGGCAACATCTGGGTTGAAGCGCCCCGGAAAACCATGGGACACAAGCATCGTTCCAGCCCCCATGGCGACAACAATGCAACCGCAGACGATCCAAATCAGGATTCTCCCGATCGGCATGGAGCAATCCCGAAAAGGCCGCTCAAGATAGCGCCACGACAATGTCGCAACGACAAACCCCACAACTACAGCCATTGTCGAATGCACTGGGGACAGGGTTGTTTGCACAAGGTAGTACCTTGAGAAAACCAGAACCGGCCAATGCCACAAGTAGAGAGAATAGGAAATGAGCCCAATCCGGACCATGACCGGCATCGAAAAGAATCGGGTCAACCAGCTCCCGCCCGCCCTGCCGAGATGAATGACGATTGTCGCCCCAAGCACTGTTGTGAAAGCAATGGGAATCAGGCCCCCGGGTACACGATAGTTTATGAAGAGG
>JBELAI010000301.1:0-5772 GCA_049508975.1 Occallatibacter sp. | reverse complement strand
AACTCGCACTTATAAGACCGTTTTCTCGATTCCGCTGAACGGAGAGACGATTTATGCGCGGCTCTATTCGATTATCGATGGAGAACTTCAGTACATCGACTACACCTACAAAACGCAGTAACTCAACTAGTACTACAGTTGTAGAGCGCAGATTATGGAGGGAGCAGGGCGCTTTAGCGCCCTGAAATGCCCTCAAAACTCCGACGCCTTTAAGCGCGGACCCTGGCATTTCGCTGCCCTTCGGCGCAAATACACACGCAGTCAATCCGGAAAGACGATCTCAAACTATTTTCCCAAACTTTGCAGTTTAATTCGCGGAAACGCGCACAATCGATTCATGACCTTCAGAATTCCCGAAATCTCTCCGGTTCAAAGTGTCAGGCATATCCCCGGTCCGTACCCGCACTCCCTACCCCCACCCCCCTCCCCCACTTTCCTCCCACGCGCATGAAAACAATGATGTTACGCAGAAAAAACCCTAAACGACCTACCCAAACAAACAACTTACGAGCCATCGTGCAAAGGCCGCATTGACGCGCAACTCCCCGCGCCGTACGCTCATGATATGGAATTCAAAGTAGTTGAACTGGAACGGGAACCAATCGACTTTGACCTGGAACTGCCTCCAGGCGCCGTCGATCTGGGGGAAGAAGCCGAGCAGGTGGGCAATCTGGCCACTGCCGGTCATGTGGAAGTGCTCCACGAGCACCGCGGCCCCAAGGACATCGTCGCCGACATTCGCCTCAAGGGCAGCTTTTCGGGGAAGTTTCAGGTTCCCTGCGCCCGATGCATCGAACCGGTCGAAATCCCCCTCGCCGCCGAGTTCGACCTCATCTTCCGCCCCGCTGAGGCGGATTCCGAGGCCCTGGAACGCTCCATTACTGCGCCGGAAACGGAAATCGGTTATTATCTAAAAGACAGTCTGTTGCTTGAAGATGTGCTGCGTGAGCAGGTGCTTTTATCCCTGCCGGTCAGGACCCTGTGCAAGCCTGACTGCAAGGGACTTTGCCCGCGCTGCGGTGAGAACCGCAACAGCACGGCGTGTACCTGCGATGTGGGTCCAAGCGACCCCCGCTGGGAAGCGCTATCTGGGCTCCGCGGCCGGATCGAGTCTAAGCATTAACCCCTCGTTGCTTCAGGGGATTAAAGCCATTGAGGGTGTTCCACCGCAGCCGGACGTTCCGTTGCAGCGGGCGGAAACACGAAAGGAATTTTGTCATGCCTAATCCGAAAAGGCGCCACTCAACGCGCCGTACCGCCAACCGACGCGCCCACGACTTCCTCACCGCCGTCGGCGTTTCCGAGTGTCCCAACTGCCACGAGAAGAAGCTCCCCCATCGCGCCTGCCCCAAGTGCGGCGCTTACAAGGGCCGTGCCGTTCTCGAAGTCAAGGAAGCAGCCAAGTAGTCAGGCAGCGCCAGCCAGTGGTAGCCTGAGCCTCTATGCTCACAGACATTGTTCTTGACGCCGTAGGTTCCGACAAAGCTCCAGAGCCGGAGATTCGCGGGGCCATCCTCGCCTGCCGCAGTCTCCCCGTGCGGGTCCACCTCGTTGGGCCGGAAGCGGAGCTGCGCGATCTTCTCGACGAGATTCTAGAAAACGAAGACCTGCCCATCGTCGTCCACCATGCCTCTGAACGCATCGGAATGGAAGAGAAGGCAGCCCAGGCTGTGCGCTCCAAAAAAGACAGTTCCATGCGCGTTGGCCTCAAACTGGTGCACGAGGGCAAGGCTGCTGGCTTTGTTACCGCCGGCAACACTGGCGCGGCCATGGCTACAGCCAAGATGGTGCTGGGCGCGCTTCCCGGCGTCGACCGTCCCGCGCTGGCGACCCCCATGCCCAGTTCTACTGGAAACCCCTGCGTCCTCCTCGACGTAGGCGCCAACGTCGACTGCAAACCCCACAATTTGGCTCAATTTGCTGTGATGGGCGAAATCTACGCCCGCAGCGTCCTCAAGATCAGCCAGCCCCGCGTAGGTCTGCTCTCCATTGGCGAAGAAGAAAGCAAGGGCAACGACCTAACCCGCGAAGCCTTTCCACTGCTGAAGGCACTCCCCATCCGCTTCATAGGCAACGTAGAAGGCCGCGACATCTTCTCGGGCCTGGCCGACGTAATTGTCTGCGACGGCTTTGTGGGTAACGTAGCGCTCAAGACCAGCGAAGGCGTAGGCCGCTTTGTCCGCGACGTCCTCCGCGAGTCGCTAACCCGCACGGTTACAGCACAAGTCGGCGCACTGCTCTCCCGCCGCGCCTTCAACGAATTCCGCCGCCGTTTGGACTACCGCGAATACGGCGGCGCCCCGCTGCTCGGCGTCCGCGGTGTCTGCATCATCGGCCATGGCTCCTCGAATGACCGCGCCATCTTCAACGGCATTCGCGTCGCCTACGAATCCGCGGTAGCCGGCACCAACGCCAGCATCGAGCAGGAGTTCGCCAAGGTACCCAAGCGCGCCACAACAAACGGCGGTACTAGCGCCGAAGCCGCCCCCGAAGCCAGCATCCAGTAAAGCCCAGATGCCAGCCGACAAGCTTAAGTTCGACGCTTCAATCCTCGACCAGCTAGCTTGTCCCGCCTGCCTCGGCGAGCTGCGTCTTGATGCGAACCGTCTTTTATGCCACGCGTGCTCCCGCTGCTATCCCGTCGTTGACGGCATCCCTGTGCTTATCCCCGACAGGGCCAGCCATTTCGTGTCGAGCGCAACCTCTTCCACCTGAGCTCCAACTTTGCGGACAGAATAAGCCTTCGCTGTTTCCCGCGAGCTGACAACGCCCGCTAGTTCGTCGCCAATAAAGTGCAGCGCCGCTCCATCGTCCGCAGCATAGCCGGCGCCAAGCTTGCCCTCTCGCACAAATCGGTGGTACGCAGGCCGCCGTTGCGGTTCTCCGTCGTAATGCGGACAGTGGCTTCCGATCAGGAGTCCCACGCACTTGATCGGAGCCAGGTCGCCCGGCACGACAGAATCGCTGACCCCTTCCTCGAACCAGCAAAGCGATCCCGCGCTCAGCCCCGTCATCACCACCCCGGCTTGCCACGCCTCGCGAAGAATCGCATCCAGGCCCCATTCACGCCACAACACAACTAGGTTGCGCGTATTGCCGCCGCCCACATAAATGACATTTTTCTCCTGAACAAAATCGCGCAGATCCGTAGTTGGTGGCATAAAAAGCGACAAGGTCGAAGGAGAGCAATTCAGTGTTTCGAACGACGCATAGAACTTGTCAATGTAACTCTGCGCATCGCCGCTTGCCGTCCCGACAAAACACACCTTCGGCGTATCCACTCCAGTGACGGAAAGAACAAACCGATCAAGCAGCAGGTTTTCCGGTTCCATTGAAAACCCGCCGCCACCCATTGCGATAATTTGAGGAAGCCGTGTCATTCTGGATCCTTTTGGAGAAGAAATAAGTGTAGCTCAGCAAATGCAAGCGTAGATATTCTTAATCTGCAGTGGTACTGGTAAAGTTTCAACTTTACCAGTACCACTGCTTCCGGCTGCAAACGGAATTATCACCTGAAAGCCGGGGGCCGATCCGTGACCTTCGTCCCCCACACCATATTCGGCGCCGGCCCCACAGTAAAATCCAGCCGATTCACCCCGGAATGCAACTTAGTTATCGGCAGCCACGACTTCGTATACTGCACACCATCCAGCGTCACCTTCTGCACATAAATCCCGCTGCCTTGCTTGGAAACAACGAGCGTCCGACCGTTCGCCATGCGCCAGGTAGCCTTGTCGAACATCGGCGTTCCCAAAACCAGCCCGCCCACTCCAGGCACAGCGGGATAAAGTCCCAGCGCATCCCACACATACACGCCTGAAGTCGCGCCCAGGTCGTCATTGCCAGGAATCCCATCCGGCGTAGTCTTGAAGACCTCTTTGCCGATCCGCGTCACCACCTCCTGCGTCTTCCACGGTTGCCCCGCGAACACATACGCATACGGCACTACGAAGTCCGGTTCATTTTCGATGTTGTAGCAAGGCAGGTTCCAGCAGCGAAGTTTCAGAAAGAACTTGTCCAGGCGGGGAATCACCTTTTCCTCACCGCCAATTCCGGCAAACAGCGCCGGATAATCGAACGGAATCATGAAGGTGTACTGGTAAGTGTTACCCTCCTCGAATCCGAGTTGATCGTCGGTGATCTTGCCGCTCGAAATGCGCTTGGGCAGCGAGCGTTCCGCGTCGAAGCCCGCAAGCCAGCTTCCATCGCTGTTGCGCGGCCGAATCCAGCCCGTCTCCGGGTCCAGCAAGTTCTTCCAGCTTTTCGATTGCTCGAGGAACGCCTGGTATTCCGCCGTGTGTCCAATGCTCTTCGCAAACTGCGCAATTGCAAAATCGTCACTTGCATATTCCAGCGACCGCGAGGCCGAATTCGTGTCCTTCTCATTCGGCACAAAACCCAGCTTCAAGTACTCCTCAAGGAACGGCCGCTCCGCGTTATGATGAGGCCCCATGCCCGGTTGCGTTCCAGCCTTCACTGTGTATTTGAGCGCCGTCTCGATATCGAAATTGTGCGCCCCGAATGCATACGACGAAGCCAGCAGAATCACCGGCGAATCGCCGCCCATCACGTAGGTCACGTCGTTGGCCGCCTCCCAACGCGGATACCACCCGCTCTGCACCGCATCGTTCACAAGCGACTGCATCATGTCCGATTCGCGCGCCGAATCCAGCAGCGCCTGAAACTGCACCGTGTTGCGATAGATGTCCCAATCGGAGAAGTTTGCGTATTGCGCCCCTTGCTTCGTCCCCGCCAGCGAACGTACCACGCCGTCGAATCCCATATAACTGTGGTCCTCATCGCTGAACACCGTCGGCGAAAGGAGCGAGTGATAAACGCCCGTATAAAAGATCGTCCGCTGATCGGCCGTCCCGCCTCCCACTGCGATACGGTCCAGCAACTGGCTCCAAATCTGTTGCGCCGTTCGATGCACTTCGTCGAAACTCCATCCCGGAATCTCCTGGTGAAGATTCGCCTCTGCCCCCACTGCGCTCACAAATGAAATCCCAGCCTTCAGCACTACCTCATGTTCGCTGCCAAAGTCCAGCCATGCGCCGGTATGCTTGCCCTGCGCTCCAATACTGCCTTCAACAATCGCATCGTCCTGCCACACTTGCGATGCTTTATAAGGTTTGTTGAACTGCCCCGTCACATATAGCTTGTAATGCGAATCCGACGAGCAGAAACCGCCCGCCGTCGTCGAGCCGGCAAAAGCGTCCCCACCCTTCAGCTCAATTTGATTGGTATAAACACTCTGGTCAGGCCGCATCGGTTTTTCGCCGGCCAGCGTATTGGCGCTCGACCCCGCATTCACCAGCAGCCGCGCCTGCGTTCCCTCGGGGAAAATAAATCGCGCAATCCCCGACCGCTCGGCTACCGTAATCTCAACGCGCACGCCATTGATAAGAGTCACAGCGTAGTAGCCAGGATGCGCCTCTTCCTTGCTATGGTCGAAGTCCGAGGCGTAGGGGGCGAAGCTCGCGCCGGGACTCAAAGTCAGTTCGCGCGTAACGGGCAGCACCGCGAAATCCCCATAGAGCGGGCACCCCGCGCCGCTGATATGCGTAAGCCCAAACCCTGTAATCTGTTTGTCCTTGTAGTAGTACCAGGCGTCCGTGTTTGTATCCGGACTCCACTGCATCATGCCGAACGGCAGCGTAGCTCCAGGAAATGTGTTCCCGCCCCCATCCGTTCCAATGATCGGATTTACAGCCTCGTATGGAGTGACGCCCGACTGTGCCATCGATGCGGCAGTAGCGAGCAGAAAAACCG
>JBELAI010000300.1:0-5830 GCA_049508975.1 Occallatibacter sp. | reverse complement strand
ACCCCGCGGCAGATTCGCGTGATCGGCGTTCCATTGGATCTCGGGCAGTCCCGTCGCGGCGTTGACATGGGTCCATCGGCCGTCCGTGTCGCCGGCCTCGAAGCCCGCCTCGAAGCGATCGGCCACGTTGTCGAAGACGCGGGCAACATCGCCGTAGCCATCCCCGAGCAGAAAAAAGAAGGCGCGGCTCACGCCAAGTACTTGAAGGAAATCACGGCGACGTGCACCAAGAGCGCCGACCTCGTCCTCAAAACGCTAGAGGCCGGTAAGGTTCCGCTGGTGCTAGGCGGCGATCATTCTGTAGCCGCCGGCACGGTGTCAGGAGTCGCCGAGTTTTACCGCCGCAAGAACGAGAAAATCGGCCTCCTCTGGATCGACGCTCACACCGACATGAATACGCCCGACTCTTCGCCCAGCGGCAACGTGCATGGCATGCCGCTAGCGGCGCTCATGGGCCTTCCTCCCCACGAACTGGGCAATATCTACGATTTCTCGCCCAAGGTGTCACCGGAGAATTGCGTGCTGGTAGGCATTCGCGACGTAGACAACTTTGAAAAAGAAAACATCCGCAAATCTGGAGTCGAAGTCTTCACCATGCGCGACATCGATGAACGCGGCATGCGCGCCGTAATGGAAGAAGCGCTCCGCATGGCCGGACACGGCACTGCCGGCTATCACGTTTCGCTAGATATGGATTGGATCGATCCCGAAGACGCGCCCGGCGTAGGCACTCCGGTATGGGGCGGAGCCACCTATCGCGAAGCGCATCTAGCCATGGAAATCATCGCCGACCACGGACACATGCTCAGCTTCGAAATCGTGGAAGTGAATCCCGTAATCGACGAGCACAACCAGACCGCCGATTTAGCGGTCGAACTGGCGCTCTCAGCGTTTGGAAAGAAGATCCTATAGCACTCATCCGAGATCGCCCGTAGGCGCAGCCGCAAAGCGGCGTAAGAATGCAGCCCACGGCGCACGCCGTGGGTGCAAGCGGGAAACGATGAAGCCCCATAGGGGCGAAAGACGAGTTTTCACGCACACTTTAAGGACACAAAACTACCTCATGTCCAAAGCGACAAATCCCGAAAGCATCGAAGAGCTCGTGGAGTGGGCCTACAACACTCTCCCGCAGAAGATCAAAGATCTCCCCGACTTCCCCGGCATTCAAGTGGCGGAAGAGCCCCCTGAGGACGTATTAAAAAGAATGAACTGGCCCCCGCGCACCGAAATGTTGGGATGCTACAGCGGCATCTATCGCACGCAACAGTCGGTCATCCAAATGAGGATGGCTCCCGACCTGATATTTGTTTTTCGTGGCCCAATACTGCGCTGTTCCAAAGGAGATTTGCGATCCGAAGTAAAACGAGTAGTTTGGCACGAGGTTGCCCATTGGCTCGGCCACGATGAGGCGCAGGTACATGATTTGGGTCTATGAGCCGGGTGCCCCACTCTAACGTCGCGCCTTTTGCGGCGTAGGATAGGATTTTGACTTTCCTTCCGCAGTAACGCAGTCCTACGGCGTCACCTCAAACACGACGCCGCAGCCTTGTTCGTTGGTGCATCCGCTGTTGCCACCAAGGGCCGCTGTGCCATAGAGATTGCCAGCGCTGTCCAGGATCAGGCTGCCAAACGGCTGGCTTCCATCCGCGCCATTGAAACTCCAAAGAATCTTCTCTCGGTACTCGTGGCTGCCTTTGCCCGGGGCGACGAGTTCGAAAACCGTTCCGTCATTGAACAGACCTCCTCCCGCCGTGGTGCCGTAAATGTTGCCGGCCGCATCGAACACAATTCCGGCGTAAGGCGCGCTGCCATCTTGCGCGCCGCCCTTAAAGGCGTAGAGAACTTTCTCCGTCCATTTTCCGTTCTTTCCCGGACTCAGCCTATAGACCATCCCATTCTTGCTGGCGCCGCCAGAGGAGGTCGTACCATACACGTTTCCGGATTTGTCGAGCACGGGAGCGCCTTCCGCATAGTAGCGCTTGGCAAAACTGTGGAGCATGGTCGGGTTCCAACCACCGTGGCCATTCGGGGAAAGCTCGAATACGATCTCAGGCAAGAAGCCTCCGGAAGAAACGCCGAAGATATTTCCCGCGGAATCCATGGTCAGCCCACCGCCGCCGAAGTTTGCGACGGCGACCTCATTGTCGTAGATCACTTTCTCCGTCCAGCTGCCTCCGGACTTGCTCAGCTCGAATACCCCTTCGGTGATAGCATGCCCCGACTGGTAGACATTGTCTGTGCCATAGAAATTGCCTGTGGGATCCATGATCAGACCGTTGAAGGGATAGACACCACCAGCCCCGCTGGCAAAGCTGTACAGGACGGTTTCGTTCCAGCTTTTTCCCGCAGGGCTCAATTCGAAGACGACGCCGAAGCCATTGGCGCCCCCCTCGGAGGTGGTTCCGTAAAGATTGCCCTGGCCGTCGAAGATGACGGGAGAGGCCAGCGGATAACCTCCGTCTGCTCCGAGGGTGAAGGAGTGCAGCACCGTTTCATTCCAGCCGCCGCTGCCGTTTGGCGAAACCTCAAATACGGTTCCATATCCCAAGCCGCCGACGGCGGTTGTCCCATAAAAGTTGCCCGCACCATCGGAGGCGAGACGAGCGAAAGGCTGGCCACCGTCGTTTCCGCCAGTGAAGGCGTACAGCACGGTCTCGGTTTGCGCCGCTGCCGGACGAGCGGCCATCGGCATCAGTATTAGTGCGGCGAACGCAGCCAGTGTTAGAGATTGATTCGCCATTCGGTTCGTCCTCCAATTTGCGACTGGCCCACATCTGGCCAAGTGTGACTCTATTTTTATCTCGGGAAGGGTGGGGCCGCCACGAGAGGGGTCTCAAGCCGATCTCAGCCGCCTGAGCCGAATCAGAAGCCAACCGATTCTCGTTGCCGATGGAAAGTCGTGGAGTCGCGTCGCATGGAACGACCGAAGACAATTTCCTGAAACGTATTTTCATGAAACGTCCAGCAAAAATCGGCGCTTACTGCACGTCGGAAACTTTCCCGTTGATAAACGTCACCTTGATGTCTTTGTAGACGTAAATCTGCTTGGCCCCCAGATTGATGATCTTGTCGGGGTTGCCGATCGCGGCTTTTACTTGATCTGGAGTCTGCCCTTTTTCTATTTGAACAGGATCCGCTGGAGGCGCCTGTTGTTGCTGTCCTCCGCCTCCGCCCTGCTGGTTTCCGCCTTGCTGATCATTGCCATTCCCATTGCCACCCTGGTTGTTGCCCTGATCGTTGGAATTACCGCTGTCATCGATGGCGAGCAATCCGGCGATCGAGTCTTCTATCTGAGATGGGTTGGTGGAAGCCAGCGTTCCTTTGGCGAACTGGAAAACCACGTCGGCTTTGTAGAACGTTTTGGGATCGGTGTTGTTACAGGAATCGCAGGCAACGATGCTGATGACCACCTGGTCTTTCGGCAAATTGACCACGAGCTTGGCGGGATACACTTTATTGTTGACCTGGAAAAACTGGGTCGTCGGAGCCTGTTGTCCGATTTTACCCATGAGGTGGCCAAAGACCTTCTGCCCCACAGGATTCGGCGAGTGAACCGTACCGCTCTCATACTTGGTGGAGAAAATACTCTGGTCGGAATACGGCACGCCGAGAATGCCGCCCTTTTTGACGACCAGGATCGTTCCCTCCTCCACCACGGCTGCTCCACTTGAGTCTTCCCCCATCTTTACCAACTTGTATTGCGCCCTGAGTTGCTCTTCCAGCGATATCGTGCCTTGCGCGAACGCCATTGGGGACGCGATCCCGACAAGAATTAAAACGACAACGATGAAAGCGGAAACCGGAATGGCCATTTCGATTTTCTGCCGCATTGCAAACTTCCTCCTGTGAAGCTGCGGCTCCCAATCCCGAGCGGGAAGGAGCGTTGTCTGATCCTTAGGGCATTTAGGCAAGAGCTGGAAGCGTCGCGGTTTTGCGCGACGCCTCCGGCTCTAACGATTCGACTGGCTAGACCCTTACTGCTGCTTGGCCTCGGCCTCGGCTGCATCAGCATCCTTTGCCTGCTGTTGCAAATCGGCCTGGACGCTGGTGTCGGGCGTTGGCGCTGGGACTTCACCAGGCTGCGTCTTGGCATCGGGAGCGGCCGGAATCCCGTTCTTTCCCTGCTTGTCGGCCAGCTCTTTGAGTCCAGCATCCATCTGGATCCGCAGTTGATTGTGCATCTCCTGCACATCGTCCGCGGAAACTGCAACGGTAACGCCAATCGCACACTCATCTTTCCTGCTGGCTTTTACCGTGGCGTTGACCATGTTGTCACCATCCGGGTGGTCGGTGACGCGGTAGATCACGTCGCCGGCACTCAGTCCGCATTCCACGCCATCCGAGGTCGTGAGATCCTCGTCGCTGGAGACGACAAAGATGCGGATTTTGGGATCGAGCGCCGGTGGCACCTGGTCCCCGCCGCTCGGAGCATTCTGGCCAGCCCCTGCCGCAGCTTTTTCCGCCCCGATTTCGTACTTCATCTCGTCGGCAAGCGCCTGCTTCACGTCAGGACTGAGCTGGGTTGTGGACGCAGGTGATCCCCCGCCCAACATATATGCCCCGTAGATGGTCTCGAGGTTTGCGGCGATCAGCGGATCGGTCGTCCACAACGAAGCGATTTCGTCTGACGATTGCGGAGCCAGCTGTAGCAAGCCGTTGTCGCCACCGCCGCCATCGTCGCCGCCGGCAGCTTGTTGAGCGGCATAGGCAGCTTGCAGGTTCGCGGCAATCAAGTAATCCGTCAGCCAGAACGCCGGGCCCGCATACACGGGATAGGGATTGAAGTAACCACCATAGAAGCCAAACCACGGCGAACCGCCCCAGCCCCATCCATAAGCGACCGGCACGGCCCACGGATTGTAGGCCCATCCGTAAAATCCCGCACCCCAATAGTACGGGGGAGCGTAGCCGTAATAATTACGACCGCCCCAGCCGTAGCCGCGGTACCCATAGGCGTAGTAATGTCCGCCCCTGAAGTAAGTGCGCTGGTAATAGGAGTGGCCACCACGGTTAAAGTAGGCGCGCTGGCTGTATCCGCCGTATCGGCCGTGACTCACGATGGTGCGTCCGTTGTGCGTGCTGGTGATGTTCCGGCCGCCGTGCATGCCGCGATTGATCGTCATCCCATGAGACTGGATGGAACGAACCTGGCCATTGGCACGAGAAGTAACCTGAGCTCCGCTCTTGGTGGTCCGGGTCGTCGCGCCTTTGGGCTGATGCCCGCCGGCCGCGCCACGGTTCCCAGCCGTCTGTCCACCACGGTTGCCGCCTGTCTGTGCGCCGCGGTTGCCGGCATTGCCAGTCTGTCCACCACGGTTGCCGCCTGTTTGTGCGCCGCGGTTGCCGGCATTGCCGGTCTGTCCACCACGGTTGCCGCCTGTCTGTGCGCCACGGTTGCCGGCATTGCCGGTCTGTCCACCACGGTTGCCGCCTGTCTGTGCGCCGCGGTTGCCGGTATTGCCGGTCTGTCCACCACGGTTGCCGGCCGACTGACCAGTTCTGCTGCCCGCGCTTCCACCCGGTCCACGATTGTTCTGAACCGCACCGCCCGGTCCGCGGTTTTGCGCGGCTCCGCCGGGCCGCTGGCCGGTGTTTCCGCCATGCTGCGCTGGGGCAGCATGTTGCGCCGGGGCTGCGTGCTGTGCCGGAGCGGCATGGGGTGCAGGTGCGCCGCCTCCGCCTTTCTTTTGCGCCGAAGCGACTGCAGTTACGGTGAGAATCACCAGCAATACGGACCATTTGGTCAGAACATTCTTTTGTCGGTTGCTCGAATTCATAGCCACTCCTGTGAGATGTGAAGGTCTTTAATTTCCTGCATTCCCCCAACGGG
>JBELAI010000030.1:0-37603 GCA_049508975.1 Occallatibacter sp. | reverse complement strand
CAACTGGCAAGGCGCCAGCGCCGGTCTTCCCCAGCACCCCTGGGGCGACTTCTCGCAGACCACCCTCAACGGCCACCACTACCGCATCCTGCGTATGCAAGGCTCGCGCACTGTCGATCCAGCCATAAAGGGCGGAACGCTTCATCAGGTCATTGTTGTCTACGGATCGCCCACCCGCCACGTCTGGCATGTCATTCGCGGCGCGGTCGAATTCTATGCGGCGGGCAGCGTTCTTCTGCTTCTCGTCACTGGCCCGCTCATCGCATGGCTGCTCCATCGAGGCCTGCTCCCGCTGCGGCAGTTGGCCGCGCTCGCCGCACAGGTCTCCGTGGATTCCTGGCAGTTCTCACCGCCCGCCTCCGCCCACACGACTCCGGAACTGGCTCCGCTCACTAATGCCATCGAGAGCGTCCTTCAGCGCCTCGAGCGCTCCTTCCTGCAGCAGCGAGCCTTCGTCAGCGACGCCGCCCACGAACTCAAAACCGCAGTGGCCGTGATCAAGTCCTCGCTCCAACTCGTCTCCATGAAGCGCCGCTCCGCTCAGGAGTACCAAGCCGGCCTGGAGCGATGCCTCGCGGATTCATTGCGCCTCGAGTCCATCGTGGCCGACATGCTCACCCTCGCCCGCGCGGAAAGCGCAACACCCGCGCCCGGCCCTGAACCAATGGCCGATCTTGCCGCGTGCATCCACCAGACCGTAACCCAGCTTGAAACCGTGGCTACCTTGCGCAATGTCAAGGTCCACGTCACCACCCCAGCCTTAACGCAGTGTCTTAATCCGGTGGAGGGTACGGGCCTCAGATTGACGGGTACGAGTTTGAGATTGGAGGGTGCGGGCTTTAACCCGTACATTGATTCATCTGAATCGATCGGGGCTTTAGCCCCTGAGGGAATCCAAGTCCCGCTAGCCCCCGAAGATTGCAACCTGCTCCTCTCCAACCTGCTCCTGAACGCTCTCCAGCACAGTCCCGCTGCCTCCACCGTCGAAATCCAGCTCACCCTCGAAACCGGAGCGCCCAGACTGGCAGCCGTCGTGCTTATCCAAGACCATGGCGACGGAATCCCCGCCGAAGCCCTGCCCCACGTCTTCGATCGCTTCTACCGCGGCGACCCATCCCGCGCCCGCACCACCGGCGGTACCGGACTCGGCCTGGCCATCTCCAAAGCCATCGTCACCAAAGCCGGCGGATCTATTTCCATCGCCAGCCAGCCCGACCCCGCTCAACCAGAACAGGGAACCACCGTCAAGGTCCAGCTCCCCATCTACAAATAAAGCCGGGTACCCACGGTCTCGATTCTGAGACCTGGGAAGCGGCGAATTCCGGTCTTCAGCACCCCTTAATCTCCTTGTGACACACTCTTTTCGCCGGTAAATCCAAAGATTCGCCGAACCCCATCAGGAGTCAGCAACCCATGCAACGCACACCTCGTCTGTTCACCCTTTCAGCCGTAGCCGCCACCGTTCTCTGCGGCCTCGTGGCGACCTCAGCCCAAATATCCGCCCAGCAACCCTACAAAATCATCGACAAATGGAAAATCGGTGGAGACGGCGGCTGGGACTACCTACTTGCCGACTCCAGCGCTAACCGTCTCTATATAACTCACGGCACCCGTGTAGACGTTCTGGACACCACCAGCGGCAAGTCGGTTGGCGCCATCACTGGCCTCCACGGAACCCACGGCATCGCTCTCGATAACGCCGGCAAGTTCGGCTACATCTCAGACGGCGGCGGCAACGCGGTCGTCGTCTTCGATCGCAATACCCTCGCCACCGTAGCCACCATCCCCACCGGCGGCCAGAACCCCGACGGCATCGTCTTCGAGCCTGTCACCCAGACCGTCTGGGCCTTCGAAGGCCGCAGCAAGGACGCCGCCGTCATTGACACCACCTCCCGCAAAGTGGTCGCCACTATCCCCCTGCCCGGCAAGCCCGAGTTCCCCGCCGTCGACGGCAAGGGAACCGTCTACGACAACATCGAAGACAAGAATGAAATCGTCCGCCTCGACGCCCACACCAACAAGCTCACCGCCGAGTGGCCCGTAACCGGTTGCGACAGCCCCAGCGGCCTCGTTCTTGACACGGCCGGCTCGCGTCTCTTCCCGGTTTGCGATGGCAAAAAAATGGCTGTCGTCGACTCCAAAACCGGCAAGGTTCTCGCCACTCCGTCAATCGGCGACGGCCCCGACGCCGCCGGCTGGGATGCCGCCCACAAGCTCGCCTTCGCCTCCAGCGGGGACGGCATACTCTCCGTAGTCGACGCCTCCAAGCCCGACTACCCCACCATCGAGAGCCTTACCACCCAGCGCGGCGCCCGCACCATGGCCTACGACCCCGCCACCGACCGCGTCTATCTTGTCACCGCCGAATTCGCCCCGCGCCCCGCTCCCACCGCCGACAATCCCCATCCCCGCCCCACAGCCCTTCCAGGCAGCTTTACAGTAATAGTGGTAGGCCGTTAAGTCGTACAGCATCTGGGTGCCCCCGGTCTCGATTCTGAGACCTGGGATTCCATCCACAGACCTCTATCGGTCAACCACTGACAACTGTTCTTATGAAGCTCCTCCTCGCCATCCTCGCCCTCATCCTCGTAGTCGCCTCCTTCATCGTCGACTACAAGTGGCGAAAATGGATCGCGGACCGCAAGCACGACCGGCATTAACGCAACATCTCCACTGTCTCCCGTTACAATGACCCATAGGGAGCCATCAAACCAACATGTTCCGCTTCTTACGCTTCGCCGCCTCTGCTCGCCTCAACCCTACCGGCCTTTTTCTTGCCTTCGCCTCTGTCGCCGTTCTCGCTTCGGTCCTCTGCGCCCATGCCCAGTTTGGGCCCCCAGCGCAGGGAACTCCAGTCCACGACCCCTTAGCCCTGCGCCCGCCCGTCGGCGCCCGTGTGGCCATTGTTGAATTCGAAGACTTAGAATGCCCTGACTGCGCCCGCGCCAACCCCCTGCTCAAAGAGGCTGCCGCCAAGTACAAAATCCCCTGGGTCCGTCACGACTTCCCGCTCCCCTTCCACGCCTGGAGCTTCCAGGCCGCCGTGAACGCCCGCTGGTTCGACCTGAAAGGCAAGGCCCTCGGCGACGAATACCGCGACGCCGTCTTCGACAATCAGCCCTCCATCACCAGCCTCGACATCCTCCACGACTTCACCGACAAATTCGCAAAAAGCAAGGGCATCGCCCTACCCTTCGCCATCGATCCGCAGGGCAAGCTTGCCGCCGAAGTCAAAGCCGACTACGCCCTCGGCCAGCGCATCGGCATCGAGCACACCCCCACCATCTGGGTAGTCACCGCCAACAGCAAAGGCGCTCCGTTTGTCGAAGTAGTCGACCGCTCCAAACTCTACCAGCTCATCGATCAAGCCATCGCCGACACGCATTCCCATTAACCTTCGCTGGTGGACGAGCGTGCGCTTCGAACCCCGCACCTTCCACCACCACCCACTGAATCAAAGCTTCATTAATTCACTAATTGACTTTTTCGCTAATTAACTATTTCCCTGTTTCACTTCTTCGCGGCTTCCGTTACCATCACCCATAATGCGTCGTCAAACCAATATGTGGAACTACCCCGCCCCCGCCAGCCTCATCCGGTCCGCGATACTCTCCCTCGCCGTGCTCGCCATCCCCGCAGCCCGCGGCCAGAACCCTATCCAGGTCCTCGACGCTTCAGCGCTCCATCCCCCCGCCGGTGCCCGCGTCGCCATCGTCGAGTTCGATGACCTCCAGTGCCCCGCCTGCGCTGCCGCCAACCCGGCCCTAAAAGCCGCCGCTGCCCAATACAAGATCCCCTGGATCCGCCACGACTACCTCATCCCCTACCACAATTGGAGCCGCAACGCCGCCATCAACGCCCGCTGGTTCGACGCGAAAAGCAAATCCATCGGCGACGAATACCGCGACCAGGTTTTCGCCAATCAGCGCTCCATTTACAACCCCGACTCGCTCGCCAAATTTACCCAGCAATTCGCCCAGAGCCATGGCATCTCGTTACCCTTCGCCATCGACCCCCAGGGCAAGCTAGCCAACGACGTCAACGCCGACGTCGCCCTCGCGCAGAGCACCGGCATCAAGAGCACCCCCACCATCTTCATTGTTGAAGCCAAGGGCAAGGACGCTCACTACAAGCAAGTCCTCAACCCCGCCCAGGAGCTATATACAGCAATCGACCAGGCCATTGCCGATACCGCCCCCGCCGCCAAGTCCACGGTAGCGAAAAAGGGCTCCGGCAAATAGACTTGTACCGGTCAGCACCGTGCCCCATCCCATTCGCTTTTTTTCTGGCGAATGGGTGGGAAACCTCAACCCTCAAAACTGCGTCAAGCTAAGCAAGTTCCCATCCGGATCCTTGAACCACGCCACCTGCGCCCCACTTGGAGAAGTCCAGATCCCCAGCGCATGCCCATCGTTCATCCCTGGATAGCGCTGAAAAACAACTCCAGCCGCCACCAGCTTCTGCACCGTGTCCTCAATCGCCGCGACCTCCCACCCAAGCACCGTATGCGGCAGCGCCTCGTGCTTCCCCACCGGAGTCACCCGCAGCATCGTCCCATTCGCGTCGAACACCAGCGCAAACGGCTTCTCATCCTCCACCAGCCGCAGCCCCAGCACCCCCTCGTAGAAAGCCCGAGCCTTCCCCATGTCGGTTACCGCCGCAAAAGCCATCAGCTTGCTAGTCCCCAAGATCGATTCCTGCGCCATCTCTCTCCTCCATCTAAGCTGGGTGCCCCCGGTCTCGATTTTGAGACCGGGGATCCTCCCTCATTTCCGATCCGCCCCCACCATTAACCCCACAAACATCTTCTGAAACCGCCCCAGATCCAAATCCACCTGCGCATGAACCAGCCGCACCCCTGTCGCCGGCTTGAACTTCTCCGTCCAAGTCAGCGTATCCCCATAAGTCGGCCCGTGGCTAATATCCACATCCATATACACCACCTTTTCCTTGGTAATCAGCGTAGGATCCAGCCACGCACAAGCCGCCAGCTCATCCCACAGGTAATACCGGTCCTGGCTCCACGCCGCGATATACTGTGCCGCCGGCGTCTTCGCCTTCTCAATCGCATATAGCATCTTGTCCGTAAACGGCGCCTTGATCGACACATCCACCGTCGTCACATCCACCCGCGGCCAATCCGCCCGCAGCACAATATGCGCCGCCTCCGGATCGAACCAGAAGTTGAACTCATGCCGCGGGCTGGTCGCAAACTCCGGGTCGTCCGTCTCGGGATTCAGGCTCCCGCCCATCAGTACAATCCCCTTCGTCAGCCCTGCAAATTCAGGATCGATGCTCACCGCCAGCGCAATATTCGTCAGCGGCCCGGCCGCATAAATCGTCACCTCATGCGGATGCGCCCTGACCTGGCGAACAAGAAAATGCGCCGCGTCTTCATCGATGGCCTTCAGCGTCGGCATCCCCTCCGCCATCGGTGGAATCACATAAGGACCGTGCTCCTTAAACTGCCCTGCAGTCACGGGAATGACCCCGCCCGCCGTCTCCACCAGCGTCGTCTGTCCCTCGCCCCAAGCGCCCAGCCAAGCCACCTTGCCGTTGAGTTCCGCAGCCAGACGCGTCTCCTGCTCTGTTCTTACTAGTGGAAATACCGCGCCTTTAGCCACCGGAACCTGAGCGTGCCCCGTCAGCTCCAGCATGCGCAGCGTATGCAGCGTTTCTTCATCCCGCCAGGCATTCCCGGTCACCATAGTGATCCCCAGGACTTCAACATCCGGAGCCTCCAGCAGCGCCATCATCGCCATCTGGTTCGACCCCCCCGGCCCCGACCCATCTTGATCGATCAACACCAAACGAGGCTGCGCTGGCCGCTTCTGCGCCAAGCAAGCAGCCGCAACCGAAACCAGCACCATCGAGAGAACAAGTTTTCTCATTGAAGGGTATTTTGCCACACCCACGCCCAAACCCAGTGCTGACGCCCGATTTTCCGTGCTCAGAAGACAGTCCTCTAATTTGAAAGCCGGCCGGCAAGAAACAGGTCGATCACAACGTCGTTGTCCGCTTTCCAGATCAAAAAGCTTGGATTCTTCAGTCCCCATTCAACGTACGGCACGACAAAATGAGCCTTGGCCGTTGCGGTTGTGCCTTCAAGGTGGACAAGGATGGGGACAGTGATCTCGTGAGGGGTGCCGAGGAGTGTGAAGGCACCAGTTACCTGGATAGTTGAGTCGCCTGAAGGTGCTATTGCGCCGCTATAGGTTTTCGGCTGAAAGGAAACAGTTGCGTACTGTTCGACCTTTAGGATGTCCTTGTTCATCTTTTTGTCGCGACTGTCATTGCCGGTCTTGCCGCTGCCGGCGAGGACGACAACCGAACCCAGCATCTTAGACGCGCTGCGGTCAAACTCAATCGATCCGGATTGAACGTGGAATGCGCCGTTGACGAGCTCGTGGGTCGTGTTGAGCATGATCTTGACCTCGCTGGCATCGGGATTGACGACGAAAGTCTGATGCTGGGCAAGTGCGGCTGGGGCGAGAACGGCAACAAGTGCGAAAACTGCGATGCATTTCATTGCATCTCTCCTGGGATGTTCTATCTGCTGAGAGTTGTCTGAGTGTGGCTAGATCTCAGCGGGCGACTGCATCGGTACAACAGCGGCGGGCTGTGCGACGCGTGTCAGCTTGGCTGTCACGCGCATCACGCCGGGCCAGACCCTGAGGCAGAACGGTAATACAGCGCGTGCGAAGGAGTTGTTCAAGCCATCGGCGGCGAACTCGGCAAGGCGCATCTGTGCCAGAAGTGTGGAACGCAGCTTCGGTTGGAAGACCGGCGAAGGCTCCGCTGCAAGATAGGCAGCGGCGGCGCAACGTGCCGTGTGCAGCGCGATCGATATGCCATCGCCGGTGAACGAGGGGATGACAGCTGCCTGATCGCCAACGCAGTAGAGCCCATCGTCCGATGTGCGGCGAATATAGCCATACGGGATATGGGTGACGGCGATCGGCTTGGCGAGCAACGGCTCCGCGCCCGCAAGCCGCATTGCGAGGTGTGGACAGTCCTGCTGCATCTTTGCGAGAAGATTCTCCCAGCGATGACCCACGCGCGCGAGATACCGCTGCTGCACCACCCAGCAGAGGTTTGCAATGCCGCCTTCAACCGGCTGGATACCACCATAGCCTCCTGGATAAAGCATCAACTCAGAGGCGTGCGCAAGTTCCGCAGCCTGCGCGGGGGCCAGCCGGAAATACATTTTGAAGGCCACCCATCGCTGCGGATCTTCGGGACGCGCGTGGCCGCGAATATCGTGCTTGCCTGTGGCGAGAAAGACCGTCGGAGCTTCAAAGGTCGCGCCGTCGTCGAGCGTTGCCTGCCAGACGTCGGGTGCGGTGCGCGCGAGCGCCTGCACACCGCGACCGCGCTCTACGCGGACTCCCGCGGAGATGGCCTCGGCGATGAGCGCTCGATCAAGCGCCTTACGTGTCAGCGACGCTGCGGAAAAAGGCAAGGGAGCCTCGGCGGCGCTCCTGGCAGCGGCCAGCCGAACGGAGTCGATAGGCACAGCTCCAAGCGAGGCGACGTCGATACCGAGCGCGTGCAGGTCATCGAGGGCTTCCCCGCTCAGGAACTCTCCGCAGACCTTGTGGCGCGGAGTCGCCTCGCGTTCGATGAGCGTTACCCGCCGTCCCTTGCGGGCAAGTGCGATAGAAGCGGCACAACCCGCCACTCCACCACCGAGGATGAGAATTTCATCTTGTACTGGAATCCGGCTAAAGGTGGTTGTTGTAACTGGAATCTCCTTTTCGGATCCGGCAGTTAGATTATACCGCTCCAATGGGTGGTGCATGACCAAGGCTGCCGATGCGAAGCCGTTGAGCTCGAAACCCACAGCACAGCCGCAAAGCTTTGACGGAGACGAGGCGAAGATGGTGAGCCTCCGTCCGGCTTTCCCGTTTCCTGGCGCCAACCAGATCGTCAACCGAGCCCGGTGGTCCCGCTTCCCAAGACACCGGCGCGACGTCTAATCCTATAATCCATGCTGAGGACCTATTGCGCGTGGCGTGGATGCGCGATGTCGTTTAGCCGGGGCTGACAACGGAGACAATGCGCATCCATGGGATCTAGTGCGGAGATCGAATTCAAACTGCGAGTCTCTCCGCGCGAACTGCCGGAGCTGATGGATGGCGACTGCAGCTATGAGGATTTCCGTGGCTGCCTGCGCAGCCTGGAGCAGATCAACCGCTGGCTGCTCGGATATCGACCGACACTTGCCTGGCTGAGGCGGCTGCCTCATGGGTTGCCTGATCCGCTGCACATCGTTGATGTGGGCTGCGGCGGCGGCGACCTGCTGAGGCAAATTGCGGGCTGGGCACAGAGGCGCGGCATTGCATTGCAGTTAACGGGAATCGACTTGAATCCTCATGCGGCGCGTGCAGCATCGGAGGTCACGCCTGAGGAGCTCGGAATCACGTGGGTGACCGGAAACGTTCTGGACTGTCGGCCACAGAAGCCGGTAGATGTCATCGTGAGTTCGCTGACGGCACACCATCTGGAAGATGAAGAGATCGTCACCCTGTTGCGCTGGATGGAAGCGACTGCGCGGGTCGGTTGGTTTATCAATGATTTGGAGCGGTCGAAGTGGAGTTCTCGGATGTTTGGGTGGGTGGAGAGGATGGCGGGGTGGCACCGGTTCGTGCGGCATGATGGGCCGGCTTCCTTTCGTCGGGCCTTCCGGAAGGAGGACTGGGCGCGGCTGCTGACGGAGGCTGATGTTCCACAGGAGGCGGTGACGGTGGAGCGTTGGCTACCGGGACGGATGTGTGTGGGACGGTGGACGTGAGGCGGGCGGTGGATGCAACCGTCAGGCACGACGCGTGGTAAGCTCGCGCCAGTTGAGACCTAGGTCCACGATTAGCAGCGAGAAAAGAGTGAAGGCGATCACGCCGACAGCGGAGAGGGTGTCGCCGAGGTGGCTCCAATAGCGCGGCCAGAGGTTGAGCACACGGCTGGAGACGAACGTAAAGGTGACTGCGTAGGAACGGGCCATCCACTGACGATGTTGAACGATTTGGCGGTTTCGCGCGGTGATGAAAGCGGCTGAGGTGCAGACGACCCAGGCTGCGGCCTGCCCGGAAGTTCCGGGGAATCCGGGACGGCCAGCGGCAAGGGCGACTCCGGTTGCGGCGCCGACAAAGACCGAGACAACATAGATGCGGCCGAGAACGCGATGGAGTCTCAGGTAGCGCTGACGTATCCGCGAAGAGAAATTGATGGGGCCGATAAGCAGCGCAAACATGCCCGCAAGCGTATGGGGGATGAGGAGACCGCGGTCGGCGATGACCTGCAGACGGTAGGCGTGGTACATGGGATAATCGGTGACGAGCAGAACTTCTGAAGTGATAATGACAAAGAGCGTAATAAGACCAAGAGATATCCAGAGAACCGATTTAAATCGGGAACGCGTGGAGTTCGGCGCATGCAGCGTAGAAGTTGCCATGATTCCCCTTTCAATATGGTTAGACGGAGCCTGCGGCGCTGCGAGAGCGAGGGGCGAAAAGCTCCATGTCTCTTAGTCTAACCAGAAGCTCCTGAATGCGTAACTCCATCCCGCGCGTCTTTAGCAAAAGATGTGCAGGCCAGGTTGTATAGTTTAGGCGACCGCTCTCTACACGTTTGCTTTGCATTTAGCGCGGTGCGCAGTCTGGAACGGAGTGCTCGGAACGATGGAAAAACGGAAATTGCGATCGCAAGCGTGGTTTGGCGGCAACGACAAGGACGGATTCATTCACCGCAGCTGGATGCGCAACCAGGGCTTTCCCGGAGACGTCTTCGATGGTCGTCCCGTGATCGGCATTTGCAATACATGGAGCGAGCTGACGCCGTGCAACGCCCACTTCCGCGAGCTTGCGCAGAGTGTGAAGAACGGCGTCTGGGAAGCCGGCGGATTTCCGCTGGAATTCCCCGTAACCTCGCTCGGCGAAACCAACATGCGTCCCACAGCAGCGATGTTTCGCAACCTGGTCAGCATGGACGTTGAAGAGTCGATCCGCGCCAATCCAATCGACGCCGTCGTGCTGATGTGCGGCTGCGACAAGACCACTCCTTCGCTGGTGATGGGCGCGGCCAGTTGCGATGTGCCGACGATAGTAATCTCCGGCGGCCCAATGCTGAACGGCCGCTATCGCAACCAGCAGATCGGCTCAGGCACAGTGGTCTGGCAGTTCAGCGAGGCGGTAAAAGCCGGCAAGATGACGCAGCAGGAGTTCATGGACGCGGAGAGCTGCATGAGCCGCTCAGCCGGCCACTGCATGACCATGGGCACAGCCTCGACGATGGCCTGCATGGTCGAGTCGCTCGGCCTCTCGCTCCCCGGCAATGCAGCCATTCCCGCAGTAGACTCACGCCGCAAAGTGCTCGCGCATCAGACCGGCCGCCGCATCGTAGCCATGGTCCACGAAGACCTGCGCATCTCGAAAATCCTCAAGCGCGATGCATTCCTGAATGCAATCCGCGCCAACGCCGCCGTCGGCGGTTCAACCAATGCCGTGATTCACCTGCTTGCGTTTGCGGGCCGCGTAGGTGTTCCGCTAACGCTGGCCGACTGGGATGAGTATGGCCACAACGTGAGCACCATTCTCGATCTACAGCCATCAGGCCGCTTCCTCATGGAGGACTTCTATTACGCGGGCGGCTTGCCTGCCGTGCTGAGCAAGTTAGCCGAACACGGCCAACTAGACGGCGATGCGCTTACCGTAAATGGCCGCACCATGGGCGAGAACGTCAAAGACGCGCCCATCTGGAACAGCGAAGTAATTCACGACTACGACAAGCCATTGGTAGAGAGCGGAGGCATTGCCGTGCTGCGCGGCAATCTCTGCCCGGACGGCGCGGTCCTCAAGCCGTCAGCCGCGTCGCCGCACCTGATGAAGCATCGCGGGCTTGCGGTAGTGTTCGAGAGCATCGAGCACTACAAGGAGCGCATTCACGCGCCCGATCTGGAGATCGATGAAAACAGCGTAATGGTGTTGAAATACTGCGGCCCAAAGGGCTATCCCGGCATGGCCGAGGTGGGTAATATGGGCCTGCCCGCGAAGCTGCTGGCGCGCGGCATTACAGACATGGTGCGTATCAGCGACGCCCGCATGAGTGGTACCGCCTATGGGACCGTAGTGCTGCACGTGTGCCCCGAAGCCGCACTGGGCGGCCCGTTGGCGATGGTGCAGGATGGCGACTGGATTGAACTGGACGTGGAAGCGCGGCGCTTGCATCTTGATGTGGACGACGCCGAACTGGCCCGCCGCCGCGCCGAATGGATTGCGCCGGAACCGGAGTTCAAGAGCGGATACCAGGCACTCTTTGTGAAGCACGTGATGCAGGCGGACAAAGGGATGGACTTTGATTTTCTGCAAGGCTGCCGTGGACACGGCGTTCCAAGAGAGTCGCATTGATCGCCTTTTACGCTGTCATCCTGGGCGGAGTGAAGCGGAGTCGAAGGACCTGCGTCTCGTAATTTGATTTTGGAGTGGAACGAAATGCTGGATGGCAATCAAGGCTTCGCGCGTTATCCAAGCCTTCAGGAGCGTGTGGTCTTGATCACAGGCGGAGCCACCGGCATCGGCGAATCGATGGTGGCCCATTTTGCGCGCCAGGGCTCGCGCGTCGCGTTCCTCGATATTCAGGATGCGGCTGCCGCGCAGCTCGTCGAAGCACTAACGGCGGACGGCTGCCCCAAGCCACATTACTCTCATTGCGACCTCACCGATATTGCTGCCCTGAAGAACGGCGTCGAAGAAGTCACCGCGAAGTGGGGCACGATCGATGTGCTGGTGAACAACGCAGCCAACGATCAGCGCCACTCCATTGAAGAAGTAACGCCGGAATACTGGAACGAGTCGATGGCCGTGAATTTGCGGCCACACTTTTTCACGATTCAAGCCGCGCTACCGGCGATGCGCAAGGCCGGACGCGGCTCCATCATCAACATGTCTTCGATTTCGTGGATGATTCCATCCACTGGCGTCCCGCTGTACATCGCCGCGAAGGCGGCCATTGTGGGGCTTACCCGAACATTGGCTCACGAACTCGGCGCACACAACATTCGCGTCAACGCCGTGCTGCCTGGGGCCATCGCGACGGAGCGGCAGAAGCAGCTCTGGTACACGCCGGAGTACAAGACGGAGATCATCGCGAGCCAGGCGTTGAAGCGCGATATTCTTCCGGACGACGTAGCTCGGCTGGTGTTGTTTCTTGCCGCGGACGATTCAAGCGCGATTACCAACCAAAGTTATATTGTCGATGGCGGATGGGTGTAAAACCAGGGATTAGGGAATAGGGATCAGCGAACAGCAACATTGCTCGTTGAAGCGGGTGAAAAATGCGGAAGACTCGATCGGTGTGGATTGCACTTGCTGCATTCTCGCTCGCATGCATGGGATCCTTGCTGATTGCGCAGAGTGCAAATGAGGCGACTCCTCAGGCTGCATCGCGTATAGCAACTGCCCAGATTGATCCCGGTTTGCGCCCGCCAGAGTATCAACGTGTTCAGGACCGGCTTGCGCGTGGGTGGAACACATGGGATGTGCACAGCGTAGCGACCGAGGTGCTGCTGCCGGAAGGGCTGGCGATTCATGTCGGCATGAAACACAACAGCACGCTGAACGGCGATGCGTTTTTGGGAGACGTGTTGATCGGCAGGCAGGACAAAGGCGCAGAGGTCGTAACTCCCGGACCTCACGCATGGGATGGAAGCTATACGGATCTTTCGATTGAGTGGAAGGGGCACAAGTGGCGCGTGCAGAGTGCGCATGATGGCGAGGACCTGGTGATGCTGGTCAGCCCGATGGACCGAAAGATGAGTGAGACGTTGCCACCGACGGTTATCTTCTCTGTGGGCTTTTTGTGGAACCGCCCGCGTTCCGCGATGAAAATCGATGGCTTCATCGTGGCCCGGACGGCTCAGAGTGTTGTCCCGGTCTACTGCACCTGTTCAAAAGTGGAACCGACAAAGAGCAAGCCAACCGAACCGGAGGTGGCAATTCCCATAGATGGGCCATTCTTTGCTGTTCAGCTGACTGGGCCAATAGGAGTGAATACCGGAAAGACGCAGCGCACGCTGACGGAGATTGAGGCCGGAATTGAGAAGCAGAAGCAAGCCTATGAGGCGGGTTTAGCCGGAGCGGGGAAGAGCGGCCCAATTGTGGATGCCATCGAGACCACGCTCGGCTGGGACACGATCTATGAGCCCGAAAAGAAGCGCGTGATTTCACCGGTAAGCCGGGTGTGGAGCGTGGGCTGGGGCGGATACGTACTCTTCGACTGGGATACATTCTTTGCGGCAACGATGGCGGGGATTGGAGACCGGGACTTGGCCTATGCGAACACGCTCGAGACTTTGTACGAAGAAACTCCGCAGGGATTTGTTCCCAATTACGCGCGTGCCGGCAATTGGAAGAGCTTTGACCGCTCGGAGCCGCCTGTGGGAGCCATCACTGTGCTGGGTCTCTATCGGCAGTTTCACGATCGGTGGTTTCTGGAAGCTGCGTTTGAGCCGCTGATGAAATGGAATCGCTGGTGGACGGAACATCGCGATATCGACGGCTATCTCACCTGGGGCAGCGATGCGGAGAACCTGCCCAAGAATCCCGACGATGGTTCGGTAGGCACGTGGCAGGGTGCGATTTTTGAGTCGGGGCTGGACAACAGCCCGATGTATGACGGGACCACCTATAACACGCAGACGCACTTGTTGGAGTATGCGGATGTGGGGCTGATGAGCATGTATATTGCAGACTGCGATGCGCTCGCCGAGATTGCTGATTCTTTGCAAAAATCCTCAGAGGCGAAGGAACTCCGCGACCGCTCCGCACGCTACGGTGCAAAGCTGGCGACGATGTGGAATGAGCAGGCGGGGATGTTTCTCAATAAGAATCTGCACACAGGGGAAAACAGCACACGCCTTTCGCCCACTAACTTTTATCCCATGCTTGCCCACGCGGCCACTGCGGAGCAGGCGAAGACGATGGTGCGGAAGCACCTGTTAAATACCAACGAATTCTGGGGTGAATGGGTGATTCCTTCCATCGCGCGCGACGATCCAGCATTTCACGACCAGGAGTATTGGCGAGGCAGAATATGGGGCCCGATGAACTATCTCGTCTATCTCGGACTTAGTAACTACGACACCGCAGGGGCGCGCAAGGAGTTTGCGCAGAAGTCTTATAGCCTTTTCTTGAAAGAGTGGAATGAGAAGGGTCATGTGCATGAGAATTACAACGCCATTCTCGGCACCGGAGACGATGTTTCATCGAGCGATCGCTTCTATCATTGGGGAGCGCTGCTTGGATACGTGCAGTATTTGGAACAGAGTTCACAACAAAGGTAATCTCCGCAAACAAAATGAAGAGGCGGCTTCGCACTCTGAAACATTGCAGCTGACAAACCATCCGTGGGGTGGATGGCTTACTATGCTCGGGAGGGTTTTTCTATAATGAATGGCATGATGAAACTGCGTTTTCGTATCCCTGCTCTTCTGGTTTTTGCCGCGGCAATTCTGATGTTGCACGTTCGCGCCACCGCTCAAACTGCCGTCGAAGCTGCAAAAGTCGCAGCGGAGGTTGCCAGGGTCGCCGGCAATCTGCCTCCCGCATCGCGCGCCGTGATTCAGCGGCTCACCATCCTGCGCGAACTGCCCGACCTGGCGTGGAAGATGCACACCGGCGACCTGGCTCATGGCGAAGCTATCAATGTGGATGAATCTGACTGGCAGGTGATCAAGCCAGAGGGCAAGGCACCGAACGAGGCCGTGTGGTTCCGGCAAACTTTCGTTGTGCCGGATGCGTTGAATGGCTACGATTTGACCGGGGCGCGCATCTGGTTTCAGTTCCATGCGGATGCAAATGGGCCGATGCCGGAAATCCTCTACTTCAACGGGCGTCGCGTGGCGATGGGCGACGACCTTGAGCCGGTGGTGCTCTTCGATCAGGCCAAGCCGGGAGATAAAGTCACGGTGGCTATAAAACTGCTTCACACCGTTGACATAAAGACAGTGAGAGGTTCCACGCTGCGCGTAGAATTTCCCGAGAACCGCCCCAATCCCGAGGACCTGCGCGTTGAATTCCTTTCAGCAGCGCTCTTGGTGCCCTCGCTTGCACCCGGCGACGCGAACTCAATGGGTACGCTGAATAGCGCCATTACGACTGTAGACCTGAAGGCGCTGGATGCGCATGACCAGGCGAAATTCGATGCCAGCCTGAAAGAAGCGCAGAGCAAGCTTGAAGCGCTGAAACCGCTGCTCCAGACGGCGACGCTGCACCTTACCGGCAACTCGCACATCGATGCCGCGTGGCTGTGGCCGTGGACCGAGACTGTGGACGTAGTGAGGCGGACGTTCGGCACCGCGTTGCAATTGATGTATGAATACCCTCGATACACATACACACAATCGGCCGCGGCCTACAACGAGTGGCTGGCGCAGAAATATCCCGACATGAATGCGGAGATCGCGCGGCGCATCAAGGAAGGCCGCTGGGAGATTGTCGGCGGCATGTGGGTTGAGCCGGATCTGAACATGCCAGACGGCGAGAGCCTGGTGCGCCAACTGCTGGTGGGCAAGCGCTGGTACAAGCAGGCATACGGCGTCGATGTGCGTATCGGTTGGAATCCGGATTCCTTTGGCTACACGTGGCAGTTGCCGCAGATCTACAAGAAGTCCGGCGTGGATTATTTTGTCACGCAGAAGATGACGTGGAACGATACGAATCAGTTGCCGTTCAAGCTTTTCTGGTGGGAATCGCCGGATGGGTCGAAGGTGCTGTCCTATTTTCCGCACGACTACGGCAACAACGACTTGAGCCCGGTGCGCTTGAGCGAGGATCTGGCTACCGCGCGCACGAAGGCAACAGGCGAGACGGAAATGATGGACCTATACGGCATCGGCGACCATGGCGGCGGGCCTACGCGGGCTGTATTGGACGAGGGAGTTCATTGGGCAGGGCCGGGCCACGTGACGCCGAAGATGGAATTTGGCACGGCGCAGACATTCTTCACGTCGATTGAAAAACAGATTGCGCCGGAGAGTCAGGAGTGGAATTACCAGTCGATTGCGAAGGGCTCCTCTGCGCCTTCGGCAGTTCCGGGCAAGGTGGATATTCCTACATGGAAGAGTGAGCTCTATTTCGAATATCACCGCGGCGTTTTTACCACGCAGGCCAACCACAAACGCAACATGCGCGACGCTGAAGTGCAGGTGCTCGATGCGGAGAAGTGGGCGTCTTTAGCATGGCTCGATGGCCGCGAGTATCCCGCGAATGAACTGACAGAAGATTGGAAGAAGGTTCTGTTCAACCAATTCCACGATCTGGGTGCGGGTTCGGGAATTGGCGTGATCTACAAGGATGCGCAGAAAGATTACGACGTAGTCCGTTGGTCGACGAATGAGATCGACGCCGAGGCCCTTGAGAAGATAGATGAGAAGATCGACACCAGGGGGCGCGGCGTGCCCGTCATTATTTATAACCCGCTTGGGTGGGCCAGATCCGGTGATGTCCGCGTTCGCATTCAGGGTAGCTCCTCCGATGCCTCTGAGGTTACCTTGCACGCCACCAACGTTCCGGCCCTGGGATATCAAGTTGTGTTGACCGGAGACGACAAAGGGAAGCAACCCGCGCCAACCTCCGTTTCCGATGGAGGCTCATCCGTGGCTCTCGACAATGACCATCTCCATGTTGTCGTTGACAAGTCTTCCGGCTGTATCGTGAGCCTCTCTGAAAAGGCAACGAAATTCGAGACTCTCGCCGGCGGCTCCTGTGGCAACCAACTCCAGTTCTTCAAAGACACTCCTAAGGAGTATGACGCTTGGAACATCGATCCCGGCACTCTCGACGCCGCTCCCAGCGTCATTGCTAAGGCGGATTCGGTCGAGTCGACCAAACTCGCCAACGGCGCATTCGCGATCAAGATCACCCGGCACTGGCAGAATTCCACATTTGTCCAGACCGTGAGTTTGCCGCGCGGCGGCGATATCGTCGACATCGACAACGAAATCGACTGGCACGAAACCCATGTGCTGCTCAAAGCAGCCTTCCCCCTGGCGGCTTCGGGCCCGTTTGCTACATACGAAATTCCATACGGCACAATCGAACGCCCCACTACGCGCAACAACTCGTGGGAAAAAGCGCAGTTCGAAGTTCCAGCCATGCGCTGGGCTGATCTGGGCGATGGGAAGCATGGGCTCTCTGTCATCAACAACTCCAAATACGGCTACGACGCGGCGGGAAACGTTCTGCGGCTTACGCTGCTCCGCTCGCCCACATGGCCCGATCCCGAAGCAGACCGCGGCCACCATCACTTCCATTACGCGCTCTATCCTCACGCCGGCACGTGGAAGGATGCGCTCACGGTGCGGCATGGCTACGAGTACAACTATCCGCTCACCGCTGTAGTGACGACGGCACATGCGGGATCGCTCCCGGGGGAGCATTCGTTTGCGTCGGTTGGTCCCGAGAACGTAGTCCTCACGGCCGTCAAGAAAGCCGAAGACTCGAACGGCCTGGTCTTCCGCGCTTATGAGTGGGCAGGCAAGGATTCAACGGCGGAGTTCCATGTGCCGCCGGGCGCGACCGGGGCGACTGTGACGAACATGCAGGAGACGCCGGAGGGCAGCACGCTTTCGGTGACAGGAGACGTAGTGAAGGTGCCGATCAAGCCGTACGAGATATTGACCATTCGCGTCGATTACCCCAACGCCGGTCCAAAACAATAACCACCTGCGGTGGGGCAGACGCGCTTCGCGCAAAAGCAAGTGCGGACTTATCCAGGAAATCAAAGTGGGCTCCGGAAACGGGGCCCTTTCTTTGGTACTCTAGCGAAGAGGAGCTTGCGCCATGAGCATTACTTCCCCGTTCTTTGTTGTGCCTGTCATCGTCGTCGTGTTTGTCGTGTCGATTCTGTTTGCTACCAGCACCAAGGAAGACGGCCACTCCTCGCACTGATCGGTCAGCTCAGGCCGCCTACCGTTCCTGCAGACGCACCAGCATAACTCCCTGGCGAGGTAGAGTCAGGGAGAGGTACCCATCGCCATGCTTGATCGGCAGAATGAGACCTCGGATCGTCTCCTCAAGCGCACTGGCTTTCTGCAACTTCTCAATCTGTTCCGATGTCGGGTGCACGGGACTTCCCATCTGTTGCCACGCCGCGTAGGCATTGCTGTGCGTCGCGTCCATAAGTAATTCTGAGACGGTCACCTTTGCGCCGTGCAATCCGTCGATGCCCAGATTGACCTGGGCCGAAGCAGCAGGGATGTCGGCATCGTGGTAGTTCCAGACAAGCACATCGGTTTCATGGCCATTACGCGTTGCAACGGCATTGACGTCGTCGGCACCGGTTACGCTGCGTTCTACGATATCGTCAAGAGGAAGAGCGCCGCTGCTCTCCGTCGCCAACCAATCCCCGCCAGGCAGTCCGCCACCCAACATCCCGAACATTCGGAAAACATTCAGCACCGGTTTGTCGATGCCGTTCGTGGCCAACTCGCGAAAACCGGCAAAGGCGGGTTGATCCTCAAATTCGAATGCCCAGGTAACCACTCCTTCGACAGTGACGCCGTATTTGCGCGCCAACTCATACGTGCGCATGGTTGCCTCCGCCACGCTCACGCCATAGAGCGGCCCATTGCGGTAGCCGTTCTGGCTTCCCTGGCAGGCGGCGCAGCCTTCGGGGTCGCTCTCACCAAGAATGATGGGGGTGTGCTTCCACTCGGGGTAGCTCGCGATGACCCTCATGCCCCGTTCAACGGCTCTAAGTTGCGTGCCGATGCTCATCACAACATGGCCTTCCACGAATTTTGGGCTGCCTTTCGGATGGTAGCTGATGAAGTCCAGAGGCGCGCCAGTTCCGCCTGTCGCGGCATTGACTCCGTGCGCGCAGTGTTCAAGAAACTGGCGCAGAAACGGTTCGGAACGATCGCTGACACCGGTAGCCTCCGGACCGCCAATCTTCGCTCCCGGCATCACCCCGCGAATGGCCCCCGCAGTCAGGTCGTAGAGCCGGTCATACTCGGCTGGACTTCCCTGCCAGTAGGGAATATCCGGCTCGTTCCACACCTCCCAAAGCCAGCCATCCGTCTGGCCGCCGTAGCGCTCTCGCAAGTGCGTCGCATATACCGTGACCAGCCTCGACCATTTGGCTTCATCTTTGGGTGGATAGGTCCAACCGGTCCAGATGTCTCCCTTGGGGAAGGAATGACGATAGGGCTCAGGGTGGGTTGATAGCGCCTCAGGCATGAAACCGATCTCGACCAGAGGGCGCACGCGAGCCTCGATCAGCGTGTCGAAAATGCGGTCGGTAATGGTGAAGTCGTAGACCGGCGTTCCGTCAGGCTTTTCGGTATAGATGTTAGTTGATCCCCACTTCAGCGAACCCTCGCCGTTTCCGGTCGTGAATAAATTGTGGGATCGAAAATAAACCGGAACTGGACTGAGCGCGGCCAGTTCGCCGAGCAGCTTTTTGCCGTTCGGCGCATAGAGATAGTTGGGCTCGTCGGCGCCAAAGAAGTTCCAGATTGGCACGTAGGGACCTGTGGGCCGGGCGGCGTGGACCTGGATGGAGATTGGCGACACGGCCTGGTTTGGCGCCGGGGTCTCGGATTGTGCTCGGTTCCCAGCTACAGCCGAAATGACAGCCACCAGCAGGAACACGCGCCCAGCCAAAAGCGAGATTCTCATGCGGTCAACAATAAAGGATCGAACTGGGGAGCGGCGACGAAGATGCCCGCAGCGCAGCTTGGCTGATGGAGAACAGCTTGACCCGCCAGCCAATCGGACTCGACGGGTTAAGTGGCAGGAGGATTTACCGGGGCCCAGGCAATTGCCGGAACCTTTCTGCCGATTCCGGCGTATAACAGGGCAAGAGGGCGATAGCCATGTTGCAGAACAGGGTACGGAGTATTACAGGATTGCTTGCGGGCCTGGCCCTGGTTGCCGGGATCACCGGATGCTTCAGGGTCCACGTGGACAAGGACGCAAATGGCGAAGATAAGAACGTCCAGGTTGACACTCCATTCGGCGGCGTCCATGTGAATACCAATCAAACCTCGGCTGCGGACCTGGGATTACCGGCCTATCCCGGCGCGAAGCCAGTGGCCGACGACGACAAGCACAAGTCCGCGGACGTGCACCTCGGCTTTGGCGAGTGGGAGCTGCGCGTGCGCGCCGTGAGCTATGAAACCCCTGACACAAAAGACCAGGTGACAGCCTTCTACAAGAAGGCGCTGGGGCGCTATGGCGATGTGATTGTCTGCCAGGGCCACACCGCGGTAGGTACGCCCGTTGCTACCTCGGAGGGGCTCACCTGCTCTGACGACGGTAGCAGCAAAAATGTCAAGATCGACCGTGGCGATTATGGCGGGAGCGACAACGGCCTGGAACTCAAAGCCGGCTCCAAGCGCCATCAGCACATTTTAGGCTTTGAAGACCCCAAGGGCGGGGCAACTCGCTTTGCGCTGGTCGCGCTCGACTTGCCCGCCGGGCTGGATAAGAACTCCTCGGGTAAAAGCGACTAGGCCCACCCTTGGCCTGCCCCAAACGTGTGGTGCCCTTCCTTCGGCGGGTGCCCCTGTACCTCGCTTTTGGGGACCGGGGATATCGATACGATCGCGCGTGGCCCACCCTTGACCTGTCCCAAACGTGTGGTGTCCCCTCCATCGATTTTTCCTGGCGAAGAGTGGGCTGCCACCGACCTCGATCAGTCAACCATCTGCCACAATCCTGATTCGGCTGCAAAAATTCTCGCTGCAATTTGCAGTTCATTCCCCCTCCTCGGAGCACAATCAAGAAAGGTCAAGCAAGACCACCAGCAGAAACGCTGATCGGACGAAAAAACAAGACATTCCGCCGCCCAAAAATATGCCATTTCCCGGAATTTCTCGCATTCAATTGAAAACAAACATGTTACGTATGAATTGACCCATTTCTACCCCCTTGAACAAAGAACTTACGTCCAAATGGCTTTTGACCGATTTCCAAAACAAAGGACTTACGTTCTGCCACCGCGAATCCAGATCTGGTGCATGCCGAAAAAGCGCCGACCCTACAGCAGGCTGATTTAGACCTGGTCCCGCCGTTCTTAAATCCCAATCCAGAAATGTTTTCCCATGCACTGGAATTACCGCCGGTTCAGTAGCCTACAATTTCATGAAATAGAAAGTACATCCCTTTCCGAACCGGAGATTCTCAATGCCAGTGAAGATGCTTCGCCTTTCGCCCGCGTTCTTTCTTGCCGCGGCGCTTGTTCTCCATGCTGCCGACAAGAAAGCGGCCGCCCCCGCGCCAGCCGCAGTCGACCCCTACGCCGAAGTACAGCCCGCCACCGAAACGCTCGATCTGAATATGTACCAGCGGATTCGCGAGGAGGGCTTCAACCACTCGCATGTGATGGAGTTCGGCTCTGCGTTGATGGACGGCATTGGGCCCCGGCTCACCGGCTCTCCCAACCTGGCGAAGGCCAACGCCTGGACGCGCGACACGCTGACGAAGATCGGCCTGGAGAACGCGCACCTGGAAGACTGGGGCGAGTTCGGCCTGGGTTGGCAGCAGTTGAACACCTGGGCGCGCATGGTCACGCCCGACACTGCGATCCTAATCGTCCAGGCCACCCCGTGGTCGCCTTCCACGCCCGGCCCTGTCACCGGAGACGTAGTCTTCGTGAACATCCAAACCGACAAAGACTTCGATCAGTACAAGGGCAAGCTGGAAGGCAAGATCGTCCTCTTCGGCGCCATGCGCGAAGTTCCTCCGGTGGACAAGGCCCTTTTCGAACGCTACACCGACAAGGACCTTGAGGATATCGCCGAATTCCCTGTAACCGGCGGCGGCGGCCTGACTCCCGAGATGCAGGCGCGTATGCGCGAGCGCCAGGAGCGCATGCGGCTGATCGACAAAATTGCCCAGTTCTTTGCCGATGAGAAAGTAGCCGCGGTCATTGAACCCAGCCGCGACGGCAAGAATGGGGGCGGGTCCGGCGGCACCTTGTTCGACGACAATGGCGCAACGCTCGGCCGCACACCTTACATCGCCGACAAGAAGGTCAAGATCCCCGTCGCGGTGGCGGCAATCGAAAGCTACGGCCGCCTTTACCGCCTCACCCAGGCGCATGCACCGGTCAGCGTCGAGATCAACGTCGAAACCAAGTTTACCGGCGAGCATGAGCATGGCTTCGACACAGTAGCGGAAATTCCCGGCATCGATCCCAAGTTGAAGGATCAGGTAGTCATGGTCGGCGGTCACCTCGACAGCTGGATCGGCGGCACCGGCGCCACGGACAACGGCGCGGGTACCATCGTCGCGATGGAAGCGGTGCGCATCCTCAAGGCGCTCGACGTCAAGCCCCGTCGCACCATCCGCATCGCCCTCTGGACCGGCGAAGAGCAGGGGATTTTCGGGTCCAAAGGCTATTGCACCATCCACTTTGGCTCGGCCGCTCTTTCGACCGCACCCGACCAGCTGCAGCTGCCGGAATTCATGCGCCGCGCCGCCGGACCGCTCGTCGTGAAGCCGGAGCAGAAGCTCATTTCCGCCTACTTCAACGTGGATAATGGAACGGGCAAAATTCGCGGCGTGTATACACAGGGCAACGCGGCCATCGCGCCCATCTTTGCTCAATGGATCGCACCCCTCAAGGATCTGGGCGTAACTACCATCACCAACCGCAACACTGGCGGCACCGATCACCTGAGCTTCGACGCAGTCGGCATCCCCGGCTTCCAATTCATCCAGGACATGCTTGATTACGAGAGCCGCACGCATCATTCCAACGAAGACGTAGTGGAGCGCCTGCAGCCCTCTGACCTGAAGCAGATTGCCGTCGTAGAAGCCATCTTCCTCTACAACGCGGCGCAGCGCGACCAGATGCTGCCGCGCAAGCCGCTGCCCCAGCCCGACAAGGAACAGCAACTGCGCGGACCCCTCGAAGGCATCTTCCCCGGAGCAGTTCCACCCGCCCCAGACAAGAAATAACTGCAGCCGTCGGTTCAGTCCAACCCTCCGCCCTGCGCTTCACACAAGTGAGCCGGGGCGGACTTTCTTGTGCAAGATGCCGGGTTCGTAGAATTGTTAAACGTGAACTGCGCGCCATGCCCTGTCAGCCCCATAAGTTCGAGGATTCTGCTACACTGATCGAAGCGCACTCAAGGGGAATAAGCGCCAGGCCGCGCCCCAACGATACGCTTCCGCAACCCATGTTCGGGGAGTGGCTCAGCCTGGTAGAGCACCTGGTTCGGGACCAGGGGGTCGGAGGTTCAAATCCTCTCTCCCCGACCATTTCAAGCCTCTGATTAGTTTTTTAAAATCAACTAGTTACGGAAAGTGTAAACAATCCAAGCCGGAGCCGATTTTCCCACGGCAGTTCCGCATCCAAGAATCCGACCGACGGAGGATTCACATGATACGTAAACTGAAAAGCGGAGAATTTCGGCTGTATTCACGAAAGAAAGATCCGTCCACCAGAAAGAGGCGTAACCTTGGGACGTTCGCGACCATGGAGCAGGCAAAGCAGCATGAGCGCGAAGTGCAATATTTCAAGAGGCCCTGAGTCCGGCCGACAAGAGCAAGCATCGAATTCAGCCGCGTGGACTGTCACCAACTCTTCTTGATGAGAGTATCGAACCCAAAGCCTCCATTCGGGTCGCGCGTAGCACTTACTGACACACGGGGAGAAATCCGGTACTGGCCCTGAATCGTTTGGCTCTGTGTGGAAGCGACGTTCGTCGAGAAATTCACAAACAGATCTCCAGTCACGCGCTGCTGGATTGTAATCGTCGCCCCTGCCGGCCCCTGGCTGTTACTCCCCGCCAATACCGGACTTATCGAGAGCTGAGAGATGCCGGCGATCCTGGAAATCCGGCTTGTAACTTGACTGGAAACCTGCGATGCAACTAGCGATTCAGCTGCTTGATTTGCCGGCGTCGCATTTTGTGCGCTCGCCTCCGTCGTCTCTCCGAATGCGAGGAGATTGATAATATCCGCCGAGGGTAAAGCCGGGTCGGAACTATACTCCGTGCGAAGCTGGTCAACCGGACCATTAAATCGAAGATTGATACTGTATTGCTGGATGGTTGTATTCAACGCCAGCTTGACTACGGGCTGAGTCTCAGACGGGTTGATGAATTGAATGGTGCCGCCATTCAAGACAAATCGGTTGCCATTGAGGATGATATCCCCACCATTCAAACTCACCCTCCCGAGAATCACAGGCTCGGCCGCCGTGCCGCGCACCTGAAGGTTTGCTGATCCGTTGATGCTCAGGGCTCTGCTGACAAGGTTTACGTTGTTGGTGGAATGCAATGCTATATTGAGCTGCATGTTCTGGGCCAGGCCCTGCGAAGGGGGCGTGGAGACGCCGCCCGAAAACTGACCGACGAAACTGGTTAGATCGAATGCAGGCGTGAACGAGAGGTCGGAGAGGTTTACCGATCCCCCCAAAACCGCGTTATCAGTTGAACCTGTGAGTCTGAGATTCGCATCGATACTTTCACGCATTCCCTGAGGGTACAAAATGCGGATCCCGTTCGCGGCTAACCCGAGATCGAATTGAATTCCCGGTCTGTAGGCGACGCCACCTTGCGCGGTCAGTGTTCCACCCCCGACGGTTGCCTGAAAACTGGAAATATTCAGCCGATCCTTTGTTAGCTTCAGAACGCCATTCCCATGTTGCACCCCGACCGGTAAATCCACCGAAGAGTAATTTGCATCCACGATTTCGATCTGGCCACCAAGCTCCGATCCATCAGCGGGACCGTGAGAGTCTATGTTGAACTTGAGTTGACCGGAGCTTCTAACATCCGGATCAAACAACTGCCCCAGCTGTAAGTTGACCGTACCGAACAGGTACAAAGACATCGGTCCCTTGCCTGTCGTGGGAATCGAGCCCTGAAACTGCAAGTCGGTATCTGTGCCGTGAATGGAACCGCGCTGGATATCAACGATTCCATTCTTGTAGTCGGCATGAAGTGGGGACGTTGCAGCCATTTCGATTCTGCTGCCATAAGCAACTTTAAAAACAGGGATGCTCACGTGAGCTTCAAGCAGTTCCTTCTTCTTGAGCGGACCATGCAGCGTAGCATGAACCTCTGTTTGTCCGGTAACATCGGAGGCTTGATCCGGAGCGTAGATAGCGAGCAGGGGTTGGAGTGGGATGCTTTGCGTATCCAGGGACGCATCCGTAAGATAGTCGCCACTCAAGTCAATCTTTGCCCGTGCCTGTATGGAGGTATTTACGGCGGAAGATGTCATGGCTGCGTTCGCTGTGTGATCAGCCACATGCACCTGCAATTGGAGCCCAGTCACCGTCTGGGACTGGGCGACAAGTTTCGGAATCTGCAGCGTTGCGTCAACCTGCGGATTGTCGAAGGATCCCTGCCCCTTGGCACTGATTGCCAATGTCCCGGATATATTCGCATTTGTGGCTCTCAGAGCCTCTAGATTCTCCAGTTTAATTCCATTGGATGCGATTTCCGCGGTGTAAGTCCTCTGTTCTGGCCGGACCGTACCCTTCCCTTGAAGACTCCCGGCCGGGGACTGAATCGAGAAGTCACCTTTCACTTCTTGCCCGTCTCCTGAGAAGGCCAGCTTTGCCGAGCGAACCGATTCCTGATAAGCGCTCACATTGGTTAAGGTCACATTCCCGGTTCCTATCGGGTTTAGTTCCGAGCCATGCAGTGTCAAGCTAGCATCGAGTGTGCCGGTAACTGGTATTTGCTGATTCGCAAGCTTGGTAAAATCGGCAATATTCAGCTGAGATGCATGTAGGTCGATCTGAATGGGACTCGTTTTTGCAAATGACCATTTCGAGAGCCCTGCGCTTGCGTTGAGTGTGATGCGGCCGTGGGACGCAGGTTCAATATCCGCGTGTTGAAGGCTTGCCAATGACGGGCTCGCATCTACACCGGTGCGCAGCACCTTCCATGCCGTTCCCTCGATTTGCAGATTCTGAGCAGATAGCTGGCCAGTCAAGTGAGGAGCTTTTGTCGATCCTTGGATGGTCCCTTGGAAAGATGCGGATCCCGCAAGACCGAGCGGTTGCAGCGGATGATCTGGCGAATTTGGGCGAAACAGATCTGCGATGGTTTCAACTTCCCGAAGGTCGTTTGCTTGAAGATTGAGATTCAAACTGGAGTGTGCACTTATTGCACCATTCATTGTGAGGCTGGTTTGGGGAGTACGCAAATAACTCTGTTCAACCGCAATCTCGCCACTCCTTGCGGCATAAGTCGCGTGAATCGCACTCTCGACTGGAATCGAAGTTGTTGCGGCGCCTGGACTATTGGCGCCCTGGGCCGCGGGTTTCTGGCTTCCGAGAGTTCGTCCGCCAGAGGCCAGGGCATTGATCGTCGCGTCCGCGTGCGCGACGAGATCGTCAATTGTCTTTGCCCATGTGACTGTTGCGTCGGCATTCAATTTGCCTGCCATGGCTATGTTGAGGTTAGAGGACGAAGTCCCCGCCGCTCGTATCAACTCACCAAGCGACAGCCCATGCAATGATGCGGTGATTTTAGTAGTCGAGTTACCGCCAATATTCTTCATCACCCCTTGGGCTGTAACTCCGCCGCCAAAAAGATCGGCGCGGAAATCCTGTAACGTCAGGTCGCCATTGGTAAGGGAATATTGCCCACCAAGATTCGCAACGACTGCCTTGAGCGCGCTCGCATTTATATCCAAACGTTTGCTGTTCAGGCTGCCGTTCACAATCAGCGCTTCAATATTGGACTTATTCGAAACCTGCCGGAATTGCACCGAGCCAGAGGTCTGTATGGTTCCTGCGGGAACGGACGGATTGTGCAAAACAGCGGCAATCTGTTTGCCATCGGCTATGACATCGTAGTGGGCCTGCAAATCGGGGCTATCATAGTTGCGCAGGATTCCGTTGAGAGCGACCTGTGAAGCGCCCATCGTAAGTTTGCTTTGGGTGAGTTCGAATGCGTCGGGAGTCGCCGAGAATTGCACCTCGAGATTGTGCGTGAGGGGCTGAAACGTCCCAAAAACGAGACGGCCATCAGAGTATGTCAAATCTCCTGAGTATTTCTTTAAGGAACTATTGAAAGAGGATCGGACCACTAAGTTTCGAAGCTCGACTGCCAGAGTACTTGGCTGGTCGTTATAGTAGACTTCGCCGTGATCGAGTAAGGCATGACGGATACCGAGATCGAAAACACTGGTGTTGCTGCTGCTATCGGCCTTCTTGAACACAGGAATGTTCGAGACGCCGTGATCGTCAATAAAGACGCGCGCAATGGGGCGATCGATTCGCAGGTCATCGAAGTACCATGCTCTGTGAAGGATAGAAACAATGCGCACTCCTGCTTCAGCGTGATCGACCTGGAGAAGCGGAGGGTTGGGATATGGGTTTGCTCCGTCTACCGTGATCCCGTACAGATCAACGCTCAGCGTAGACAAGTGCAGAGCGAAGTTTTGCAACTGGACGCGAACACCAAGGCTTTCGCTCGCGTTCGACTCGATTGTGCGAATAACATATTCATGGAAACGTGGATTGTTAGCGAGAATCATAAGCGTGCAAGCGGCCAACAAAGTCACGGCGGTGATACCAACCCATATCCACGCAGCAATCCTCATCCATAGTGGCCGTGGGCCTTTCCAGTACTTGTCGAGCCGGTCGCGCCAATCAGGGGGTAACAAAGAGCTAGTCATGAAGAGCCTCATTCAAAACGCTTGTCCGATACTGATGAAGTATTGTGTCGAGGTAATTCCTGGAACCGGATTGAGGTTGTGGCCCAAATCCAGTCGGATCGGGCCCACCGGCGTCGAATATCTTAAACCGAGGCCAACATTGTTGCTATAGAGGGAAGTAAAGTCGTGAAACCCCACGCTCGGAAATACATTTCCCCCATCGTAGAAGACAACGAGTCCTAACCCTTTCTTGAAGGATAGAGGGATGCGAGCTTCGGCGTTGATCAGCAGTAACTGATTACCGCCGCTGGGAACCTGGATCTTGGTGCAGTCCGAACCCGAACTTGCACCGTTGCTGCACACTTGAACTGGCCGCTGAGGGCCGGCTCCATCCAACGGAAAACCGCGCAGGGAGTTTCCGCCGCCCGTGAAAAACTCCTCGCTGAGAGGGACGAAACTGTCGGCAAAGGGTTGCGCCAGCCCGATTCGAATGCTATTAGCCCAGACGATATTCTTGAATCCTTGCTTGTAATAGGATGCCTGGCCAGTTAGCTTTGCAAAGTCGACACTTGAACCGAGTTTGGTCGTGTTGAAGTCCAGTTCAAGTGATTGGAGCACGCCTTTGTGTTCGTCCATCGGATTATCTCGAGTATCGCGGGTGATATTCGCGGCCACCGTTGAAAGGCGCACGTTCCGATCCTGCTCAGGTACAAGCGCGGCAATCAAAACTCTGGGCAGGTCCGTCTGACTGAAGCTGTAACGAAGGAATAGAGTGTCCTTCTTTGCCTTGTCGATAGATCTCTGAATCTGGGTGCTGGCAAGCTCTTCCTGCGAGGAGAAGATAGGATTCTCTTCATCGCGCTCAGCGGAGAATGAGCTCGTTGCCTTCCATTGCGACCACAGGAAATTCGGAACGATGTAGTAAGTCGCGACGCGCTGATCGAGTCTCCCGGCAAACCCCGTAAAGGAAAGGGAGTCCCCTTTTCCGCCGAAGTTGTTGCGTGTGTATTGAATTGTTCCACGCGGACCATAGAAGGTTGTCTGACTTGTGGTAAAGCCGGGTGGAAGCCCCACTGGAGGCAGATTTGGGAATGCAACGGTCCCGCTCGGTATGCTCCCACCACGATTGATAACTTCGAATCCAAAGCCATAGGTGAGCTCGTTCCTACTCGCCTCATGCACCTTGACTAATACGTCCTCTGTGGTTTGTGTAGTGATGTCGCGCTTGGGATCGACTTCTGCCCAGTCGAATACGCCGGGATGATCGTAAAGCTTGCTGCCCGAGACCAGGAGTTCCGATTCGGTAAGCGGCGTTCCAGTCTTGATTCCAGATATGTCCTCATCGATCAGGCGTTGCTGAGTGTGCGCGCGTCCCAGGGTGAGCAAATCACCTGCTTCGACCTTCGGGCCTTCGTAGATATGGTACACAACACTGATGTGGTGTGGGTCGGCTTTTGAGACCGCCTCTGCGGTTTCACGAAAACTGGAGTTGAGATAGCCCGCTCTTAGATAGTGCGAGATGATATTGGCACGGTCCGCCTGTACGTGCGCCTGAGAATAGGGCTGACCCGCCGCGAGCTTTAATCCATCGGGCGCGAATTCCGCCTCTGGATATGTATCGGCGCCTTCTATCTTAATGGAACTCACAATGTCACGCGGCCCTTCGGTCACGTGAAAGGACACTTGTACGTCGCCGCCGGCGTTCATTATCTTCGATGTAATTTGAACGCTGCTGAAACCCTCCGAATGGTAGACAGCAACTAGATTGTTGACGCTCGATCGGACAAGGCGATCGCTGAACTTCCCTGGCGAGAACAGGTGGGATTTTTCAACAGTTAGATGGGGAGTCAGATCGGAACTCGTTAACTGAGAGTTCCCGGAAACCGTAACCAGGGAGACTTTGTGCTTCTTCTCCTTTGAAATCCGATAGTCGATGGATTGTTTTGAATTCACAGTTTTCAGTTGCGCATCGACCTTGACGTCAAAGAACCCTTTAGCCTGGAGGTACGACATGAGCGCCTGGCGGCCCTCCTCCACGGATTCGTCGTCAACGCTGACCCCCTGATAGACAGGTAGCAAGGACTTGCGCGTCCAACTCCAAATATGCGCGCCTTCAATTGCAACTGTCGTCGAGGGACCGGTGTCCACGCTGAAGTGAATGTCTGCCCGATTTGTCTCTGCATGATATTGAGCCCCGGCAAGCTTTACCTGAACACCCAGAAACCCCTTTTTTTGTAATTGAGACTGCAGATATTGATTCGCCTTTGTAAGCGTCGAGTAGTGATAAACGTGTCCAGGCCTGATCGCCGAACCTCGCAACCGCGCCAGAAACGTCTGCAAGCTATGGACAAGAGGCTCAGCCTGTTCGGGCAAATTATCTACAATCTCAATATCGCCGAATTTGGCTGGGCGACCCAGCGTGATGTGAAACACGACATTGGCGACTCCATGATGCGAGTCGACTTTGACCTCCGATTCAACATCGGACTGAAAGTATCCCTGCTGTTGAAAGAATGTAGCCAGGGCACTACGGTCCTGCTCTACATCTTCGGAATTGAACGGCGTTTGGGTTGGATAGTTAGCAACCTGAACCAGCCTTGAATAGTTGAATCGCTCAGCCCCTGGAAATTCGAAGATCCCGAAATAAACAGCCGGTTCTAAAACGAAAATCACCCGCGCACCATTCGCTTCGGGTTCAACCTGAACTCGGACCGATTCGCAGTTGACCGCAGCTTTGAGCGCGGTCGCGGTTTGATCCACTTTCTCCATCGAAAACGGTTGGCCTGCTGCCTGTGCAAACGACGACGCAAACTCGGAGGTGGCTAAATCTGGCCGCCCGGCCACCTGAACGGCGGTTACGTTTTGTCCCTCATAGGATGAAATGATTTGCGAAGCGGTCGAAGGAGCTTTGGGCGCCGGCTTCGAAGCTTGTTCTGGCGATTGCCCATCCCCTCGCGAAGCAGCCAGAAATAGCAGACTCAAACCAAGAAAGATGAGCACAATGGACCATCGCTCCAGGCGCTGCTTGATGCCTGGGCGGGCGGTGCGAAAGCTGCTGTTGAAGGGTCTTACCGCTGTCCGTTCCACTGTGGTCTCAGATGCACAAGAAAGCTAAGGGGTTTGACATCGGATCAATTTGGATCGGACGGAACACCACGCAGGCCGTCATATTGATGGGGGATGACATCGGCTGAGAAGCATCTGGCATCTATCTTACAAGCAGAATTTGTCTGGGGACCGGTCATGAACAGTCCAAGTTCCTCGATTACCCGCGCGCCTGGCAGCAGCGAAGGGCGACTCAACCAATTTGACCAGGAGTTCCGCACATTTGTTTCTCTTTCCCCACTGCGCTCACTGTGGAATCTGCAGGGCGTCCCGGCAAGGGTCCTGGCTTTACGGACTTGGAATTCGCTGATCTCGGACCGTATTTTCGGACATGCCGCAGAACTTGGCTTTTACTTTCTCTTCGCGCTCTTTCCAACGCTTTTGAGCGCCAGTTCCATTCTCGGCCTCGCAGCGCGGTCGGCGCACCAGATCTACGATAGGCTGCTCGATTACCTCGCTATCCTCATTCCTACCGCTGCCCTCGGAACTGTCCTCAAGACCTTTAATGAAACGACTGCCGCAGCCACTTCGGGAAAGATCACCTTCGGCCTCATTGCGGCAATCTGGTCTGCATCCGTAGGTATCTCGGCCATCCAGGACACAATGAATGTCGTTTACAAGGTCCAGAACAGGCGCTCCTACATTCGAGCCCGCATATATGCAATCGGGCTTACGATCCTGCTTACTATGATCGTTACTGCTGGACTTGCCTGCATGTTGAGCGGAGACGTTGTGGCGGCCCTTGCTTACCGGTTCATCCCTTTTCACCTTCTGGCATTGGCCGCAGCCATCGCGGCCAGACTGGTCGCCTGGGTCATGGCAGCAATTCTGCTTGCCTTAATTTTTGCGGTAATTTACTACTGGGCCCCAGACCTGCGAATTCGTCGCTGGCATTGGCTTTCCCCAGGTTGCGCTGTCGGAATTCTTGGTTGGCTCATCGCGTCCTTAGGGCTTCGGATCTATATTCATTTCTTTAATAACTTCTCATTCACATACGGTTCTCTGGGTGCGGTAATTATCCTGCTTACGTGGTTCTACATCACCGGCCTGATGCTGCTCCTGGGCGCCGAAATCAACAGCGAGATAGAGGCAGTGGCGGCTGAGACCCACGTCGCGCGGATTCAAATGCCCTCGGCGCCTACCCAAAACTGAGTTCGCGCTGAGTCCTTCCGCAGAATGAAACAATTTGCCGGTATTTGCGAGCCTGACAACCATTATCGAAATATTTGATTCCTAGGAGACATAAGCGCCCGTGCCAGCGGTTGAGGGATGCGCAAGGAATCGTATGCGACGGATACCCACATCCACATACCGTCTTCAGTTGCATCTCGGTTTCACATTTGACGATGCGGCCAAGATAGCCGAATACCTGAAACAGCTGGGAGTCTCGCATTTGTATTGCTCGCCGTATCTTCAGGCGGCTCCGGGCAGCATGCATGGTTACGATGTTGTCGATCATCAGAAGCTGAATGAAGAACTCGGCGGCGAGGACGGGCATGCCCGATTCTGCCAGAGATTAAAGGAACTGGAGTTAGGGCAGGTGTTGGATATAGTTCCCAATCACATGGCTCTCGGTCCCGATAACCGATACTGGTGGGACGTGCTGGAGAATGGCCCATCGAGCAGATTTGCAACGTGGTTCGATATCGACTGGCATTCTGTTGAAGTGAAACTCCAGAACAAGGTACTGATCCCGGTCCTCGGCGATCAATACGGGCGCATACTGAGCGCAGGCCAGATCAAGGTTGAGCACAACGGCGAGCGCTTTCAGGTGCGCTACATTGACAACCTCTTCCCGGTGGCGCCGCGGTCACTCTCGGTCCTGCTCGCAAATGCCGCGGAATACGCAAACAATGACACACTGAACTTCATCGCCGACAGCTTTGCGCAATTGCCGGCTCCGGAGTCTACCGATCGACAAATCGCCATGGCAAGGCATCGTGACAAGACGGTGATCTACGGCCTGCTGAACCGGCTGCGTGGAGAGGAACCGAAAGTTGTTGCGGCAATTGAAAGGTCTGTGAGTGAGCTGAACGACAATCGCGATGTGCTGGACGAGCTGCTGAATCAACAGCAATATCGGTTGGCATATTGGCGCACCGCCGACCAGGAACTTGGATACCGGCGATTCTTCGATATCAACACCCTTATCGGGCTGAGGATGGAGCGTGCGCATGTGTTTGAGGCGACGCACTCCAGGATTCTGGAATGGCTCGAGAAAGGCGTGCTGGATGGCGTGCGCGTAGATCATCCGGACGGATTGCGCGACCCCCAGCAATACTTTGAAAGGCTACGAAAACGAGCACTGGACGCGTGGATTATCGGAGAGAAGATTCTTGAACCAGGAGAATTCCTGCGAGAGAACTGGCCGATTGAGGGCACCAGCGGCTACGACTTCCTGAATGTTTGCAACAGCTTGATTGTCGATGGAAACGGACTTAAGGATCTGACGGCAATTTACAACGAGTTCACGGGCGAGCCAATCGACTTTGAGTTTGTAGCGCACGATAAGAAGTTGAATGTGCAGCAAGAGACGCTGGGTAGCGATGTCAATCGGTTGACAAGCCTTTTTGTAGAGATATGTGAAAGCAATCGCGATCGGCGCGACTACACCAGGGCGGAAATTCGAAGGGCGCTCCGGGAAGTAGCTTCGTGTTTTGCGGTTTATAGAAGTTATGTGATTCCTGCGCGGAATCAGATCATGGAAGAGGATCGCATTCACATTGAAAACGCAATCGCCGCAGCCAAGGAGCGGAGACAAGACATCGACGACGGCCTGTTCGATTTCATCGCCGATGTGTTGACCTTGCGTGTGCGCGGCGAGATGGAGGGCGAGTTCTTACTACGCTTCCAGCAGTTTACTTCGCCAGTGATGGCCAAGGGAGTGGAGGACACGGCACTCTACTGCTTTAATCGGATGATCGGCTTGAATGAAGTCGGCGGTGCGCCGGCTAAGGACGGTATCACGATAGCCGAGTTTCACGATTATTGCGCTCAAATGCTGGCGACGCACCCGCTGTCCATGACCACACTTTCGACGCACGATACCAAGCGTGCTGACGATGTGCGCGCACGGCTAGCCGTGCTCACCGAGTCCCCGGCACGATGGAGGTCTGCCGTGTATCGTTGGTCTCGTTTGAACGCACCGCATCGTGCCGGGAAGTACCCCGACCGCAACACGGAATACCTCCTCTACCAGACTCTTGTGGGAGCGTGGCCAATTACCCGGGATCGCCTGGTTGCCTATATGGAAAAGGCGACACGCGAGGCCAAGCAACAAACCAGTTGGACACAACAGAACAAAGAGTTTGAGGAATCGCTGCGAATCTTCATACAAAAGATTCTCGAATCGAACGAATTTGTCACGCAACTGGAGAAGTTTGTGGAAAGCGTATTGCTCGCAGGCCGCATCAACAGCCTGGCCCAAACCCTCCTGAAGTTCACCGCTCCGGGCGTACCGGACACATATCAAGGCAGCGAATTGTGGGACCTCAGCCTGGTGGATCCGGACAATCGAAGGCCGGTCGACTATGAGTTGCGGAAAGAGATGCTGGCCGAAATTCAGAGTGGCATGGACGTCGCGGAGATCGTTCGGAGAATGGACAGTGGCTTGCCAAAGCTTTGGGTCGCGCACCAGGCGCTGTGCCTGCGGCGCGATCATCCAGAGTGGTTTGCTGCTAAATCGGTGTATAGCCCAATCCTTGCGGAAGGATCGAAGAGCGATCATCTTGTGGGATACCAGCGAGGTGACTCCGTTGCGGTCCTCGTTCCGAGATGGCCGCTGAAACTTCATGGGAATTGGTCCTCGACGACCATTGAACTGGCGCCGGGTAAATGGAAAAGCGTCCTCACAAACGAATTCGTCATTGGTGGCCGCGCGCGCGTGCAGACGTTATTGCAGCGCTTTCCGGTTGCCTTGTTGACACGGGAGGCGGAGTGACGATGCATCGATTTGAAGTGTGGGCGCCGCTCCCGAAGAAAGTTGCAGTGCAAGTGAACAGCATTGCCATGCCGATGCAAGGCCCCGATGAACAGGGATGGTGGCGCCTCGAAGTTGACGAGGTCGGCGCAGGCACGGATTATGGCTATCTGATTGACGAGGACGAGAGGTGTTACCCAGACCCGCGATCCCGGTGGCAGCCAAATGGTGTGCACGGGATGTCGCGAGTGTATGACCAGAATTCGTTCGACTGGACTGACACGTTGTTTCAGCCGCCTTCAGTGGAGAATGGCGTCATCTATGAACTGCACATCGGGACATTCACGCCAGAGGGCACGCTGGATGCGGCGATCGGCAAACTCGACTACCTGGCGAACCTCGGCATAACACATGTGGAGTTGATGCCCGTGGCCTCGTTCGAGGGCAATCACGGTTGGGGCTATGACGGCGTGGCGCTGTTTGCAGTTCATGAGCCGTATGGTGGCCCGGATGCATTGAAGCGGTTGGTAAATGCGGCCCATGGCAAGCAACTTTCCGTTCTGCTCGATGTGGTCTACAACCATTTTGGCCCAGCGGGCAATTATACCGGCAAATTTGGTCCCTATCTTGTGGACTCGCATCGGACACCATGGGGCGGCGCTGTCAACCTTGAAGATGCAGGGTCGCATCAGGTTCGAAGGTTCTTCTGCGACAACGCGCTCATGTGGTTGCGCGACTTTCATATCGATGGATTGAGGTTGGACGCGGTCCACGCATTCATAGATCGGTCGGCCATTCACTTCCTTGAACAACTGTCGGCAGAGGTGGAATTGCTGAGCAAATCTCTGGCGCGTCGTCTCACGCTGATTGCCGAAAGCGATCTGAATGATCCGCGCGTTGTAACTCCGCGCGAAGAGGGCGGACTGGGCATGGGCGCGCAATGGAGCGATGATTTTCACCACGCTCTGTTTGCAGTGTTAAGTCGCGAACCAGTCACGGGCTACTATACCGATTTTGGTAAGTTGGGCCAGTTGGCAAAAGCATTGGAATACACCTTTGTTTATGACGGACTTTATTCGAAGTTTCGGGATAGAATGCATGGCCGCAAGGCAATCAATATTTCGCAACACAGATTTCTAGGTTACATCCAGAATCACGATCAGGTGGGCAATCGCGCGTTTGGAGACCGGCTCACAGTGGATGCAGGTTTTGCTCGCGCAAAAATTGCGGCAGCCGTCGTATTGATGAGCCCATTCATTCCGCTGCTGTTTCAGGGCGAGGAATGGGCAGCTTCGACGCCCTTTCAATATTTCGCAGACCACGAAGATAAAGAATTGGCGAGACTTGTTTCCGAGGGGCGGAAACAGGAGTTTGCGGCATTTGGATGGAATCCGGAATCTGTTCCAGATCCAGAGAGCCGCGAAACGTTTATCCGTTCGAAGCTGAATTGGAGTGAACTCCACGAGAGAGAGCACCAGGAGATGCTTGACTGGTATCGCGAATTGATTCGCTTGAGGCGCAGCCTGTTTTCCTTGAGTGATGGCCAGCCAGAACATACGCGGATTTCGTACAGTGAGCAAAAGAATTGGTTCTCGATGGAACGCTGCGATATATCCGTCTGCGTTAACCTGGGACCCGAAGAGCATCGGTTTCAGATGCCGGAAGACGCCCAGATAATCCTTGGATCTGGGGAAGCCATGAACGGCCCGAATGGAGTTGTATCCCTTTCACCCGATACTGTGGTCATTATCGGGAACGGTGTTGCGCGTGAGCATCGCCGAAAGGGCCGTACTCTCTCCTAGGCTTCCATTCCGTCAAATTGACATTTTTGTATCTATAGGGGTCGGCTGGAAGAAAGCGTTACTTCGTTTTCCGCGGCGGCGACCACGCCGGCGCACTCCCCTACAGCGGCGCGCATTCGAACGAGTAGATCGGAGCAATGGATGGGCTTGCCAAGAATCTCGAACTGATGTCCCTAGGCACGCGCCTGCTTGAGCAGGTTCGCCGTACGAGCCTGCCCCGAAAAGAGGAGAACCTTGCAGGTCGGCAACATCGTGCGCATTTTGATTGCCGTCTCGATTCCGGTGTCCAGGCGGATTTCTTCCGAGGTTTCAGATGCGTTCCGTACGGAAGGGCGAAATGACTCCGGCGGAGGCTTCTCCTCTACGCAACCAGTTTCAAGTGCCCATCATCCCCCCTCGCTTGATGTTAAAGAGCCCACACCACTCTTCCAGGTTGCATTCCCTGGCGACGCCCATCGGTTTCAACCGATGATCCTTCCCGATCACTTGGACATTTCAAGGGGCCAATTCTCGCGAATGCGTGCCACCAGGGCGGAACTGGGAGATTTTTGCGATCCAGCACGGTCGTGCAGGGCGGCCGAAGGAGGTGATTTTCGACGGAGTGCCCCGAGCATTCGTTATTGTGCCTTGTAGATGTAGTCGTTATAGAGCGTCACACCATTGAGAATCGTATAGAGCCGCGCGTAAATTACCTCTCCGTTGGTTGGGAGCCCATACACGGTTCTGGAATTGCCTGCTATCGGACCCGATACAAAGAGATCGTAGCCACCAAAAGCGACGGCGCTCAGGTGCAGATCGTACTTCGAGACAGCGGTTCCGGCCGACCACGTAAACGTTACGCTGGTTGCCGTCAACGTTGAACTCGGAGCCGGAGAGACGAGCTTGGCTATCGACGCCGCGGTGAACGTGTAATCGTTATAAACCGTGACTCCGTTGACAATCGTATAGAGCCGCGCAAAAATCGGTTCTCCGTTCGTCGGAAGCCCATTCACGGTCGTCGAAGTGCCTGCTAAATGACCCGATAAATAGAGGTCATAGCCGCCAGGCGCGACAGCGCTCAGGTGGAGATCGTACTGTGATCCCGCGGTCGCGGCTGACCACGTAAAGCTCACGCTATTGGACGTCAACGTTGAACTCGGAACCGGAGAGGT
>JBELAI010000003.1:0-81965 GCA_049508975.1 Occallatibacter sp. | reverse complement strand
TAGGTCTTCCTGAATGGCCTGACCTTGCGCATAGCATAGTCCCAGGCCATTCATCGCCATGATATGTCCCTGTTCCGCAGCTCGACCGTAGAGCTGGCACGCAAGTTTCTTGTTTACGAAGGCCCCGTCACCTGTCTCATATATGACCCCAAGGTCGAACTCGGCCGGGGCGTAATTTCGATTCGCGGCCATTTGATAATAAGTGATCGCTTGCTCATTCGATTGTTCGAGGCCCTCACCGTGACGGTACATCATTCCGATGTAATATTGCGCCATTGCATTTCCCTGATTGGCCGCAAGTTTCAAGTACTTCGCTGCGACTTTGCGGTCCATCGGTAATTTGACGCCTGCGAAATAAGCCATCCCGAGAAACATCTGGGCATCGAGCGATCCCTTCTCTGAAGCGCGGTCGAACCAGTTGCGCGCCTTATCAACATCAAGGGGAATACTGGTTCCGAACCAATAACCTTTCGCGAGCTGCACCATGGAAGCCACGTCGCCGCCCTCGGCCATCATTGTTAGAGATGTCAGGTCGACGACCTTTCCGGGCTCGGAAGTTAACTTTTGCAGATCGCCAACCAGATCAATCCAGAAGAGCTTTGGCTTCCCCTTTTCCACCCGGAAATTCACGATGAGTTTTGCTGCGCCTGTGTCAACCGTGAAGAACGGCTCTTCAATATCGAAGAAGATCGTTGCCCAGTAGTACTTGATCTCCTCGGCATTTGCTTTGCGAATGGTCGCAGCCTGAAGGCCAGGGTACTTCGCGAGGAGTAACTTCCAGAACGACTGCTGCTGCTCGTCTGTTATCAGCCCGCGGCCTTCGGTCTGTACCGAATTCACTACTACGACGACTAACTTGGAATCAAGCAGAACCTTGTCAGAAGACGGCTGCAGCACTTTCCAGAGGGACGGGCCGCAGGTCACGGCAGAGTCAAAGAAACCATTCGGAGGGTCATTGCCAGGAAGTAACGATTGCTTGAGTAGGGCGAGGGCCGAAGCATTCAGTGCGTCGCTGGCTGGCTTATAGTGAACGCCGTCTGGGATTTGATTGCTTCCCGATCCGCCAGTCTGCCCTGATGCAAGAAGAGAAAGCCCGACCGAGGCCGCTAGAATGAACAATTTCAATCTTTGATTCGCATGCGCGGAGATCATGGCAAATGATACATCCGAAGCGGCGCCTAGGGTCGGATGCGAGGCTATCGATGAGGCCAACTAGCGCCTTTCTTCGGGGATCCGCCCGAATCACCGGCAATGCGGAACTTTGCCAGATTTTCGCCGGGAGGAGCCTGCCAATTCCGATCTGGCCCTTCTATCAGCAACGCACTATATCCGGCACTACCTCTAGAGCCAATTTACCGATAAGTTCTTAGTCAGCCGACCACCGCACGCCGGTCAGTTGTTCGGACACCTGCCACAGCTTCCTCGCCACCGCCTGGTCCCGCGCGCGGGTTGAAGCATAGGCTGCGGCCGGTGGCCCGGCAAACTCGAGCATTCCACCCGGCCCGTAATATCCGCCTGGCTCTATATGTTCTGAGCCCGCGGCATACAGCGCAGGAAGTGCTCCGTCCGCAGCAGACTGCGACACCATCCTGCCCAGAGAGCGATTCAGTAGAGAAACCATGCTCTTTGCGCCCGGACCATTCGCAATCAGGTCCGTCTTTGCACAACCAGGATGCACAGCACTGCTCAGCAAGCCCCATCCATGCGCATCGCTTTGCCACTGCAGTTCGCGCGCAAACAACAGCGCCGCCAGCTTCGACTGCGAGTACGCGGTCCACGGCTTGTACTTGCGCTCTCCGTGCAGATCTTCAAACCGTATCTTGCCAAAATGATGCGCCAGGCTGCTTATCTGCACCACCCTCGGAAATCTGCTCCTGTGAAGCAGCGGAAGCAGCCGGCCGGTCAGCGCAAAGTGGCCCAGGTAGTTGGTGCCGAACTGCAGCTCGAACCCGTCCGCGGTAACCCGCCGGGAGGGGAGCGCCATCACGCCCGCGTTGTTGACCAGCAAGTCCACAGGACGCCCTACTGCGACAAGGCGTTCTGCAAACGAAGCCACAGATTTAAGGCAAGCAAGATCGAGTTTCTCGAAACGCACCAATGCCTTCGGCGCCAATGTCCTTATCTTGCCCGCCGCACCCCGGCCCTTCGCATCGTTGCGCCCGGCAATAATCACGTCTGCGCAGCCTTGCGCCAGGGCTAGGGCGATCTCGTAGCCGAGTCCGCCGGTTGCGCCCGTAACTACGGCCAATTTTCCTGCTTGTGGGGGAATATTCGCTGTAATTCGTCCCAAAGATGAACTATGTTCTTGAATGTTTATCGACCTGCCCTCTTCAATCTTCTGTTATTTATTGACTGACCGCTCACTCAATAAGAAACAAATGGACTACTGGCCCGTTAACCCTCGCCAAAGCATCTTGAACCCCAACTCGCGGCATTTTGCAGCCGATTCCGGGTGGGCGTTGATGTACTCCAGCGTGATCTCTGCCTGCGCTCTATACATCAGTACGAGATATTCTGCCGGAAGGTTCGTCAATTCGCCGCTCTGGGCGGCCTCAGCCGTCCCTTTCAGAATCTCAACGAGTGCCAGTGGGGGAGTCTCGTTGTCTCTGAAAAGCTTTCCAGACGCGCGCAATTGAGCCAACACCTTCAACTGTTCCGGATGAGCTGATCCGAGGTCCAGATATTTGTTCCAGATATATTTGAGGCGCGTATACACATCCTTCCCGAAGGGAAAATCGGGAAGATGGCGGCTGAACTCCATCCTCAGTTCCAAATAGAGTTCGCGCAGCAGTTCGTCCTTGGTCTTGAAATACGTAAACAACGAGCCCTCGGCGATTCCCGCGGCTTTGGAAATGGCCGAAGTAGGCGCGCCGGCGATGCCCCGCTCTGCAAAAATACGCAGCGCCGCATCGAGAATCGCTCTTCGCTTGTCACCGCTCCTGGGGCGTGCCATCCGTTTCGCTCCAAAAATAATGTTGCTGAGTGCCTACTCACTCAAATTGTACCGTAGAAATTGACCCTGAGGCAACTCCATTCTGAGATTTACGTGACTAGCGGAACATCTGCCACGCCTGCGGTTCCGAACACCCGCCGATACCGCTCAATCTCGCTCGCCGGACCCATGGCCTTGAGGTAGTTGTCAGAAAGCTTCACCGCCGGCCTTCCATCCACCTCCGTCAACTTGCACACCAGGCTGACCGGATTGAACACTTCCCCGCCCCGCGGATCGCAATTGCGAAAATCGTTCGTCAGAAATGTTCCCCAGCCGGCGCTAAAACGAATCCTGCTCTCGGCAACCCATTTCTCTTCGTCCAAAAAGTCGCTCGCCCTTTGGAAGTCTGCCGGCGTCGCCCCGTTGAGCAATCGGCCGCCAAAGTACGCATGCAGCCCCAGGATCTGTTCCACATCGAGCCCGTCTGATGCGATTAGCCGTTTCCGCTGTGGATCACGCCCATACTGATGGAGCCACGTGATGTACTCATCGCCCGCAACGTAAGGGTCTTTGCTGTCGATGCGCTGTCCAGTCCAATTCGCCACCCACTCCGGCGCGTCCTCAAGAAACTGCGTCGTCCCAAACGTATCCGGAAGCAGAATTAATAACTCTCCCTGGTAACTCTGCTGCCATAACTCCAGAATCCTGTACTGCGCCGTCCGCAGCTCTTCCTCATCGTTTGCCAGCGCGGCAAGGGCCATCGGCAGTTCATGCGCATTGGTGCCGATTGCCTCCAGATCGTGCTTGTATGCAAGATAAGTATTCGAGCTCCCCGCGAAGTTATCGCCCAGCACATCGCTCATGGCCTTCACCACATACTCCTGCCACAGGAAGCTATGCCGCCGACGCGTGCCGAAGTCGCTTACGCTGAGCCGCGGAACACCGCGCAGCCGCTCCATCTTCTCCCAAAGCCTGGTCTTGGCGCGGGCGTAGAGAATGTCCAGTTCAAACTCGCTCAACTGCTTCAGGTGCGCCCGCGTCTTCAACTCGTCGATGGCTGCAAGCGCATAGATCTCCCAAAGCGTCGTCTCGGTCCACAGCCCGTAAAAACGAAGCGACAATTGACCATCTTCGACAGACAGTTCAAAATCCGACAAACGAAAATCCCGCTCCAGCCACTCAAGAAATGCCGGCTCGAAAATGCCTCTGCGCCCATAAAACGTATTACCCGCAAGCCAGATCAGCTCCGACTTGTGGAACCGCAGCCGCCGCGTCTCTTCCAGTTGTTCCCGCAGTTGGTCCACACCGATCAGATCGCCCAGGCGCACGGAAGCGGTGCGATTGAGCAGCGTGAAAGAGGTTTGTGTCTTGGGGAAATTCTTCCAGATAAACTGCAGCATGAGCAGCTTGTAGAAATCCGTATCGAGGAGGGACCGCGTAATCGGATCCAACTCCCAGTTGTGGTCATGCGCGCGCCTGGCAATATTGACAATCACGATGAATCAACTCTATCGCAACCGCGCCAGATACCAGTCTCATCCCCCGGTTAGATCAGGGAGTCGGCTTGCTCGGCGGAGGCTGGCTCGGATAGGCGCGTTCCACGGCTGTCCTGAGCTGCTGCAGAAGCACGACGGACGGAGCATCCAGGCCGTCCTCGATCTCCCGCGACCACAAGGGCCCAATGAGCTTGCCGTCGGCTACCTGGTAGACACGCAGAATGTCGTTCGCAGGACCAACCTCAGCGCTGGTGCCGAAGCCATCCGGATCGCCCGATTGCCCTGGAGCGCGGCCGGGGACTGGGCTTGCGTTGGATGGAAGGCGCGACGGCATAGAAACACCGGCGCGCGTCTGTGCGCTCGCAATGCGCCCTTTGCGCACCACAAGTACGAAATCGGCTCCCTCCCGCCTGGTTGTCAACACGTAGCGGTTCCAATCGCGCAAACCGTCCTCCACGTCGTAGATGGCCTGGCGATCGTCAGGATCGAGCCCAGGCTTCAACTCGTCTCCATCGACCGCCTCAACATAGACATAATGCGCGTTCTGAAAAACGGCGGGAACGTCATGATGTTTTTTCGCCTTTTGCTGCGCGAGCCCGAGAACCGGAATCAAAGCCAACAGCAGCGCGATAGTTTTCCAATATTTCATAACGCTCCCCCCGTTCGAAAGCTCTCAGAGAAGCTGTCTAAAAACTTCCCGGATTGAAGGGTACGGGATTCATCCCGTACGTTATTGGTGAGTTCAGGCCTCGGCTTTACAGGCTGCGGAAAAACTCAAAAACGTGAAGGGTACGGGCTTCAGCCCCAGAGGGATGCATTCCTCGAATCTCGCGGCAAGTATCGAGCTTTTCCGCAGCCTGTTTTAGCCGCCGAAGGAATGCAAACTCTCGCAAACCGCCCCTCGGGGGCTAAAGCCCAGCCGTTTGTTGGCTGAGATGTACGGGCTGAAGCCCGTACCCTTCTCTTTATTCCAACTTATTAAACAGGGTCTCAGAGAACCCGCATCACTTTGTCGCTGGAGCCGCCTGTGCCGTTTGCGCATTCCCGCTCACCGGAACTTCCAGCGTCCCCGCCTTCCCGGAACTCCAGTCGTAGACGCCGGTTTCAAGATAGGCCGCCGAGCTGGGCAGATCGATCTCCAGATGCATCGGCACGCCGGACTTCTGGATCGCGGCGAAGTTCTCCGGGGTCAAGGCCATACCCTGCGTGACGCCCGTCCAGTTCACCGCATTGCCTTCGCGATCGTACGCCAGTAGGCTCGCCTGAATCTTGCCCCGATGCGTGCCATCCGCAGCCGTCTCCAGGGCCACATCGCTCCAGCGAACCAGGAAGTCGATGCTGTAGCGCGTCGTTGGGCCGCTGAGTTTGGCGTTCTTCCCTTCCCTTTTTGCATCAGGCGCGGGCTGGGGCGTCACTGGGACTACGCGCACTCCATACAGAACCTGCGTGGCGCTGGGCATGCCGCGAATCAACAGCGCATGCAGCGGATCTGCGCTGGACTTGGTGTCAGCCGTCTGCGTATCGTCCGCATTGTAGCCGCGCCGGTAAGCCAGGTTGTACTTGCCCGCTGTCGTCTTCACTTCAATCCGCCGATATGAGCCATCCATCTTTTTGTTGGTCGGTGTATAGACCAGCGTGTAGTAGTGCGCGCCATGTTCTATGGCGTGCATCATGGAGGCATTCAGGTCGTTGGTGTTGTAGAACGCCTTGCCGCCGGTGTCGGCTGCGAGCTGCTCCATGGCCATGATCTTGTCAGAGCGCGCGGCGTTCTCGTTAGCAAAAGGTGTCATAAAGTCGCTCGGCCGGTGGGACACAACGGCACCCGAGCGGCTATTCACCTCGCCGCCTTCTACATCGACCGCGCCATTGCTCTGAATGACTCCATCGGAGCCGTGGTTCACCATCATTCCCTCGGCACCGATCGGGTACACAGCCACCTTGGACACCGTAAGCAAATCTTCCGTTTCCCTCAACGCTGCGCTGATCTGCCGTACTTGCCCGATGTTCTGTTTATCTTTGGGGCTTAGCAGAATTGTGACCGGGAATGAGCTCGAGAACCAGATGAGATTCTTCCTGCCTGGAACACCCGCCAGATAGCGCGACAGGGAATCAAACGCCTCCAGCGTCATGGCAAAACGCTGGTCGGCCTGGTATCCGGCAAAACCCTGCTGAAGATCGGAAAGCGCTTCAAAACCCGCAGCTCCCATCTGCATATCGGCCAGCCTTCCCTTATCCTCAAGGTCGTCAAACTTGTCCTGAAGCGACCGCGTCACCGAGGTGTCCGCCTCCATCCTCAAGCCGTTCTTCTTGTCGTTGATCGCATCCCGCAACACTCCGCTATCGGTCGTGAATCCCTGCACCATCCTCAGCTTCGATCCCAGCACAAAGACAGCAACCCGCAACCCAGGCTGCATGGTCTTGAGGAAATTGACCATCTGCTGATGAACGTAAGCCTGATCCTGCCGATCCGTATTCAGCGTGTCCAGCAGCAGCACATTCACACTATCGCTCTCCGGAGCCGGCGGGACGTTGGTATACACATTGGGCGGCATCTTCTCAAGCGCCGGGGCCGCACCGGGTGGCAACGTTTTGGCCGTATGCTCTTCAAAGAAATCCACGGTCACCGGCTTGCCGTCTTCCAGCACCTGGAAGTCCTGCTTGTGCAGCCCGGTCACCGCATCGTCGCCCTTGGTCACCACCACATCCACGACCACGGCGTGCGAATGCGCTTTGAACACAGGAACCGGACCTTGATCCGCAGGGGCGGTAGTCTGCACATGCGGCCCTGCTGCCAGGCAGCAAACCGCGACTGAGGGAAGTAACCACAGGAAACGCAGGCGCAAATCGACCTCCGTGCTTCATTGATCCGCAGAGTATATCCCGAAGAAGACGCGCTTGGCTCCGGCAAGCGGCCGCAGGCAAGGAAACTGCCTCCGCGGAGTTGTATCTTTGACCGGCATTCATTCGCACGGTTAGGGCAAACGCCAGTCTTATTTTCAAGCCGCGCCGGCAGAGCCCAGATGCGCCCCACACGACCGACGAACCATGAGGCTTGTCGGTACCGTGATATCCCGCACCGGCAACTCGGGATGCTCCAGCCGTTCCAGCATGGTCGCCATGGCCACCATGCCGATTCCCGCACAGTCCTGGTGAATGGTCGTCAGCGGCACGGGAAGAAGGCTGGCATATTTCACATCGTCCATGCCCACAACGCGGACCTCTTCGGGAATCCGCACGCCCAGGCCGATCAGTGTCTGCATCAGCCGCGCCGCCGTCAGATCGTTCGCACAGACAATCGCCTGAGGCTTCAAATCATCCAGCAGATTGCGCACTAGCGCCTCATCCTGCGGACTGCCGCGCCGCACAGGATCATGTTCCAGCGCAACTCCAAACTTCCTGAGCGCCTCGTGAAATCCTGTGATGCGCGCATCCACAGTACTCGCGGCATTTGCCTCGCCCAGAAACGCCAGCCGCCGTACGCCCAGGCGCAGCAGGTGGATCGTAGCCATGTATCCCGCACGTCGATTATCTACGCCGACCAGGTCGTGCGCCGAACGCTCCGGATACGGCATATAGCAGCGATCCAGCAGCACCATGGGGATTTGCGCCCGTTCCAGGTCGCGCACAATCCGCCGGTTCGTTGCATCCTTGTCGCCGCTCAGCTCCAGTGGCGCAAAAAACACTCCTGCCACCTTCTGCCGGATAAAGGAACTCAGCATCTGCTCGGCTTCTCTCGCCATCTCGCCCACTGAGGTGGAAGCGTTGCCCCACAGTAAAGCGTCTGGCCGCGCAAACGACGACCGCATCATCCCATGGCAAATCGGCTCGAATATCTCCGTAAGCCCAAGCTCCGGAATCAACAACCCGAAGGTCCTGCCCTCAGCCAGATGCGGCGCCAGCACATGTGTACCAGCTCCCGGCCGCCGCGTCACCAACCCCATGCGCTGCAGGTCCAGAACCGCCTTGGCCACTGTAATCCGCGACGCATCGAACAGCTTCCCCAGCTCCGCTTCACTCGGCAAACGGTCTCCCGCCTTCAGCATCCCCGACTGGATATGCCCGTGCAAATACTCAAAAACCCGCCTGTACTTGGCCGTCGCTTGCGCGGGGCTCTGATCCGCCGGCGGAGCCAGCCTGATTGCGGACTTGCGAGTCCCTGCCATTCATTTCCCTCTCGTGCCGGGCATTGAGCGCAACCCAACGCCGGCCGTTTTCTTTCGAGAAAACAGTACAGCAAAGAGGCATCAATTGTCGATGCAATACCTTCGAAATGTACTATATTTCGGCTACTCAATCGCCTATAGCCGCCTCTATCTCCGCTCTCACCCGGTCAGTCAGCGCAGGCATCGCACCCGATTGCGAAGCCACCCATCCGCCCCATCGGTTCCCCGCTTCGTTCAGCGTGGCCAGGTCAGCGCCGCGCAGCAAATAGTGGGTCAGCGCCGCCGTAAACGCGTCCCCGGCGCCAATCGTATCGGCCACCTTGACCGGAATACCAGGATGCTCATGCCATTCGTCGCGCGTCACCAGCACGCTGCCACGCCCACCACGCGTCACAGCCACCATCTGCAGCGTCGGAAACTCACTCAGCAGCCGCTCCGCGCCCAGCCGTTCCGCGTCTGCGTCCGGAGGGCCCTGTGACCCCGAATCTCCTCCCGGCAAGCCAAGCAGTCCCAGCACCAGCGGAACCTCCGCGTCGTTCATCTTCATTACCGTCGCCAGTTCCAGCGATTCCTGAATCACCTCGCCGGAATAAAACGGCGCGCGCAAATTCACATCGAACACCCGAATGCATTTCGCCGAAGTCTGCGCGGCCAGCGTCTGGATCGTCTGCCGCGACTCCAGGCTGCGCTGCGCCAGCGAACCGAAACAGAGAGCGTCCGCCCGCTCCGCAAGCCGAACCCATTCATCCGAAAGCTCGAGAAAGTCCCATGCCGCCGGTTGATGAATAGTGTAATGCGGCTGGCCAGCATCGAAATACACGGTCACCCGTCCGGTCTCATGCGTCGGGTCTGTCTCCACAAAGCTTGTATCGACAGGCAGAGGTTCCAGCCGGTTCAGCGCCATGCGCCCCAGGTCGTCTCGCCCAATGCGGCTCAGTAGCACAGCGTGATTGCCCAGACGCCCCGCCATCACTGTGAAGTTCGCCGGAGCACCGCCCAACCGCGGGCCTTCCGGCAAAACATCCCATAACAATTCACCCAACCCCAATATCCGATGCGGTTCTTTCAAGTTCGTACTCCATCGGCTGCGTAGCCCAGCGAATAGCTTTCTCCTTGCTACCCTCTCTCGTCAAATTTAGTGCCACAATTTGCAGTTCATTTCTCCTCTTAGGAGCACAATCAAGAAAGATCCAGCAAGAAGCCGTCCGCAACAAAGCCCATCGGGTACGAAAAACAAGCCATCTGGACCCAAAAATAAGGCCAATTTCCGAATATTTTTATATCCGAATGAAAACAAACATGTTACGTATGAATTGGCCAATTCTACCCCCCTCAAACAAAGGACTTACGTAAAATCGTCTCCTGCCCCATTCGCAAAACAAAAGACTTACGTCCCGATCGAGTCGTCCCAGGCTTGGCGACCCGCGGAACCATGAAACCCTATCGACCGACGCTCAAGCTGACTTGCTGACTTGCTAAACCCAATCCATAGAATCCCAATGCCAGATCGAGCAATCCTCCCAGTTCGACGAGGCGTACTCCCCTTCCGGCTGGTTGGCCATGATCTTGTGGTCCGCAATCGCGTCAGCCTCGGATCTCTTGACTTTGCCGAGAAACAGCCGCCTCCATCCCCGCTCCAGCTCCAGCACACCTTCCTGCTCGTTGTTCACGTAGAGAACGTCCACTCCCTCCGCTCGTCCCTTCAGTGCCGGCCGCCACCGCTTCAGCAACCGCCTCAGGACCGAAGCGCCGAACGGATTGAACAGGAAAACCACCACCGGCCCCGCGGGCAGGGCGAATTCCACCGCATCTCTTTCGACAATTTGGATCGGGCTGTGTTCCCTTCCCGCCGCCCGCCAGATCTTCACATTCCGCCGCGCAATGCCTGCAAGCGTGGAATGCAGTTCCACCCCTACAACCGATTTGAATTTGAGTTCCGATGCCAGCAGAACTGCCCGCCCCATCCCCGCTCCCAAGTCGACAAACGCCGTCTCTTCCATGCGCGCCGCCGGCCCCGTCCTGTGCCAGCGCTTGATGAGCGAGTGAAACACTGAAGGCGCAACGCCGTAATAAGCCGTCGTGTGCCTGTCATGCCGATGACCGCTCTTCAGATGCCTTCCAGCCACCAGGCCGCTGGTCCGGACCCCATTTTCCGCATCGAACGGATGGCGCGTAAATCCATCTTTCACCGCGAGCCCCGGCAACAATCGCCGTGTGGCCCTCACAGCCGTGCCGTCATTCTTGCTCGTTGAGGCTTTCACGGTTTGAACCTTAGCACATGCCGGTTCAGCTCACCCATTCAGGTTCCTTGATGCATTCACCGCACCGTTGCCGCCTACTCAAATGAAGCGCTCCGGTTTCCGCGAGGTGCCGGTTTCCGCGAGGTGAAAGAGCCATGGGTTGGATCCTCTTCGTATTTCTGCAACTCACCGTCATCGTGGCCGGCATCCGCCAGGAGCAGCGCGCCGGACTGTGGAACTGGTCCAAATTCGTATTCGCACTCGGGTTTGCCGGCATCGAGATACTCATCACTTGCGCACCGCTCTACTTCTTCGGCCTGAAGGACCCGCGCTTCATGCCGGCCTTCATCACGGCCTGGGTTATCGCCGCTCTGAACTTTATTTGGATGATCATTGTGGCACGCCGCTGGAAGCTCCCCGATGGCCGCACCAGCATCCAGGCCTATCGCGACGAGCATCGCAAATAACGCTGCCCGCACTCATCAAAATAAGATCTGAATTTAGCCAAGAATGCTCCATGCCCCGTTCTTGCGATTTTTTCCTATCGCAAGAGCCTGCCCTGAGCCTGCCGAAGGGGCGGGAAACCTCAGCCCTCTACCGTGCCATTCAGCGGGAAACCACAAATCGAAATCGAGCTACTTTCCGCTCGCCTCCACCAGCACCTTCACTGACGGCATCACCATGTCCAACAGCACCGCCTTGGGCTTCGCCGCCGCCTTCAGCAACTGCAGATTCTTATCCTTCACATCCGAACTCACCGACCGATGACTCTTCAAATCATCCAGCGCCTGCAGCCCCACCGCGGCCACCTGCGAAACACTTTGCGAAAGATTGCTCAACTCCGCCGTCAGTTCCGACCCCTTCAGCAGCGGCTGCAGCTTCGCATCGTTGTCCCGCCAGAGCACGAGCCAGTTCTGCGCCTCCTGCCATTGCTGCGGCGTGGCCTTTCCGGTGGCAATCAACTTCGCAAGCTCGTTGAACTTCCGCCCCGTCTCGCTCTCCGGCGGAACCGCATCTACCAGATGGTTCAATGCGCTCCAGGTGCCGTATTCATGCAGGCTCTCGCGCTCATACCCCTTGGGCGGCTGCACCACCGATGCCAAAACTAACAGCGATTCCGGAACGGCTTCGCCGCTCATGCGCTGCACCATCGCCAGCGTGAACGAATTGTGTTGCAGGCCGTAATTATTCAGCTTCTCTGAAACTACCGCCATGCGCCGATACATTGAATCCACATCGCGCACATCCTGCGCCGACCAGAACCGCTCGGCAATAGCGGCAGTACGCGGCCATATGCGGCTATCGACATTTTCAGGCGTCACAAACTCGCTCCACATCGTAGCTTCGCCGCCCAGCACGCGCGCCTTTTCCTCGGGTGTGAGCTTTGCGCCCTCGCCACCCAATGGATCGACAAGGTAGTGTTCCGCAGCGGACTGATTCAGGTCGATGTAATAGCCATTCGAAAGCAGGACCTGGTTGCCTTGCCGCGCCGCCTGCGCCAGCCCCTGTGGCCCACGCCACGACTGGATCACCACGTTCTTCGGCGTATCCGGCTGCAGCACCTCGTCCCATCCTTCCGGAATCTTGTTGTGCGCCACGACCAGCTTCTGCACACGGCCGGTGAAATAGGATTGCAGCGCCGCGTTGTCTTTCAACCCGTGCTCTTTCATGAACCCCTTGATCTGCGGATTCCTGTTCCACTCCTTGCCGTTGCACTCGTCCCCGCCAATATGGAAATACGCGTCGGGAAATAATGCCGTCATCTCCCCAAAGAACTTGTCGAGAAACTCAAACGTGCTCTCCCGCGACGGATCCATCGCCGGATCGAATACGCCCCATTTCGTCTCAACTTTGTACGGCCCCGGCCCGCTGGCGAGTTCGGGATATCCGGCGAACCACGCGGTCGTATGGCAAGGCATATCGAACTCGGGAACCACGCGGATTCCCCGGTCCCTCGCGTAGTCGATGACCTCATGAACCTGTTCCTGCGTGTAGTAGTTTCCGCCCGAGCCTTTCTCCTGCAACAGAGGAAATACCTTGCTCTCGATGGGGAAGCCCTGGTTTTCCGACAAGTGCCAATGCATCACGTTCAGCTTCACCGCTTCCATGCCGTCCAGGTTGCGTTTGATCATGTCTAGAGGCATAAAGTGCCGCCCTGCGTCGATCATCAGCCCGCGCCATTGGAACCGCGGCTGGTCGTCGATGGTAACCACGGGAACGGCGAAGCCCTGCGGCGTAACGTGCACCAGTTGCAGAAAAGTCTGCAATCCGTGCAGCACACCCAGCGGATTCGGCGCCGTCAGTTCCACATGCGCCGTCGAAACGGTCAGGCGATACGACTCATCCTCTCCCAATTGCTGCACCGCCTGGTTGGGGCCGGCCGTGTGAATAACAAAAGCCGCCTTGCTCTCCGCCGACTCTTTTGAAAACGGAATCCCCGTCTCGCGGTAAAGGGTCTCCATGAAGCGCCGTTTGCCCTTGACCACCCGTTGATCCTGGTAGTCCTCCAAAGCAACGGCGAAGCTCCCGTCAATGAGAAACTGCCCTTCGCCCTCGGTCACGCGCGCGGGCATGGGCATCAAGGCAAGCTGGCCTCGGCCCTGCGCAAAAATCGTGGAAGAATGAGTGAGTGCGGCACAGGCAACCAGGACAAAAACAGCTAAGCGGAACGAACGAGCTTTCATTAAGAGGCATCTCCTGGGGTTACGTTGTTTGAAGATCGCACGATTGACACATCGAGATTCACCACAGCCGCGCCTGGCCCGCCCAGTCAGCGAAAAGCGACCCGACGGTAATCATACAACGCGATATGCGCCATCGCTGCGATCAAATCCGGCCTAATCGATCATTCCCGCGAATTTACAGTCCATGAGCCAAAATCTCCTCTCGAATCCGGCCAGCGGTCTGCTTAACCCATCCCAATTTATCGCCGACTCAGTTACCCCTCGCCCCCAAGTAAACCCAAAGCCCGCCGTGACACGCTGCCTCGATTCGCGATACCCTGAGTTGTAACCGTCCTGCGCACGGTCGAAGGAGCAATTCAAACCCTCATGCCTATTCAGATAACCTCTAAAATCTGGCACAACGGCAACCTGATCCCCTGGGAGGATGCCACCCTCCATGTAATGAGCCACGTTATCCACTACGGCTCCAGCGTTTTTGAAGGAATCCGCTGTTACGGGCAGCCATCGGGCTCGGCGGTTTTCCGCCTTCCCGAACACATGCAACGCCTGATCGACTCGGCCAAAATCTACCGCATGGAGCTTCCTTACACCCTCGACGAGCTCTGTGCCGCCGTTGTCGATGTTATTGAAGCCAATGGTGTTGCACCTTGCTATATCCGCCCCATCGCGCTGCGCGGCTACGGCGAAATCGGTGTCAGCCCCAAGGGTTCGCCGATCGAGGTCTACGTCGCCAATTTTCCCTGGGGTAAATACATCTCCGGGCAAGGCGGCGCGGACGTCTGCGTTTCCAGTTGGAACCGCCTCGCGCCCAACACCATGCCCGCCCTAGCCAAAGCTGGCGCCAACTACATGAACTCCCAGCTCATCCGCATGGAAGCCGAAATCAACGGCTACCAGGAAGGCATTGCACTGGATGTGAATGGCCTGGTCAGCGAGGGCTCCGGCGAAAATATTTTTGTCGTTCGCAACGGCGTCATTTACACCCCGCCGCTGGCCAACTCCGCCCTCTCCGGCATCACCCGCGATAGCGTGCTCACGCTGGCCCGCCACCTCGGCCTCACGGTGATCGAGCAGGCCTTCCCGCGCGAGCTGCTCTATATTGCCGACGAAGTATTCTTCTCGGGAACGGCCGCCGAAGTCCAGCCCATCCGCACCATTGACAGGATTGTTGTGGGAGACGGGAAGGTGGGGGAAATCACCAAGAAGATCGCAGACGAATTCTTCGGCATTGCGAACGGCCTCAAGCCAGACAAATTCGGCTGGCTGACACCTGTCAACGTGAACGCCGCCGAGACGGTCCCCGCGTAAGGCTCAGTCGATCATGCAGCATAAAGGGCGGCCCAATTCGGACGCCCTTTTCACTTTTCTTCATTGCCAAAAAGCTGTCATCCTGAGCGAAGCGTACTTCAGCGGAGTCGAAGGACCTGCTTTTGTTCTTCAGGCGTAGTTAGCGACCTCATTCATACCGCAGCGCCACCACCGGCTCAACCTTCATTGCCGCCCGCGCCGGAATCAGCGTAGCCGCCAACGCCACAATCCCCAGCAAAAGCAGCACCGCCGCATAAGTTCCAGGGTCATACGGACCAGTGTCGAATAACAAGCTCTTAAGCAGGCGCGCAGTCGCGAGCGCCGCGCCAAGTCCCAGAACCCCGCCTAGTAAAATCAGCCGCAGACCCTCCCCGGCTATCAACCGCAGAATGTCCACGCGCGTAGCTCCCAGCGCCATGCGCACGCCAATCTCCTGCGTCCGCTGCGCAGCAACAAAGGCGATGACTCCATAGAGCCCGATCACCGCCATCAGCAGCCCGCAAAATGCAAAGAACCCCAGCAGCGCTGTTTCAAATCTTGGCCGGTCAGCCAACTTGCTCACGCTGTTGCTCAGGGTTTCAATCTCCACGGGCAGGGTCGGATCGATTTGCGCAATCTGAGCGCGCACCCACGGGGCAACAGCCGCAGGCGCAAGCGATGTCTTGAGCACCATCACGTTCCAGGGCGTCCAGTCCTCCGCAATGCTTCGCCTCAGGCGATAGAATTCCGGTTCGTCCGCGCCGCTCAGCCCGCCGTTGTTCACATTCGCCGCAACCCCCACTACCGTGTACCATGGCCCATTTGGAACCGGCTGCACATGCTGGCCAATCGGCTGCTCATCACCAAAAAGTCGGGCAGCAAGCAACTTGCTCACGACCAGATAATGCTCGTTCGATCCCCGCTCCTCTTCGGTAAACGCCCGTCCCTGCACAATGGGAATATTCAGCGCCTTGAAGTAGTCAGGCGTCACCCACCGCCATGTGACCATCCCACCCGTTCCGCCGGTCGGGCGCGGCTTGCCGGCGACGGAAATGTTGTTGAAGATCTGGCTTTCATGTGTCTCTGCCGGAGGAAGCCAATTGCTCATGCCCACCGCGGAAACCCCGGGCAGCCGTCGCAACGCAGCTTCAGCCGCAAGAAAAAACTCCATCCGCTGTTGCGCCGTTGTATAGCGGTACTGCGGAAGCGCGATGTACGCGGTCAGCACACCACGAGTCTCCATGCCCATATTCTGGCGTTCAAGGCTGCTGAAGCTGCGCATCAAAAGAGCCGCACCGGCGAGCAGCACCATGCTGATCGCAATCTGTCCCACGACCAGGCAGCGGCGTGTAAACGCTTGTGCGCCGGAGTTCGTCGATCTTGCGGCCAGGGCCCCGGCGCGAGGCCTTTGCAGCGCTGGCAAAGCTCCAAACATTCCTCCGCAGACCAGGGAAACAATCACGGAGAACAGAACAATGCGCAGATCGAGATGAGCATGTTCGAGAAATGGAATTCCCGCCGGAGCAATGGCGACAAACGCGCGCAGAAGAATCTCCGCCATCGCCAGCCCGGCGGCAGTTCCCGCCATCGACAGAAGAAAAGTCTCCGTCAGCCTCTGACGCACCAGCCGCCCGCGGTTCGCGCCCAGCACAGACCGCACCGCCAACTCGCGTTCCCTTTGCGCAGCCCGCGCCATCAGCAGACTGGTCACGTTGGCGCAGGCAATCAGCAGCACCGCTAATACTGCTCCCAACAGGATCCACGCCGCCAGACGCACATCGTGCATCTGCCGGTCGCGGATCGACCGCACGCGCAGGTGTACTTCCTTGCGGAATTGCGGCGGAGCCAGACTGAGCGAATAGTTGAAGACCGGCTGCAACGCCGCCTCCGCCTGCTCGATGGAGATCCCCGGCTTGAGCCGCGCGAATGCGTACATCACCCTTCCAGGGTCGGCCTTGCGCTGCTCCGCCTCATCCAATGCCTGCGGCACAACAATGTCCGCCGCCTCCAGCGCGGGCATCTCAAAGTCCTTGGGAAGCACGCCGATCACGCGCACCTGCGAGCCATCGATATCGATCAGCCGGTTCACGATGCCAGGATCAAGCCCGTAATGCGACAGCCACAACCCGTAAGTGATCAGCGCCACCTTGGGACCTTTCGGGCGGTCCTCTTCGGGCAGAAAACTTCTCCCTAAAATCGGCGAGACGCCCAGCACAGAGAGAAAGTTCTGCTCCACGCTGGCGCAGGCCAGATGCGCTGGATTGCGCTCCGTCAGGTCGCAATCGTTCACGCCTGTCTCCGAGGTGAATGCATCGAAAGGCGTCTGATTGTCGCGCCACTCGTAATAGGATCCGCCCAGCATAAACTCCTCTGGAATAATGGGCGCAGTCAACCCCACCGATACGAGCCGGTCATCGAGCGCAAACGGCAAGCTGCGGAATAGTATTCGGTCCACCACGCTAAACACCGCAGTCGTAGCGCCAATCCCCACTGCCAACGTAGCAATCACCGCAATCGTAAACACCGGGTTGCGCCGGAATCCCCGCAGCGCATAGCGCACATCCTGCGCCACCGTGCCCATCCACCAGCCGGGGCGCTGTTCGTAGCACTGCTCCCGCGTTCGCTCCACGCCGCCGAAATCAACGAGCGCCTGACGTCGCGCCTCGTCCGCAGGCATACCCGCGGCGATGCGCGCCTCTATCGACTGCTGCAAATGAAAACGCAGCTCTTCGTCCAGTTCGTCCGGCTTCCGGCGTGAGAACAGAAATCGCAGCTTGCTTAGAAACTGTTTCATCATGCCGATGCCCCCAAATCGAAATGTCGAAATCTATTCGTGACGAAGCGCCTGCACGGGCTGAATGGACGCCGCCCTGCGCGCCGGTATCCAGCCCGCAAGCATGGCAACTGTAAAAAGCATCAGGCCCGCACTTGCCAACGTGAATGGGTCGGATGGTTTCAAACCAAAGAGCATCGAATTGAGAAAGCGTGTGAGCAGCAGTGCCGCACCAAGCCCTGCGCCAATACCCATGATTGCCATCCAAGAAGCCTCGCGGAGAACCATCCAGAGCACCTGGTGAGCCTGTGCTCCAAGGGCCATGCGCACGCCAATCTCGTTCACGCGGCTCGCTACGGCCGAGGCCATCACTCCATAAACTCCGATGCTGGCGAGCACCAATGCGAGAATCCCAAAGCCGCTCGTCACGGCCGCAAAGCTTCGCTCCGGCGCGAGGTCCGAATCAATCTGTTCTTCTTGCGTACGAATATCGATCATCGGGAGATCCCTGTCCACGGAATCGATAGCGCCTCTAATCGCGCCAATAAAACTCCTCGGATCACCCTTGGTCCGCACTTCGAACGTCATGCCGCGATGCATCTCTTTCTGCTGTGTGTACAAGAGGTAAAACGTAGCAGGAGGCGCGTCGCGGATCCATCCGTATTTTGCATCGGCACACACTCCCACGATCTGATACGCCCCTTCCGGGTCTTCCGTCCGAAACGTCAAGCCGACAGGGTTTCTTCCCGTAAAGTCCCTCTGAGCCAGAGCCCGGTTGATGATTGCGACAGGAGGCGATGTTGCGGTGTCGCGAGGTTCGAACGAGCGGCCATTTAAAATCGGTATCCTCATCGTCGAAAAAAAGCTCTCACCGACCGTATTGAACAGTGCCCCCTGGTTACGTCCCGTATCCGGTTGCCCTTCCGGGATGAAGTCGCTATTCGAGATGCTTTGCCCCAGAAGAGTCTCATTCGAAAGCGTGGCCGACTCCACGCCGGGCAATGATCCAACCCGCTGCTCCAACAGACGAATCGCTTCGATATTCTTCGGCTCTGGATAACGTTGCTTCGGCGGGTCGATCCCAAACAACAGCAGGCCCTGTTTGGTGAATCCCGGATCGACCGCATTGAGATTCGCAAGCGTCCGTACGAAGAGTCCCGCCCCTACCAGCAACAGCATGCACAGCGAAACCTGAAAAATCACCAGCGCTTTTCCGGCAATCCCCTTGCGCCGATGCGTCACAGCGATCCCGCTATCTTTGAGGCCGTTATTGACCGTGAATCGCGTAGCCTGCCACGCCGGTCCAATTCCGAAACCAAGCCCGGTCAGCAAAGCAACGGTGAGCGTGAATAGAAAGACGCGCCAGTCGAAGCGAGTGCTGACCGCCATTGCCTCCCAGGTCGTCGATAGTAAGTGCGGAATCAGATTGCGCCCCAGATAGCCAAGCAACAGGCCCATTGCTCCTCCCAACGAAGAAAGCATCAGGCTCTCTGTAAGCATCTGACGCACGATGCGCTTCTTCCCCGCTCCCAACGCCAGGCGAACGCTGATCTCCCGCTGGCGAGAAGAGGAACGAGCCAGAAGCAGGTTGGCGACATTCGCGCAGGCCAGCAGGAGCACCAACCCGGCGAGCGCAAGAAGCAACGGCATGGGACGTTCCAACTCCCGGGCTGGATAACTCCATCCTCGGTTTCCCGGCAGTAACAGAAGCGGCGGTATCGTTCGATCTTTGGGAACCGTCATGGTTCCCCGAACGGCCTGGTCGAGCGTCACGGCCAGAGAAGCGCGCGCCTGTTCTTCAGGCACACCCGGCTGCAGCCTTCCCATGACCTGAATCCACCAGATGTCCGGATTTGACAGCAATGAACCGTTTTGTCTGGAAAGAACGAGCGGTTGCATGCTCAGAGGGAGAAACATGTCCTTAGGCGTTTGCACACTGGTTGCGCCCGTAAAACCCTTCGGCGCTACTCCGACAATCGTGATTGGGGTGGAATTCACATCGACCGTCTTGCCAATCACTGCGGGAGAGCGGTTGAAGCGCCGTTCCCAGAACGAGTCGCTGATCACAGCCACTGCACCTGCACCTGGGGCGGAATCGTCTGCGGGTTCAATCGGCCTGCCAATCACAGTCGTCACCCCCAGGCCATCAAAGTAGTTACCGGAAACAAGCTCCCCGGTCACTATTTCCGCATGCCCGTTGATGGTTGCCGAAAGATGTCCAAACTGATCGATATCGACAAAGGCGAACAGGTCGCCAAGGCTATGATCCCAGCTGCGCATTTGTTCGTAGGCGCGATAGGAAAACGATGCGACGATCGTGCGCCCTTGTGGGTCGGTGTAGAAGTTTCCCCAACTATCGTGAGGGATTTCAGATGGATTGCCCTGGACCAGCGCAAGCAGCCTCAATTCATTCGGATGCGCAACCGCAAGTGCATCAATCAGAGCGGACTTGGCAAGCGTAAAGATCGCCGTATTCGCGCCGATGCCCAGCGCAAGAGAAGCAACCGCGACCACCGTGAATGCAGGGCTTCGCGCCATCATGCGAAAACCGTAGCGCACATCCTGGAGAACGGACGCAAGCCACCAACCAGGCCGCTGTTCGTAGCACTGCTCGCGCGCTCGTTCCACGCCGCCGAATTCGATAAGTGTCTGACGCCGTGCCTCGTCCACCGACATGCCCGCGGAGACACGCGCCTCTATCGAATTCTGCAAATGAAAATGCAGTTCATCGTCCAGTTCGTCAGGCTTTTGGCGTGAGAACAGATACCGCAACTTCGTCCAAAATTCACTCATCATGACGCCGCCTCCGGAATCCGCCCCAGCACCAACCCCACGGCCTCCGACAGCCGCTCCCAGGTCGCCAGTTCCGTCTCCAGTTGCTTGCGCCCCGTTGCAGTTAGCGAATAGAACTTCGCCTTGCGGTTATTCTCCGAGTTGCCCCAGTCGGCCCTGATCCAGCCTTTGTATTCCAGCCGGTGCAGCGCCGGATAAAGCGACCCCTGGCCAATCTGCAGCACTTCTTTCGACACCTGCTGAATCCGCTGTGCAACACCCCAGCCGTGCATAGGCCCGGCAACAAGCGTTTGCAAAATCAGTAAATCCAGAGTCCCCTGCAGCAAGTCTGTAGCTGGCGGCATCTTCCCCTCGACATCCGACAACAGATTGAACCACCCTCTTGTCGAATGTCAAGGAGAATTCAAAAGATCTAGCGGAAAACACCGAAAGTGTTCCAGGTTAAGGCGAGTTTCCTGGATTCCGTTTACTCTGGTTCCTGCAAAGCGCGGGAACATTCGACTTGCGGTAAGCGTAGTCAAGATAGACGCGGCAATCTCGTCGCCACGCCCGCACCGTTGCAAGCAAAGGAGATCTCCATGCGTACGATCGTTCGTTCTGCCGGCCTGGCCGCAATCCTCTTCCTCACGGTTCCCAGCGTTTTTGCCGCGGCGGCGCCAGCCACAAAGGGCGTCCCAGGCACAATCGTAATTGTCTTCAAGGACGGACACCGTCAAAGCTTCAATTTGGCCGACATCGATCGTGTGGAGTTCCCCGCTTCAGACCAGGGAGCTTCAATGAGTTCGGGCGGCGGCCCTTCACGCGGCCATTTCATCGGGAGATGGGAGTGCGGCGACGGCAATGGAGGCACTTTCTACATCACGCTTGAGGAAGACGGCAATGCGAGGCGGTCGATTGGCGACGAGCATGGCAGGTGGTCCTATGTGAATGGCGAAGCGCTGATCAAGTGGGATGACGGCTTGGGAGACGCGATCCGCAAAGTCGGTGGAGGATACCAGAAATCCGCTTATACCGCGGGTAAAGCCTTCACGGACGTCCCCGCAAACGTGACCAACGCCCGCAACATCACGCCCAAGCCCATATAAGGGGCCCGGGCCCGGCCTTTGATCAATAACGAGATGGGTGCCCCAGATCTCGGTTTTGAGATCTGGGATCGCATGGACACCCAAGGCCTTTCTACCAAGCTGCTTCCCGATTCCATGCGAGTATCATGAAAATGGAGGCCTCGCGGCGCATGGTCATCCCGGCGGTGAGCGCCGACCGCAATCGCCTGCGGACAATTCAGCAGTCCGGTTCTTGCCGAGGTCACCGAGCCAGTGTGTGCACGTCAAGCCTGACAACTGACCACTGAGAACTGTCCACTGTCAAAAAGGAAAACTCCTGCCCGTGAAACCCGACATGAAAGTTCGCCTGGCCGGCATGGAACTGGTCAACCCGGTCATCGCCGCCAGCGGTACATTCGGCTATGGTATTGAATTTGAAGAGATTGTCTCGCTTGAGGAGATCGGCGGGTTCGTCACCAAAGGAATTTCGCTCGAACCCATGGCTGGCCACGCCGCCCCGCGCATCATCCAAACGGCAGCCGGGATGCTCAACGCCATTGGCCTGCAAAACATAGGGGTCGAAGACTTTATCGAGAAAAAGCTGCCTGCCCTGGCTCGCTATCCCCTGTGCAAGGTCATCGTCAACGTTTTCGGCTACACGGTCAACGAGTACATTCGCGTAATCGAACGGCTCAACCAGGCCACCGGTATCGCCGCTTATGAACTCAATGTCTCATGCCCCAATGTTCATGCCGGCGGCATGGCCTTCGGTTCCGATCCGGGATCGCTCGAATACCTTGTAAGCCGAGCCAAAAAAGCGAGCGCGCGGCCTCTGATCGTCAAGCTTTCACCCAACGTCACATCCATCTCTAACATGGCCAAAGTCGTAGCAGATTCAGGCGCCGACGCGGTCAGCCTGACCAACACCTTTCTGGCCATGGCCATCGACGTGGAGACCCGTCGCCCTCAACTCACAAACATCACTGGCGGCTTATCCGGCCCTGCCATCAAGCCCATTGCGCTGCGCATGGTTTACGAAACCGCCCGCACTGTTTCCATCCCCATCCTCGGCATGGGCGGCATCGTCACTCCTGAAGATGCGGTAGAATTCCTCCTCGCCGGAGCCACAGCCATCCAGATCGGCACCGCCAGCTATGCGGATCCGCGAGCGACCGAGCGTCTAGCACGCGGCCTCGAGTCCTGGTGCCGCAACCACCAGGTAGAAAAAGTGACCAACCTCACTGGTGCGCTGGAAATTCCCCGCGACGATGTCAAAACGCCAGGGCTTGGCTAGTTTTCGCATAACTTCCTCAGATCCAACATCTTTCGTTCCCAAGTAATCACTACGAGCTTAGCGATCCCTCGTGCCCAGCTATGCGCTTTGTCACAATTCCTTGATCGATAAACGTAGCCCTGTGATACAGCGCACAGCGAGGTGTTATTTGCAGTGCGTACCTTCGCAATCGTCAGTCGGCGAGCTTTTGGGGCTTTCATATCCCGTTCCTCCGCATAGGAGGCATCGCCGCTACCTGCACAAGGAACGAGGTAGGTATGGGTCAATCAATTTGGCAGTCGATGGAGAAAAAGGGCTACAGCCGCAGAGACTTTCTGCAGTTCTGCGCTACAGCCGCAACCGTGGCCGGTCTGGGAAGTCAATCCGGCGTTGCACAGGTTGTCTCCGCATTTGAAAAGAAAGAAAAACCGGCGGTAGTGTGGATGCACTTTCAGGAGTGCACCTGCTGCAGCGAGTCTTTCATTCGCGCGTCGCACCCCATCGTGGTCGATGCGCTGCTTGACGTTCTCGATTTGAACTACACCGAGACGCTGATGGCAGCCTCCGGCTTCCAGGCCGAAAAGTGCCTGAGCGACACCATCGAAAAAAACAAGGGCAAGTACATTGTGCTGGTCGAGGGCGCGGTGCCCACCGGCGACGACGGCGTCTACTGCATGATAGGCGGCAAGACCGCGGAATCGATTCTGCAGACTGTCGCCAAAGACGCTGCCGCAATTGTGGCCTGGGGCAGTTGTGCTTCCAATGGTTGCGTGCAGGCAGCCAAGCCCAATCCGACCGGCGCAACGCCGATCCACAAGCTGGTCGACAAGCCCGTGATTAACGTGCCGGGATGCCCGCCGATCGCCGACGTGATGATGAGCGTTGTGACACATCTGCTGGTTCTCGGCCAGGTTCCCAAGCTCGATAGCCAGGGCCGGCCCAAGGAATTCTACGGCCGCCGCGTTCACGATACCTGCTATCGCCGCCCCAATTACGATGCCGGCTTGTTTGTCGAGTCGTGGGATGACGAGAATGCGCGCAAAGGTTATTGCCTTTACAAGATGGGCTGCAAAGGGCCGGTCACTTACAACGCCTGCTCGGTGGTCAAGTGGAATGAAGGGACAAGTTATCCCATTCAGTCCGGTCATGGCTGCATCGGTTGCAGCGAAACCGGTTTCTGGGACAACGGCCCGATCTACGAGCACCTGGCCTCGTTCCCGGGCTTCGGCATTGAGAGTACGGCAGACACGATTGGAACCGTTGTAGGAGTTGCAACGCTGGCTGGAGTCGCGGCGCACGCTGTGGTCACCAACATCCGTAAGCGGCCGGTCATTAAGGAAGTGCACGCTGACGATCAGAAGGAGATCTAAAAGGTTATGACACGCGTAATCGTCGATCCCGTAACTCGCATTGAAGGCCACCTGCGCATTGAAGCGGTGGTAGAAAACGGCGTCATCACCGACGCATTCTCGGCAGGCACAATGGTGCGCGGCCTGGAAAAAATCCTCATCGGCCGCGACCCTCGCGACGCCTGGGCAATTACCGAGCGCGTTTGCGGTGTGTGCACAACCGTGCATGCCCTGGCCAGCGTTCGCGCCGTTGAAGACGCTCTTGGAATTGCTGTTCCGCCAACTGCGGAGTTGATCCGCAACATCATGATGGCCACGCTCTATGTCCAGGATCACGTGGTGCACTTCTATCATCTGCACGCGCTGGACTGGGTGGACATCGTCAACGCGCTGAAGGCCGATCCCAAGAAAGCCGCCGAACTCGCGCAATCCTTCTCCAAGTGGGACAAGAACACGCCTGCTTACTTCTCTCAAGTCCAGGACAAGATCAAGGCCTTCGCAGCCAGCGGTCTGGGAATCTTCGCCAACGGCTATTGGGGTCACCCGGCATACAAGCTTCCGCCGGAAGTGAACCTGATCGGCGTCGCTCATTATCTCGATGCCCTCGAATGGCAAAAGGAGGTCGTCAAGATTCACGCGGTGTTCGGCGGCAAGAATCCGCATCCGAATTACCTTGTCGGCGGCGTTCCCTGCTCCATTGACGCCAATGAGGTGGCCGCCATTAACGGGGAGCGCCTCAACCTCGTCGCCCGCCTTATCAGCCAGGCCGATGAGTTCGTCAACGAAGTGTATATTCCCGATCTGCTCGCCGTCGCTTCCTTCTATAAGGACTGGGCGCAGTGGGGCGGCGGCTTGAAGAACTACTTGAGCTACGGCGAGTATCCAACGCAGGGGTACGGCAAGCCGGAAGCATTCAAGTATCCTCGCGGCGTAGTTCTCAATCGCGACCTGAGCACGGTGCACCCGGTCAATCCGCGCGACTCGCAGGAAATCAAGGAATATATCGCCTCTTCCTGGTACTCGTACGAAGGTGGAGACGGTGTCGGCATCCATCCCTGGGCCGGCGAAACGAAGCTCAACTACACAGGCCCCAAGCCACCCTTCGACACCCTCGAAGGACATGCAAAGTATTCGTTCCTGAAGACTCCGCGCTGGAAAGAGAATCCAATGGAAGTCGGGCCTCTCGCTAGGCTTGTAGTCGCCTATGCGTCCGGACACACTGACGTGCAGGAACTGGTAAAAGACACACTGGGCAAGCTGAACGTACCAGTGGGCGCACTCTTCTCAACGCTGGGCCGCACCGCCGCACGCGGCCTGGACGCAGCGCTCGGCATGATCTGGCTCAAGGAGTTCTTCGGCCAGTTGATGGACCGCGTCAAGATCAACGAAACCTCCACCTTCAACGGCGAACGCTGGGAGCCGAAGAGCTGGCCCATGGACGCCGAGGGCGTTGGCCTGGTGGAGGCGCCACGCGGTTCGCTGGCCCACTGGATCAAGATCCACGATGGCAAGATCGACAACTATCAGCTCGTGGTTCCGACCACCTGGAACGGCTCGCCACGGGATGCCAAGGGGCAGCACTCGTCCTTTGAGGCTTCACTCATCGGCACGCCCGTGGCGAACCTCGAACAGCCGGTTGAAATCATTCGTACCATCCATTCCTTTGACCCGTGTCTGGCCTGCGCCGTGCATCTGTACGATCCGCAGGGACGGCACATTAGCCAGATTTCCTTCGAGTGATCCATATGAGCACGCCAGTCATTGAAAGAAAAGCAAGCTCGATTCCGGCGACAAGCATTCAGCCGGCTGATTATCGGCGGATCTATGTTTGGGAACTGCCGGTTCGTGTTTACCATTGGATTAACGCAGTCACCCTGGTGGCTCTGTGCATCACCGGCTACATGATCGGCGCGCCCATCCGCCTCTTCTATGCGGCCGAGGCCTATCAGCAGTATTGGTTTGGCTGGGTGCGCTTCATCCACTTCATGGCCGCGTTCATTTATGTATTCAACTTCCTGGCGCGACTGTATTGGGGATTCGTCGGGAACAAATACTCTAGTTGGGCCGCATTCTTTCCGTTGAAGCGTTCACAGCGGCAAGAAATTGTGGACGTCATCAAGGCCGATGTGTTTGAGACCAAGTTGCACGGGCCTATCTCCACCGGGCACAACGCCTTGGCCGGCGTCATCTACTTCGGTACCTTCCTGGCCTTTGTCTTTCAGACGATCACCGGATTCGCGCTCTATTCCAGCATGAGCAACTCGTGGCTGCCGCGCATGTTCACCTGGATCGTTCCACTTATGGGCGGTGAGTTCGGAGTGCGCTTCTGGCACCATCTATTCCTGTGGTTCTTCGTCACGTTCATCATCATTCACGTATACCTCGCCTTCTATCACGACTACATCGAGGGCCGCGGGACTGTATCCTCGATCATAGGCGGATGGAAATTTGAGCGAGACAAGCGTGCCAAATAGCGAAAACAACATGAGTGAAGACAAAACGCTGGTGCTCGGCCTGGGCAACATCATCATGGGCGATGAAGGCATTGGCGTTTATGTCGTCCGCGCCGTTGAGCAGAGTCTCTCACAACACCCACTGCCTGGCAACATAGAATGCCTGGACGGCGGCACCGGCGGCTTTACGCTGCTGGGCCCCCTGCAGAGCGCGAGCCGCATCATCATTGTCGACGCAGCCGCCGACGGCAACCAGGAAGGCACCGTCACCCGCACCACTCCGCGTTTCTCGCGCGATTATCCCCCAACGCTCACGGCTCACGACATCGGCGTGAAGGATCTGCTCGATGTTTTCTACATTCAAGGCGGCGGCCCGGAAGTGGTTCTCTACGCCATCACGATAGATCCGCACCAGACGATCCGCATGAGCCTTTCCGCAGGCGCTGAAGTGGCCGCCGAAGAAGCCGTTCAAAGAATCGTTGCTGAGTTGCGTGCAATTGAAGAAAGGCCCGTCACTGCCTCATCACTGAATCAATCAACAAACCTGTCATCCTGAGCGACCGTAGCGCAGCGAAGGAAGTCGAAGGACCTGCTTTTGCACTCTCCCGGTGTCGATCGAATCACTCCTTAGCCTTCCACCCCAAATAATCCAGCAGCCACTTCCAGGTCCCATCCATTGTCTGTTCCGCCGGTGGGGTTCCGACTGCCGCCTTTGGAAACTGTACCGCCTTCCCTCGATAGGCCTCTGCCAACCGTTTGAACGCATGCCCCTGCTCTTTTACGCGCCCATCGTTTGTCAGCAATCCCAGGCTGTATTCCAGTGAATTGAACGCAAACTTACGATCGACATCGTGGCTATCCCAATAAGTGAACCAGCTCACGCCACCTTCAACACCGGCAGTGACCGCGGTCTCCAGCCACTCCGCCTGCTGCTTCTCCGCCAAGGCCTCGATGCATGTGTTGAACTCCCCAGCCCACACTGGCTTTTGAGCATCGCCCGCATACGACCGAACCAACGCAGCAAAAGCCGGGAGGATCTTTGTGCTCGGCGGGTCCATCGGCCCTCCGTACTTGAGCGCCTGCGCCCACCAGGGATAAGCATGAATCACCGGAAAGCGACTCGCAGCCAACGCGCGCGCAGAAAACGTATCCGGCTCGAACCAGGGGTGATGATCCACGCCGTTCACATGCAGTCCCTCCGGATAAGCCGAATTCATCAGCGCAAACATCTTCCCCATCCAGACATCGCCAATATCGGTCTTCGCATGCCAGCAGGTATTCATCTCGTTGCCAAAGTCGAATCCGATGATGTTGTCATGCGTCTTCATCGTCCGCCCCAACTCCCTGACAAACAACTCCTGGGCCTTCCAAAGCTTGTCGTCGGTGAACAATGCGGGATCGGGCTTGTTGAACGGCGGCAAAAAGAACCACCCGCTCAATTGCCCGGTAAACACGGTGACCAGCGCGTCAAGATTTCGCTCACCCATCAAGGCGAGCAATTGGCTCAGGCGTTCCAGATGCGCCCCGCTTACCCACGTCAGGTTAGGCTGAAAATAGGGCCAGATCAGCATGATGCGCAGGTGGTCCGCCCTCAGAGCCGCGATTACGTCGAGATCCCGCTTGATCGGATCGACATTCCACTCATTCCAGCAAAACCACCAGTTGTGCGAAGGCGTGTAATTGACGCCAAACCGGTGACGGTTCAGAGAGTTGTCCGGCTTGCCGGCATTCCCGAGGGCCGATCCTGTCCCGATGACGCCACCCTGCGCCAAGCTCGGCTCTTTGATCAGCGACGCTGAAAGGGCCAAGCTAGCTCCTGAAAGCATAAAATTGCGTCGATTCATCGAGCTCTCCTCTGGGTTCTGCAATGCGAGCCAAGCTTATACCTTAATCATCGGGTCGACTCTCACTGAGCGCACACCGCAAACTTCTTCAGGGCAATTGCATGAATGGTTGGACAGCATGGCAGTTGCGGCCATCTGGGCTTCGTCGAATTTCAAAACTGCTGCTTTTTTGGTGCAAAGTGGTGATTTCCCGTAGTCTTATTCTGTCAGCAGGCTTCTTCATGCGATTTCCCGGCCTGCTACGCCACCGCGTTTTAACGGTGTGTCGTTCATCGGACGGGGTATATGACGAGGGGAAATCGTGAAGAGGCTCGTCAGAAATGAGCTTCCGGGAAGATCAGCTATGAGCATACCGCCGGGTATTTCTGTCGAGATCAGATTAGCTGCAGTTGAAGACGCCGGCCGCATTGCCACGACGCACGTTGCAAGCTGGAAGGCCACCTATCCAGGCATCGTTCCACAGGCTTATCTCGATTCCCTGCGAATTGAGGAATTCGCAGATCGATGGAGGAGCGGCATCCTCAATCCATCGGGCGCGAAGATCTATGTAGCCGATTGTGGCGGGACGATCTGCGGTTTTGTCTCCGGAGGACCGGCGCGCGCGGAGATCCCCGGGTTCTCTTCGGAGCTCTACGCGATCTATTTGAATCCAGATGCGTGCCTCAGAGGGATCGGTTCGCGGCTATTTCGTGAAATCGCAAAGGATCTTCAATCCTCCAGGCATCGCGGCATGTATGTATGGGTTCTCAAGGACAATCCCTCACGCGGGTTTTACGAACGCGTGGGAGGAAGACCTCTCACTGCTGCCGAAATCGAAATCGGGGGCAAGACGCTCACTGAGGTTTCATACGGTTGGGAGGACCTCTCTGCAGTGGCGGAGCAGCTTCCTTCCCCACCTTGAAGCAAGCATTCGTCCCTGCGCAGCCGCTTCGTAGATGCTCTCAATCGGGGTCAGTTCCATGGGATTCATCTCGTCCGCAACACGATCCACCGAAGTGAATTGAGCCTTGTGCTTTTGTAAGAACGCCTTGAGCTGCTCAACCTGGCCATCGCTCGCAGTATTCGAATGGATGCAGATGGTCCAAAGGCCTTCCGACTTTTCAACCGGGGACCAGAGTTGCTGAGGAATCCATGTAAGCCCTCCCCTTGTGAAAGCAACCCGCGAGAATCCATCGCTCAGAAATTCAATCCCTTCACGGCGCAGAGCTACCAGGGTGTTCCAGTCGAAGCCGTGACGGGGCGCGACCCACAACCGCGGGCTGAGATAATGCCCGCAAAGAATCTTCAAGCCGGCCGCGATCCACGTCTGCTGCGTTTCCTGCTGCACTCCCGCGAACTCCGTATAGGTGTGGAGCGGAACCAGGCTCCTGCCTCTATTCCGACAGTCATGCCGATACCCGTGCAAGGCAATGGTGGCGCCCGCCGCTTCCATGGCACGCATGCGCGCCCAGAACTGCGTGTCCGGCTCGGAGCACTCGAGGGCCGCGTCCTTGTTGTCCGGCACGATGGCCAGGATGGGCCTGACCCCGAATTCGTCTATCAGTGGAAGGAACCGTTCCCAGCGATTGCGAGAAAACGTAGGGCAGAGATCGTCAAAACGAAGCAGATATTGAGCTGGCATTGGAACCAAGGTTGTTGCCTCCGATCAAGGGATTTCAGTTTTGTTTGGGGTCGCCGCAGGAAGCAACTTCCAGGCCCAATACCAGAGAAAGAAGAAGGTACTCACAGTCCAGAGGGATGTGGCCAGAGCGATTCCCGCAACCCCCATCCAGCGCATCAACACCACGTTCAGCACAATGTCCAGCAACAGGTTCACCACGCCGCAGTAGAGTGCCAAATCTGTCCTGCGCATGGCGACAATGAATCGATAAAAGACTCGGCTGGTCACGAAGAATGGAATCTGAATGGCATACATCGCCATGACGCTGGCCACCACAGCGGTGTCACGCGGCCCAAATGCACCGCGCTCGAACGCGACCCGAACCACAAGGCGCGACGCAGCGATAAACAGAGCCGCAATGGGCACCGAGACCAAGGCTGCGAAACCAACCCAGGTACGCACCGTCCGCCTGCAGCCAGCCCAGTCATTCAACGCAATCATGCGGGAGAAGTAAGGGGTCAGCGCCGTGGAAATGGCCCCAGCCAGGAGGGAGATCACCACGCTAACAAAGCGGTTGCCGTAAACCAATGCGGAGACGCTTCCGGCGGGCAGCATCGCCGCCATCGATTGGTCCACGAGGAGACCACCGGAAGCGACAACGCCGCTGAGCAGCACCGGGCCATACTGTTGCGCCACTTCGCGCGCCGCAAGGGTCATTCCGTACCAGCGCAGACGGAAGCGATAACCGTGGGCGTCCATCATCCAAACCACGAGCGCCGCATGGACGAGCGAACCAGCCAGGGTGGCGTAGACCATGATCCAAATGCCCTGGCGAGAACCCAGAGTGAGCGCGCCAATCGCAATTGCGATCGGGATGGCGAGGGGCGCAAGAGCAGGCAAGGCAAAGCGGTGGAAGGTATTCAGGACGGCGGTGCAGTTGGTGGCGATGCCGGTGATCGTAACTACCGGTAAAAGGCCGTAAAAGAGCTGAATTGCAAGATCCATTTTGGCGGGCGGGAAATGCGAGGCAATCAGCGGGAAAATACCGGGCGCTGCCAGAGCCATCGCGCCCGAAACCGATCCCAGCAACAGGCACATCATCAGCATGGAACTCGAAAGCAATTCCTGTGCGCTCCCGTGCCCATCCAGTTCCCTCACCCGGATCAGAGTAGGCACAAGCGCCTGGTTCATCGACTCGGAGATCAGGTTGATGAGAAGACCAGGGAGCAATGCGGCTGTCAGAAAGGCATCCATCACGTCGGAGCGTCCAAAGACGCCGGCAACAGCAACTTCTTTGAATGTGGCAGCCAGCTTGACCACAATGCCTGCGGCGATTACGGAGACGACGGCGCGAGAGATGTGGCGATTGATGCTGTCGCCCTGAAACCGCCGTCCGATGATGGCAAGAGTTCCCATGCCGGTCAGTTAACCGCGCCGCAGGACACGTCCGGTTCCAGTCGCGCCGGGCCACCGGAGATGCCTTCCGGAAAGCAATTTTCAAGCTGACCTGGCGCTTCGACGGCAAGCCGCCCGGCAACCGCAATCAGCCCGAGCAGCAACCATGTCGATCGGTTCTCTTCAACGGTGTCGACGAAGGAAGCAGCAACCCAGACGCACATTACAGTTGACAGCGCAACCAGCAGCGGACCGCGCGCGGCGAGTGCCGATCGAATCGCCAGGGCCAAAATGGCGAATGCCAGAAAGAGCGCACATAACCCGCCGCTCACCACAATGGACAGCACTGTATTGTGGGCCGTGTCCCCTGGGTTCAATCGCGCGGCGCTGACAAACGAGCCGGCGCCCGTTCCGAATATGGGTGCCCGGACAAATGCATCCCAGCCTGCAATCCAGATGTTCGAGCGTTGATTGAGATCGCCACCCGCGAGCTGGGATGGAATTGTGGCCAGCCGTTCGAAGGTCGCATGTGGAACTGTGAGCCACAAGACAGCGCCAATTGCAAGCCAGGCGACCGCTCCCGCAAGCACGGCCTTTGCGTGCTTCCGAATCAGGAGCAAGCCGCAACCGGCAAACGCAATAACGGCAGCCAGAAACCCTCCGCGCGAGGCAGTGAGGACTACAGAAGTCAAGCCGAGAAGAAGATACCCTAAAGCGAGCAAGCGCCATGGCCAGCGCCGCTCAATGTGAAGCAGTAAGGCGGCGAGGGGAAAGGCCAGATCGAGAAAACGAGCCACGTCGTTTGGGTCCTGTCCCGTCGCTACGAAACGGATCTGATTCCCCGCCAGGGCTTCCACTGACCTGAAGTTTGCCAGAGTCAGCGCGGCCAAAACGCACGCGCCGGCAAGGTAGGCGCGCAGCAGGGAGCGCAAGTCCTCAGGGCTCTCGGCAAACTCCCACACCAGCCAGACGATCATCATCTCCTGGAAGTAAGAGCGCAGCTTTTCAAGAGTCGCCAGTGGTTCGATGGTCCAGAAATACGAACAACAAAACCACAAGTAGAAAACCAGAACCAGCCATTGCATAGGGCCAGGAGTGCGCAGACGGCCCGCTTGCAGAACGGCCGGAATAGTTACAACAACCAGCAACACCCCGAGGATGCGGGCGATTGGTCCGAGAGGTTCGCCTAAATTCAGCGAGAATTCCCATGGAACCGCAAAAGCCAGCAGCAGCAACAGTCCCCACGCAATGCGGCGCATCTCTTTAAAACCTCTGCGAGTAAACAAGCCCGGCGTAAATGGAGACACCTACTGCTGATTGAATAGCCGATTCCAAGGCCCTGTTCCACATGTTCTTAGCCATCGAATCGGGCACTAAGAGAATGTCCCGGTCATAGATCGGCTGGTCGGGATCCTGGCCGTGGATCATGCGCCGCAGATTCAGAGTTATGAGGGTGCGTCCTCCTTTTTGTTCTCGAATCAGCAGCGCTTTGCCGGCAGCCGCGTTCTGGGTCGGTCCCCAGGCCAGAGAAACCGCCTGCACCACCGTCAGGCCCTGCGCCGGATCGACCGCGAATCCGCCGGGACGCACAACATCGCCAATTACATAAACCAGGCCGGCGCGGCTCACCTCTACTGTGTCGCCGGGAGTGAGTTCAGGATTGTGTTCGGCGCCTACGTCGGTGCCGCCGGGGTCCAGTACCACAGGGTGCGGCGTGTTCGGATCGGTGCGATGGAACACGTTCACCAGGCGTCCTGCGTTTTGCGTAGTCCCCGCCGCGGAGGAGATCAGGTCGAGAAGCCGGTGGTGAATGGTGTAAGAATAAACCCCTGGCCGGGACACTTCGCCCAGCACGCTAACATCCTGCCCGGCGTAAACCGTCACGAGCACGGAGACCTGCGGGTGGAGCAGCATGCCTTTGCTCAACAAAGCCGCTTCGATGGCGTGCGCCGCGGTCCGCTCGTCCATCCCTCCGATCCGCACTTCATTCACCATGGGCAGCATCACCGAGCCCTTCGGGGAGACGCGCACCATGGAATGAAACTCCGGTGTGTGGAACTCCGAAACGTCTAGAAAATCTCCTGGCGCTATTGGAGCCGGCATGGGTGAAGCAGATTGCGGTCCAGAAGGCGGGGGCAATCCGGTTTGGCCCGAGACGGCCGCGTTGTCCCACACCGCGGGTGAGTCTTTGGGATTGGGGATCGCCCTGGTGTCCTGCGAGAACGGGATGCGGGCCACACCGATCGGCAATCCGTCCAGACTTGGTGTAGGCGCCTGCGCGTGCGCGACCGCGGCGGCGACAAGCACTGCGAGCAGCGCAACAGACGAGCGTCGCGAAAAAGGATGCAGCGATTCAATCAAGAGTGCGCTCCCAACTGCCAGCCAAAGGCCAACAAAAAACGTGATGGCCATGTAGAGGAGCAGGTCTGGCGACACCGGCTTGACCGGCTGGCGCGCCAGATCTACAACCGAAATATTCGAGCCCTGTGCTCCGGCTGCCAACGCGGCTTCTTCCACCTTCTGCTCCACGCGCATATAGAGGTCGTGCCTGGCATTGGCCTCCTGACGCATCACCGCGTACTGGGTGGCCGCTTCACTCAGCTTCATGCCTTCGGCGGTGTGTTCGTCTAGACTCTTCTTCACCATCTGCTCGCGATTTATCGCTGTCTGCAATGCGCCGCTGAAGCTTACAACGAGCTTCAGGTCTTCAGACTGCTTTTGCGCATCCAGATCTTCAAGCTGACGGCGAATCTCGACCACGCGGGGAAAGTTGGGGCCGTGCTCCGCGCTCAGTTGAGCCTTCTCCTCTTCCAATTGGCCATGGCGGGTGTGAATCTGCGCCAACTGAGCCATTCCGGAGCTCCCGTACTCAGCCTGCAGCCGCGCATCGGAGGCGGCTACAAGTTCCGGGTCGCCGTGCAAAGCGGCGCGAAATTCAGTCTCGCGCAAAATGCGATCGGCAGTGGCAGCCGCGGACTGGTGGCCCAGATCGTCGATCTCAAGCAGCGTAGAATTGTGCTCGGACTCGCCTTCCTGCCCGTCCGCCGTTACTTCAGGACTGCTGAGAAGACGATGGCTGGTCTGGAAGGCCGACAGCCGATCTTGATCTTGCTCCACCCTCGTTTGCAGATCCTGGAGCTGGCTCTTCAGCGATTCCGAACCCTCGGCTACCGCATGAACCCGCGATTCGCTGTCCATGACGTCGTATTCACGAATCAGGTCGTTGACTACGGCTGCGGAGAGGGCCGCGTTGCGTGACCGAAATCGAATCTCGACCACCAGCGAACGAGGCATTGCTTCGACGTGGAGGCGTTTCTCAAACCGTTCGAGGAGATAAGCTTGCGCCTCGGGGCTTTGCTCCAATGCTGACTCTGGTCCGGCGCTTAAACTGGGAAACTTGAGCTCGAAGCGTCCGTTAAAAGCCGGAGCCCGGTAGAGCTTCAAATCGACGATCACTCGCCATGCCAACTGATCGCTGCGCAGGAAAATTGCCAGTGTTTCCTGCTGCAGAGGAGCGGAAAGGATCGATGCCGCAGCGAGCGATCCCGACCCTTCCGTGGTGAGCGCGGAAGCGGGCGAGGTGCGCATGGCTACCCTGGCTCTGGCTTCGTACTGGTTGGGAACGGCCAGGCAATAGAGCAGGCAAGCCAGGAGCAACCCACCTTCCACTGCCGCAATCAACAGGCGTCTGCGGCTGATTACGGCCAGAAGCTCCCGCAGGGATGTTGAGGAGCTGTCGCGGCGAACAGCGGAAGAGGAGCGCACTTCGGGTTGGTTCAGTACAGCATATGGATCCTGCAAGGCGTAGGAACCTCAACTCCTATGAAAGAAGCGTGTGCACAGATCCAATAGGGTGAGGGCCGAAGCCAAAATACAGAAGGACGATTTTCCTGACCAACGCTGCTTTGTACCAAGCTGAAATGCGCCAAGGTGTCTCGGAAAACGCCCTGATTACGAGTGCCTTTTTGAAAAAGCTCTCCGCGCCGGTAAAAAAATCAGCTGCGAAGGAAGCCGTCGTAAGTGTCCTCTATTGCGGGCATCCCGTCAATAGGCACTATCACGCGAGAATGCCGCTCAGGAAACAACGGGACTTGGCGGCCTGCAGTCGGCATGCAAGCGATAGACTTAAAAGAATTGGAAAAACCGGAGTACCCGTGTCCATTTCTACCGAAGAACGCCTCATCCGTCCCGCTCGCAACATCTATGGAAGCCTCCGCCTGCCCGGCGACAAATCCATCAGCCACCGCTACGGCATGCTGGCTGCCTTCGCCGAGGGAACGTCGCGCTTTACCAACTTCTCGACCGGCGCGGATTGCGCTTCGACTCTCGCCTGCATGCAGGCATTGGGCGCCAAGGTCAACAAGACCAATGACGGAGCCATCGAAGTCACCGGTGTCGCAGGCCGCGTTACTCCCGCCGATCACCCGCTGGACTGCGGCAACTCCGGCTCGACGATGCGGATGATTTCAGGTCTCTTGGCTCCTCAGCAAGGCAGTTTTACGCTCATCGGCGACGCCTCGCTCTCCCGCCGGCCCATGGAGCGCATCCGCAAACCGCTACAAGAGATGGGCGCGCATCTTACACTTACCGACGGCCATGCTCCGGTCACAATCCAAGGAGTACCCCTTCAAGCGATTGATTACACAACGCCTATTCCCAGTGCCCAGATCAAGACATGCGTCCTGCTCGCCGGGCTGCAAACTGCCGGCACCACAACAGTCCGAGAGGCAGTCAGAACGCGCGACCATAGCGAACTGGCACTCCGCGCCTTCGGCGCCAGCCTTACTCGCGACCTGGAATCCGTTTCCATCAGCGGACCCCAACATCTCCATTCGATCGATGCAGTTGTTCCCGGTGACATCTCGTCCGCAGCCTTCTTTCTCTGCGCCGCATCTCTGTTCCCCGGCTCGACGCTTCTCCTGGATTCTTTAGGGCTTAACCCAACCCGCGCCGCACTGCTCGACGTGCTCACAGCCCTCGGCGCGCGCATCGCCGTCCTCCATCTGGAAGAGAAAAACGCCGAACTGGTCGGGACAGTCCAAATCTCCGCACCCTCTGAAGGCCTTGGATCAGCAGAGGTCAGCGGTGCGCTTGCCGCGCAGCTTATCGATGAATTGCCAGTTCTGGCAGCCATCGGCCCCTACACCAGTGGCGGTATCCGTATTCGCGATGCGAAGGAGCTCCGGGTCAAGGAATCCGACCGCATCGCCCTGGTAGCGAAGAACCTGCGTGCCATGGGAGCGGAAGTAATTGAATTTGAAGATGGCCTGGATGTGCCCGGCGGTCAGACTCTCCACGGCGCCACCATCGATTCCGGCAGCGACCATCGCATTGCCATGGCATTCAGCGTGGCGGCGCTCCGCGCCGAAGGCGAGACGCTCATTCAAGGAGCCGAGTCCGCCGACATCAGTTTCCCGGAGTTCTTCGAATTACTGGAACTTGTAGCGGAACGTTAAGTATTAGCCACTATCAATAAGAAAATAAAGGCTCTGCATGCTGTGGAAAACTAGACAGAGCCTTTTTTCTACGATCCGATGAATCGGGTTATTGGTTGGGCGTCGTAGTCGGTGCCACGGGCGGAGTCGCAGGTGGAGTAGCTGGCGGAGTTGTTGTCGGCTCCTTGCTAGGCGGAGCAGGCACCAGGCCTGGAATTGCGGGAGCCGTATTCACATTCCCCGAGGCAGCCTCATTCAAGTTGATGCCGTAGTGCTGCATGGTGGTTGCCAGTATCTGGTAGAGAGTAGCCCGGTCTTTCGCGTACTTCGCCTGCGCCGAGATCAAAGAGTCCTCTGCGGATGCAAGGCCGCGCTGCTGCTGCAAAACGAGCGCTGTCGTAGAAGCTCCCAACCGCAGTTTTTTCTCTTCCGCATCCAGGCTCTGTCTGTTGTAGTCTCTTGCGGCAAGAGACGCCAGAACCTGCGCGCGATCGTTAGTCAAGCCAAATTGGGCATTCACTACTTGCATGCGAATCTGGGTGTAAAGTTGCTCTAGCCGCAACTCCGCCTGGCGATATTCCATCAGCGACCGAGCCTGCTGGGATTGCGCAAACTTATTGCCGATGGGAATCGTCACGTTGAATCCAACGCCCTTATCGGGCGAGGAGTTGTTATAAGTGTTCTGCAAGGCGCTGCCGAAACCGCCGGTTCCTCCGGTGGGGCAGGTTCCGAAATCCGGTACGCAGTTTGGATTGTAAGTGCCAGCCACGCCCGATCCGCCTAGATATGCCAGAATGTCGATCTGAGGCAAGAGCGCATTGCGAGCACCCTTGAGCGTGATCTCATCGTTGCGCAGCGTCAGAACGGCCTGTTCCAGTTCGGGCCTCTGCTGGAAAGCTATCTTCACCAGATCCTCGACGGATTGCTTTTCCTCTGGAATCTCTTCAATGCTCACCCGGTCCGTCGGAATCACGGCCGCGGCCGAGAGCGCCGGATCATTGAGATTGCGGGCAATCGCCTGCTTGATGATCTGCTGCTGGTAGTTCAGAGCAAGTTGCGCGCTGATCAGCGCCTGCTTGTCGGATGCCACTGTCTGATCGGCTTGCAGAACGTCCAGCGGGGCCATGGTGCCAATCTCCAACTGCTTGCGGTCGTCGCTGGCAAGCTTGCTGCTCTGCTCGACCGCGCGATCCTGGGACTGGACATCTTCGTATGCCTGTACAAGCCCCCAATAGATGCTCTCGACCTGGTTAACGGTATAGAGAATCTGCTGCCGGAACCCGGAGTCCGCGATGCGGCGGTCGTTTAGCGCCTGATACATGAAGCGCTTGTTGACCCAGATGCCCGCGCCCTGAAGAAGGTGCTGGGTGACCTCGGCCTTGAACTGGGAATTGAACTGCGGGCTGAAGGTGGCGAACGCGTTGGTGTTGGTTGCTCTGGTATTGTCCCAGGTGAACTGGAAGGCTGCGCCAGTGACAAATCCCTGGTTGTAGGAGACGTTATAGGTATCGGTGGTGCTGGAACCGCCGGTAAAGAAATTGGTGGAAGGCGCGCTCGCCCAATCGAAATTCAGATTCGCTATGACCTGAGGCTCAAGCGTCTCAGGAGTTGGACCAGCGCCGGACGTGGTCAGCGACAAGCCCGCGCTGCCGGAACCCGCGCCACCTGAGCCGACCGTCGATCCGCCGGGACCGCCGCCTGCGCTCAACGTCGACGCCGAGCCACCCAGCGTGTTGGTGATCAGTCCAGAAGGCGCACCCAGCGGCGTTCCAAAAGCGCCGCCCACGCGAGTACGCAGAATGTCTGTATCCGCGATGTCCAGGTCGTAGCGGGCGATGGCGATATCGTAGTTGTTCTCAAGCGCAAGAGCGATCGCATCGGAAAGGCTCAGATAGATTTTGCCTTCCTTGACAAGATCGGTCAGACGAACTGAATTCGCGAAGCTGGACTTGGGTATGGATGTAGGCTTGAAGACATTGATCGGGTTACCCCAAACCCGGGCGGACGGCTTGGAAAAATCGCGCGCCGACGTGCGCAGGTTGAGCGGCTGGGTCAACACGGGCGCAGGCGTGGCCGGCAGCTCGGAAGCAGCCTTATCCGGAGCCTTTTGTCCCGCACCCAGCACCGCTTGTTGGCTAAATCCTGAAGGCACTCCAGCCGCCAACGTCAGAACAACCGCTGCAATCGCGCGCAGCCGGCTGCCCGCCTGTCCGCGCCCAGTTTTTGCCAGACTGCCCCGCGCGGTCGTCTCCTGCTGCTCAAACACACGTGTACCGTACAAATGCATTGTTCCTCTCCACCAGTAGCTGAGGCATGTGGGGTGCCATTCTTCAAGACGTTCGGAGAGCCTCTCCGGACGCAAATTTGTGATTCGCTGGACGCTTTTCGCTTCAAGCCCAGTTCCCTGGGCTCTCTTGTCCTTACGCGCGCAGTGTCTGGTTCGTTCCAGCCAATCTCTTTCCGCCGGCAATTTTTCAGTTCCGCCGTTAGGTCGCCACCTTTGCATGCGGAAAGCTAAGTGTATCCCACTCACGGCCGGCTTCTCTGTGCGCCCGGGTCGAGTACCCTGTTATCTGAACGAATACCCGTGATCGATTCCGCCCATACCGAACCTCATTCCCAAAACTGGAAGCTCACCCTGGCCTACGACGGCACTGACTTCAGCGGCTGGCAGATTCAACCAGGAGAGTTCACCGTGCAAGGTGAATTACAGGCCGCCCTGGGCCGCGTAACCGGTGAATCGCCGCTTCCGCAAGGATCAGGACGCACGGATGCGGGCGTCCACGCCCTCGGACAGGTGGCCAGCTTTGAGTTGATAGCCAACATCCCGCCCGGTAACCTGCAACGAGCCTTGAACCGGACTTTGCCTTCGGCCATCCGGGTCATTGAGGCAGAAATCGCACCGACTGCGTTCCACGCGCGGCATTCGACCGTTGCCAAGACATATGAATATAGAGTCTTCCGCGAAACGATCTGCCCGCCATTCCTGGCCCGCTATGTGCACGCTTGTTCCTGGCCTATGGACGTGGAGGCCCTGCAAAGGTCAGCGCGCCTGTTCGAGGGCGAACACGACTTTCTGAGTTTTGCCGCCACCGATCCGGATCAGGCCACGCGCAAGACTCCACCGGACCCTGAGCCCGATCTGGATTCGGCAAACCCAGTTGCGGAAGCGATCGGGAAAAAAGGGGCAATCCGTACGGTTTTTTCTTCCGACTGGGAGGAACGGGAAACGTATGAAGGCCGGCTACTGATCTATCGTGTGCGCGGCAACGGGTTTCTGCATCACATGGTGCGCAACCTGGTGGGAACGATGCTCGATGTAGGACGCGGCCATCTGGACAGTAATCGGATTCCCGGCATCCTTGCTGCCCGTTCGCGCGCCGCCGCCGGGCCAACCGCACCCGCACAAGGGCTATTTCTGCATTCTGTGGAATACGGTGAACGAGGATTTGAGCCTTACACTAAATAAAGATACTATTCGGATCTTTATGAGAGCTATAATGAGTCTATTAAAGAACCAAAAGAGGATCCCATGCGCTTTTCCACCCAGATCAAGCCAATAAGCTACGTGAAAGCCCATGCTGCTGAATTGCTCGACCGCATCACGGAAGAGCGCGAGCCGATCATCATTACGCAGAACGGCGAAGCGCGGGCCGTGCTGGTCGACGTCCACTCCTATGAAGAGTCTCAGGAAACGATGGCCTTGCTGAAGATACTGGCCATTGGCGATAAAGAAATTGAAGCGGGAGAAACATATCCGATTGAAGATGTCATCCGCGAGATTCGGCAGGGCCGGTCACCAGAGAGCGAGCTCAAAAGCAATCGAAAGGTCTCGAAGGGGTCGTCGTCCGTCTCTTCGATCGCCGAGTGACATATCCGGTCAGGGTCACCAGTGCGGCTTGGCGCGATTTAGAAGAGATACACAGTTGGATCGCGGAAAATGACTCCCTCGAAAAAGCAGGCTATGTCCTTGACCAACTTTGGGAAGCAGCCGAAGGCATAGCGGCCCTGCCCCACCGAGGATCGAGGCCGAAGGAACTCCCGCAAGGAATGGAATCGGAATATCGTCAGGTCTTTTTCAAGCCGTATCGTGTGATTTACGAAGTCCGGCACGACGAAGTCATAATCCATCTCATCGCGGACGGACGCAGGAACTTGCAATCGCTTCTGCTGCGCAGGCTTATCGGCTGAGGCGCTATCCGGCTGTGCAATTCCTCTATTCCAATCCTGTAGATTCGCTGTCCTGCTACCCTGAAACCAGCGCTATGCCCCTTCTCACCCGCAACTCGGCCTTTTCCCGAGTCACAAAACTGGCAGGCCGGCGGCCCGTCCACTCCGCTTTCTCCTGGCTGCATGGAAATCCAAAGCGGATTATGGACTGGCAGGCGGAGATGGTGGCGATTCCAGCGCCGCCCTTTGGCGAACGTGCCCGCTCCAAGTGGATGATGGCGCGTTTCGAGGAGACTGGCCTTTGCCAAATCCATACGGATGATGTCGGCAATGTCGTTGGATTTCTCCCTGCTGCAAACCTGTCGCCCGAGAGTACCGGGCCGATTGTCGTAATCTCGGCGCACATCGACACCGTCTTTCCCCTCGAAACCCCGCTCAACCTCGTCCTGGACGGAGATCGCCTGGAAGGTCCCGGAGCCTGTGACAATGGCGCCGGGGTCGCCGGTTTGCTGGCCATTGCCAACGCTCTGGTGGAATCCGGAATCGAGTTGCCGGCGTCTCTGCTCTTTCTGGCGAACGTAGGCGAAGAGGGTGAGGGAGATCTGCGCGGCGTCCGCAACCTCTATAACCAGAGCGCACTCGCCGGGCGCATTGCGGCACATATTGTTCTCGATGGGGCAGGCTCTGATTCGGTAGTCACGCAAGCGTTGGGGAGCAAGCGCTACATGGTAGTGATCTCGGGCCCCGGAGGTCATAGCTTTACCGATGCCGGGACTCCCAACCCTATCGCCGCGCTGGCCTCGGCGTTGTCTGCTCTTGCAACAACGCCGCTTCCCGCAGAACCGCGCACCACTCTCAACCTGGGCACCATCCACGGCGGCACCAGCGTGAATTCGATCCCTGAAAGCGCGCAGGCCTCGATCGATTTCCGATCCACCGACCCTGCACAGTTGCTGCGTCTTGAAGTCGTATTGCATCGCGCCGTCGAGGACGCCGTCGACCACTGCAACGCCGCTGCCAGGACGGTCGCGAATGGAGGAAGGGGGCTGTTGTCTTTCAATATCCAGAAAATCGGCGATCGCCCCGCGGCGCATCTACCGGTCGACTCCCCACTGCTCGACACTCTGCGCGCCGTTGACCGGCATTTGGGATTGCGCACCGATCCTCGCCTCGGTTCAACGGATGCGAATATCCCGCTGTCCATCGGCATCGCCGCCTTTTCGATGGGCGCAGGGGGCGAGGGCGGCGGCGCTCATACGCAAGCCGAATGGTACTCCGCCAAGGACCGTGAAGTGGGCCTCAAGCGAGTCCTGCTGCTGACTCTCGCCATGACCGAATGGGCTGCGGAACAGTAGAGCCCCGAGTCAAGTGTTCATATTGGTAAATGGCCTGTCATCCTGCGTGAAGCGTACTTCAGCGGAATCGAAGGGCCTGTTTTTCGGGCACTCTTCACGCGAATCTGCTCGCATAAACACCAAATAATTCAAACTCACCACAATAGACCGTCTCTGCTAAACTCCGCCCATGCGCGCCTATTCCGCTTTGCTCGCCTCCGCACTTGCCATCTCGGCATTCTGCCCAAATTCCTCAGCCCAAACTGCGGCTCCCAAACACAGACCATCCACCCCCGTAAAGCCAGCTTCTGCGAAGCTCGACACCGTACCCGAAATCATCTTCTTTAACGGAGTGATTTACACAGGAGTGGGCCTCAATGAAGACAAACCCGAAACAGTTCAGGCGATGGCTATCGGCGGCGGCAAAGTTCTGGCCACCGGCACGACGGAGGAGATGACTCGGTTAGCAGGCCCCAACACCCGTCTTCGCGATCTGGACAGCGCGAATACCAGCACCTTCGTCTTTCCCGGCTTCAACGATGCGCATACGCATCTGGGAGGCGCAGGCCAAACCAAGCTGAATGTCGACCTGACCGGCGTCCAATCTCTGACCGAAATGCAGACGAAGATCCAGGCCTTCGCCAAAGACGCGCCAGCAGGCCACTGGCTGACGGGGGGCAACTGGGATCACACACTGTGGGCTGATAAAAGGCTGCCTACCCGCCAGGATCTGGACAAGGTTACTGCGGGCCATCCTGCGTTTCTCGACCGGATCGACGGACACATTTCGATTGCCAACTCCGCTGCCCTCGCGGCCGCCGGCATCACTGGAAAAACCCATGCGCCGCAGGGTGGAGCCATTGACCTCGATGCCAACGGCGAACCGACCGGGATTCTGCGCGAATCCGCGCAGGGACTGGTCGAAAAGGTCATTCCCCCACCCAGCCACGACGAACGGGTCCGCGGCGATCAGTTGGCAATCGCCGACGCCCTGGCGCACGGCATTACCAGCGTGCAGGACTTCAGCGACTGGCAGGATTTTCTCGTATTCGAAGAATTGGAAAAGCAGGGCAAGCTCAATCTGCGCATCTCCGAGTGGCTTCCATTCAAGGATCCGCTTGAAGAGTTGAAGCGCGAGCGCGCCCACCACGACAGCAACGATCCAATGCTGCACACCGGATTCCTCAAGGGATTCATGGACGGCTCTCTGGGTTCACGCACCGCCGCCATGAAGGCGCCGTTCTCGGACGATCCGCAGAACACCGGCCTGCCCCAATATACCCAGGAACAACTCAACAAGATGGTGGTAGAACGCGCACAGGCAGGCTTCCAGATCGGCTTCCACGCCATTGGCGACGAAGCTGCGTCCATGGCCCTGAATGCGTTTGATCAACCCGGCGTCTCCCATACCGCGCGCAATCGCATCGAGCATGCACAGGTGGTCGATCCGGCAGACATTCCACGCTTTGCCAAACTGGGAGTTATCGCTTCCATGCAGCCCAACCACCTGCTCACCGACATGAACTGGGCTGAAGACCGGCTTGGCCCCAGGCGCGCGGCCTACTCCTATGCGTGGAAGGCATTCCTCGACGCAGGAGTCCCACTGGCGTTCGGAACCGACTATCCGGTCGAGCCAATCACGCCTTTCCGCGGACTCTACGCGGCCGTCACGCGCATGAATGAGAAAGGGACGAAGACCTACTTTCCCGAGAACAAGCTCACCCGTGGCCAGGCTCTCTACGCCTATACGCAGGGCTCGGCCTACGCGGAGTTCGCGGAAAAACACAAGGGCAAGCTGGTTCCGGGTTACGATGCCGACTTCATCCTGGTGGATATGAATCTCTACACGGTGGGTGCACGGGCAATTCTGTACACAGAAGTGCAGCAGACGTTCGTTGCCGGACAGGAAGCGTATGCCGGGAAGTCCACCTCTCAATAGCCCGCGAAGGAAGTCGGCCAAAAAGGGGCGGCGTCTGATCCCCGACCCGCCGCGATTCGAAAATCGCGGTTTCCCATGTCTCAGAATCGAGACATGGGGCACCCGGCCACCCAGTGCAAGATCATGGCGCAGCCACGGAGATCCTCCCGAAGCGCGTATTTGGCTATTCGATCCTGCCGTCGAGGGCCGCTCCAGTCGGCGGCGGGGTGATAATGCGCCCAGGGATGGGAACCACCTCCAGGCTGGTTGGTGGATTGTTGGAACTGGTGTAGACGGCGGTCACGTCGAGTTCGTTCGGACTGCTGGCTGGGGGCACGACGATCACCACAAACCCCTCGAAAAATGCCGGCGCGGCCGGGGCCGATTTGCCGAGCAGATTTCGGATTACGACACAGGTAACCGTCTCGGCGTAGTCGTTCGGCAGCGAGTCCTGCTTGAAGGCGGAGGGAGGGACCAAGGTGACGCCCTCGGTATGGGCGATTACTGCTTTCTTTAGGAAAGCGATTGGTTTGTCGCTGAAGAATAGATTCGGATTGTGGATATTGATCGAGGTCGAGTATTCCGCGTTCTCGATCGCGCCGGCTTCGACACTGCTGGCGGCCGGAACGCCACAAAGGAACTTGGCAGAGTATTCGGTGTAGGTTGTCGTGTTTTGCGCGGAGGCGGTGATTGCGGTGAGCGCCGCGACTGCGGCGATCGAAGCCGTGCGCAACGCCGAGGTTGCGATGAGTGTTTTTCCAAACATGGCGAGACCTCCTTTTCATCTTACCCGGGTAGGGAACCCGGATTTCCGATCCGGCCATTATGACACCGGGCGGCTGCATTGTCACCCGCGAAGTGTCAAAGTTTCGGTGAGTTTTTCAGGGGAGGCGGAAAAGTTGAAGAAGAGCGATTTCGCCGTTAAGCATGGCTGCCGCCGGTTGTCCGGGGATTGTCGCTTACTCATCGATAACCCCAAGTAACCAGGATCAGAGCCGAAGCGGCCATTCGTGCCGGATGGCAGATTAGCAACCCGCTCGGTCGGGGCAGGTGGCCCATATCTCGAACTGTCGCTGAAGGTCGGTGCCCCAGAGCCTGCCCTGAGCGAAGTCGAATGGGTCTGGATTTTCAGAATTGGGATACAGCCGATCCCCGACCCGCGACGAATCGAGGTAATCAGGCTAGTTGAAATCCATGTAGCCGTTTTGCGGCATCTTCATCAAACGTCAAGGTTGCCGAACAACCTCTCCAAACGCCGAGAGAGCCGATCAAGGCGTCTTCGAATGTTCCGATTCCATTGCGGAACGAAACTACGGCGTAATAGACTTCTTGCTCGTTCTGAACTTCGAGTGTATCTGCGGCTAATAGCATCTCAATATCGTTCGCGATCTCCTGTCTGGAACGCTTGAAAAGGCTTTTGAGAACCCATACAACTTCAAGGATACACACGAGGCTGACGAAACCCGGTGCTTGTTCTGTCAAGCGCCGTTCGACGATCTCCGTTGCACGGGGAGAGTGCGTTGGATCGTCTTGCGCGAGGTAGCGCAGTAGGACATTCGTGTCGAGGCCTATCATTTTCTTCGCCGAAATCTTTCAGTTGCGCCTTTTGCAATAGCCCGATCGATTTCTTCAAGAGATACCGGTTGAGCAGGTTTTGGAATCATGCCCTTGAGTCGGTGATGGACGGCGACGTAAGCGTGGTTGAGACCGGCGCGCGGACGGATTTCCTGTCGCCCTCACCCAACATCCCCACCTACCCTTCAGTGCATGTGGACCGGGTTCTCCACGACGAAGACACGGTAAGCCTCGGGGGTGTGATATTGACGGCCCATAAGACTGCCGGCCACACGCGTGGATGTACTACGTGGACCATGCGCTCTCATCTGCCAGGAGAGCCGGCGGGAACAGCCCGCAACATCGTCATCGTGGGAGGGACAAGTTTTTGGTCGGAGTATCATTTCGTCGCGACGTCCAGCCACCCCGTAAGCTATCCCGGCATTGTTCAGGATTTCCAACATACATTTGCAGTGTTGCGGGATTTACCCTGCGATGTTTTTCTTGGAGCGCACGGCGGGTACTTCGATATGCTCACGAAACTGGAGCGCTATCCGCAGGATGGCCCTCGTGTCTTCATCGACCCGGCGGGCTATAAGGATTTCGTCGCTGACGCTCAGAAGACTTTCGAACAGGCACTGACCAAACAGCAGGCCGCCGCTGGACGTTGACCCTCCACACTGATTTTGCCTTGTGGTTGCTAGTGCCTGGAAAATGCCGCAGATGGGGTTGAGGCCGAGTTCGCTTCGCTTTCCTCGATGTCCATGCGTTCGATGAGACCGTTGGCGATTGTATAAACGTGCCACGTCTCCTTATCCGCAAGAACTTCGCCACCGGGACTCTTCACGATCTGGTGTACTTTGACATGAGTTTTGTCCCCTTCGCGGTCGATCACTTCGATCGGTTCCACATGAGGATCGAACTCCTGCCACTGACGGGTCCAGTAGGCGCGAATCTCTTCTTTCCCAACCGCGCGACCACCCTCCGATGCCTTGGGCCAGTTGACGTTGTCACTCATGACCGCAAGGACGCCGTCGATGTTTCGCTGGTTAAAAGCAGAGTAGGCCTGCGCAATCAGTGTCTGTGTGTTCGCCATGAGTCCTCCAGCTACCTATGTGTACGTTAATCCACAAAGGCGTGAGAGTTCCAGAATCTCCAGACAGCAAAAGCGCCGCCCGAAGGCGGCGCTGTCACGAAAGAACCTAAGTCAAAAAAACTACAACGTCGATTCAATCTCAAAACCCCAGGCTTCCAGAAGAGCCTCGGGGATATACTTGGAATTCTTGTTCCGTCGAGCCCACTCCCGCAGCCGGGTTGACCGGATGTACTGGTCCGGGCTAAGCTTGAACTCCTTCACAATCTGTTCGAAAGAGGTCACAGTGGGCACTACCGGGCCGATGGGCTCTGGTTTGCCCCAATTCGGATTTCCACGACGCTTTGCCATCGATTTTGTGTCCTTAAGAGGTGTGATTTGCGTTGAATTCCTCGGCAACGGGCTCGGGGGGCTCCAGTCACTCCTGAGGAACTTACAGCTTTCTATTTTACGGATTTTTTGTTCAAAAATCAATAACAAAATGTATCGGCCGTGCGACAAAATGCGGGTGTGCAACTTTGCTCACAATCCGTCTTATGTGGCTTAATTAGAAAGGATTAGACATACTTCCGATCCGTGTCGCGGTCAATGCCATGACCTTCGTAAGGTCTATACTTGCAGCAGACAAGCTGCAGATGGCAGGTTAATAGTATGACAACATCCTGGCGAACGGGTGCAGCCGCATTTCTGTTTCTCGCCGGCGCTCTAGCGCAGGCCGGCGCGGTCGAATTGAAGGTCAGCCGCGACGCCCTTGAACGCACCCTGATCAAGCAGCTCTTCAGCGGGCCAGACGGCCGTTATTACCTTAAAGGAAACGCCCAGTCCGCCTGCTACGTCTATGCCGAAGATCCAAAACTCAAGTTTGTCGAAGACCGAATCGTCGTCCAGCTCAAGACCCATGCGCGGCTCGGACAGCGCCTAGCCGGCGCCTGCATCGGCATCGCACTCTCGCTCCCAGCAGAGGTTTCCCTGGCCCCTGACGGCGAAGGCGAGACAGTAGGCTTCCGCGACGCTCGCGTCGATAAAGTCAGCGACCACACAGAGCTCAACTTCGTTCTCACACCCTTTCTCAGCCGCCAGGTCCCTTCAGGAATGAAAGTCAACGCCGCCGATCTGCTGCGCAAGGCTCTCGAGGGCTCAACCGCCTCTTCAGGCTACAAAGTCACGCTCGACCGCCTGAAAATCCACTCTGTGCTCGTTCAGGAGGACACGCTGATTGTGGATGTCGACGGCGATATCAGCGTCAAATGAATCCGCTAAACTGGAGGGGATGGATATTCTGTTTTTGGACGGTCAGCCGCTCACCCTGGTTGAAATCGAAGCTGTAGCCCTGCATGGCCGGCCGGTGGGAATCGCTCCCGCAGCGTTGGCCCGCATAGCAATTAGCCGCAAGCTCATTGAAAACATTCTGTTCGCTGGACAAACGGTCTACGGCGTGAACACCGGATTTGGCAAGCTCTCCGATGTACGCATTCCCGACGGCAGCCTGGCGCAGTTGCAGACCAACCTGGTGCGCAGCCACGCAGGGGGAGTCGGCCAGCCTCTTTCTGAAGGTGAGTCGAGGGCCATGCTGCTGCTGCGGGCCAATGTGCTTGCGAAGGGGTTCAGCGGTTGCCGGACTCAGCTGGTGGATCTGCTCGTTGCGCTTTTGAATGCCGGCGTCCATCCGGTCATTCCGGAAAAAGGCTCCGTAGGCGCAAGCGGGGATCTGGCGCCACTGGCTCACCTTGCGCTGGTTGCCATCGGCGAAGGCGAGGCGTTTTACAAAGGGGAACGCATGCCTGGTGGCGCTGCGTTGCGGCGCGCCGGGTTGCTGCCGCTGACTCTCGCCGCCAAAGAGGGCCTTGCGCTGTTAAACGGAACGCAGGCGATGACAGCAGTGGGTGGTTTGGCAGTCGCCCGTGCCATTCGAGTGGCACAACTGGCAGACGTGGCGGGAGCCATGGCCCTCGAAGCGTTGATGGGAACGCCGGCCGCCTTCGATGCGCGGATTCACCAGGCACGTCCCCATGCGGGACAAATCGCCGCAGCGGAGCATTTGGTTTCTTTGCTTGAAGGTTCAGAGATTCGCGAAGCACACCGCGAGCACGACTCGCGTGTGCAGGATGCCTATTGCCTCCGCTGCATGCCACAGGTGCACGGAGCGGTCCGTGGCGTGCTGGAGCATGTCCGAGGCGTGCTTGAAATCGAAGCCGGTTCCGCCACAGACAATCCGCTCGTATTTCCAGCGGACTCCTCCAACGCGCTGGCCTCCAACGCGCTTGAAGGAGCGGTGATCTCCGGCGGGAATTTTCATGGCGCTCCGCTGGCCTATGCATTCGATTACGCGGCAATCGGTATGACCGATCTGGCCAGCATCACGGAGCGCCGCATCGATCGTTTGCTCAATCCGGACATCAACGAAGGGCTTCCGGCGTTCCTCTCTCCCGATCCCGGCCTTTCCTCCGGCTTCATGATTGCGCAGATTGTCGCGGCGGCGCTGATTAACGAGTGCCAGGTGCTTTCGCATCCTTCGTCGACTGGAAGCATTCCAACCGACGGAGGCAAAGAAGACCATGTTTCGATGGGCATGACGGGAGCCATCAAACTGCGCCAGATTGTCGAACATGCGGAGCGCATTGTCGGCATTGAGCTGATGTGCGCGGCGCAAGGCTTGGAGTTTCGCAGGCCTCTGAAATCCAGCTCGAAAATCGAACAGGCGTATTCCGCGGTGCGAGGCGTGGTTCAGCGGTTGGAGCAGGACCGAGTGCTGTCGACCGACATCGAGGCTCTGGCAGGAGCGGTACGAGCTGGGGTGTTCGACGCATGGTGAGTGCAGAGCGATTGGCTCCTTTTGGAGCAGTACCGATTCGTCGTTCACGCCCTTGCGATGCACCCTGAACCAGCACTGGGAACCGCGGTCAGTCTCCATGAAACGGACGCGAAAACCTTAAGCTTGTCTTAATATTCAGAGCCTCGCAAGCTCAACAAAAAGCTCATATTACGCGCAACTCTCGATAATATTTCCAAATCCCTCACACTATGGCGCCGCGCGCTCAACCTTTTGACGCATTGGCTCGTCTACCGAACTAGGTATGACTCTCGAACCCCGGTTACCCCTGATTGTGAACCGTGGAGAAATGACTTATGAATCGTAAGATCAAGATCCGGAATTCAGCTTCGCTCATGGCCGTCGCGCTGCTGGCGATTGCAACATTATATGCGCCGATGACCTGGGCACAGGCGCCTGCGCGCTTCGTCGGCGCGGTGACTGCCATAAACGGAACCACTCTTACGGTCAAGACCGATGCCGGCCAGACCTATCAGGTGGAAGTTCCCGCCTCCGCATCCATCAAGCGCATTGCTCCTGGGCAAAAGGATCTGAGCACCGCAACTGCCATCCAGTTCAGCGAACTGGCGGTGGGCGATCGTGCCCTGATCAAGCTTGATCCGGACGCGCCGGCGGGCACAACACAAGCGTTGCAGATTGTCGCCATGAAGCAATCCGACGTTGCTCAGAAGCAGCAGAAGGATCGTGAAGACTGGCAACGGCGCGGCGTAGGCGGACTTGTGAAGAGCGTCGATGTGGGCAGCAGCGTCATTGTGCTGACCAGCGGCTCGGGCGCTACGGCCAAAACCATCACGGTGAATACGACCAAGACAACCATCCTGAAGCGTTACGCAACAGCTTCTGTGAATTACGACGCAGCGCAGCCTGCTGCAATCGACGACATTCACCCCGGCGACCAGTTGCGCGCTCGTGGGAGCAAAAACGCTGACGGCACCACCATTGCCGCGGAAGAAGTTGTTTCCGGCACATTCCGCAATATCTCTGGAACCATAGGGTCCCTTGACACGGCGAGCTCAACATTCGTGGTGAAAGATCTTACTACCAAGAAACAGATAACCGTTCACATCACCCCGGACGCGCAGATGCGCCGCCTTCCCGATCGCATGGCGGCCATGCTCGCGGCGCGTTTGAAAGGCGCCTCAGGCAGCGGCGGCGGTGGAGGATTTAGCGCCAACGCCCCGTCGGCCACCAGCGGCGCAACGTCCACACAGCGTGGCGCCCCCGGCCAATACAGTGGCAGTGGCGGACAGGCTGGCAACCAAGCTGCCGGACAAGGCGGCGGCCAGTGGCCAGGCCAAGGCGGCGGACCTGGCGGACCCGGAGGCGGTGGACCTGGAGGCGGCGCGGGCGCAGGCGGGGGCGATCCGCAACAGATGCTTAGCCGCGCACCTCAAATTCAATTCGCCGATCTCAAAAAAGGCGATGCCATCATGGTGGTATCAACCGACGGCACCACGGACGTTACAGCCATCACGCTTCTGGCCGGTGTGGAACCGCTGTTGGAAGCTCCCGCGGCCAGCCAGAACCTGCTGAACAACTGGAGCATGGGCTCCGGCGGGGCTGAAGCAGCAGCTGCCCAATAGTGTCGAAACAAGTTCAAGTAGAAACAAGCGAGGGACAGGTGTACTCAAATTTGCATTGCATTCATCGATCGTTCATAGCCTTGTTATTTGGCGTCTCATTGGGCCTCACGTCCCACGCGCAAACGCCTGCGCAGACCGTAGCTACTCCCGCTGCTCCGACCCAGAGTGCAGGTGTATCCACCGGCATTTTGCGCGGCCACATAACCGACCAGACCGGCGCGCTCATTCCCGGCGCCACGGTCACCGTCGAGACCTCTGCGGGAACGACTGTAACAACAGCCACCGCGGATTCGAGCGGCGCCTACTCAGTCTCCGGTCTTGCTGCCGGTGGTTACATCATTCGCGCCGAGTACGCAGGCTTCGCGTCCTTCAGTTCGCCGACCATCCAACTTGCCGCGGGTCAGTCGAAGCGTGTGGATATTGCGATGGCCATCGAAGTAGCGCAGCAAAGTGTAACCGTCACGGACGAATCGCCCACCGTGAACACCGATGCCAGCGGCAATGCCAACGCGATCGTGCTCAAGGGCAAGGACCTCGATGCTTTGTCCGACGATCCGGATGAGTTATCGAACGAGCTTTCTGCGCTGGCCGGTCCTTCTGCCGGGCCCAATGGCGGACAGATTTACATCGACGGTTTCAGCGGCGGACAGCTTCCGCCCAAGTCGGCCATCCGCGAAATTCGAATCAACCAGAACCCGTTCTCGGCTGAATATGACCGCCTGGGATATGGGCGCATTGAAATTCTGACCAAGCCCGGAACGGACAAGCTGCATGGCCAGGCCTTCATTCAGGGAAACACAAAGCAATTCAATACCGGAAACCCGTTTACTTCGACCATTCCCGATTACTACAGCTACCAATTCAATGGCACCGTTAGTGGCGCAATTTCCAAGAAAGCTTCTTTCTTTGCGAGCGCAGAACAACGCAATACTGAAAACGTTAACGCATGGCTTATTCCCGATGCGGTTCTTGAAGATGGAACGGGCGCTTTTGTGAATAATCCGGACTACGGCGTAAGCCTGTTGAACCGGCGTATTCGCGATAATGCGTCCGCTCGTATCGATTGGCAATTAGGTGCAAAGAACACGTTCACCGTGCGCTATGGTTTTTGGTCGGAATCGGAACACGGGGATCTGAATCAAGGATCGCTTCCCACCGCTTCAACGCATGAATCGAACACCGACCATACCGTACAGGCAAGCGATGCATTCGTGATCAACGACCACGCGGTGAATGAGACGCGCTTCCAGTTCGAACGGCAGAATGAAAATCACTATCCTGATTCAACCGATCGCACTATTGGCGTTCAGGGCGATTTCACTGGAGGCGGCTACTCCGGTCAGGAGAGCCGCGATCATACGACCCGATTGGAACTCTGGAACATTACAACACTGAGCCACGGCGGACAGGCAATCAAGTTCGGCACGCGTATGAGGGACAATCGCGATGCAAATCTGACCAATTCGAATTTCAATGGTTCATTCACGTTCGCCAACTACCAGGACTACCTGGGCATGGCGAACGGACTGCAGCAACCTGGCGAGACCTTCAACTTGTTGCAGCCGGCCTACGGTCCCATCTCTGCGAGCTTCACCACCGGAGAGCAATCGGCCGTTGCCAACATGTTCGACGTCGCGCTCTTTGCCCAGGACGACTGGAAAGTCAATCCCAAGCTGACTCTCTCCGGCGGCATGCGCTGGGAGGCACAGAACCACATTCACGATCACGATGACTGGGGGCCGAGAGCCTCTTTCGCCTATGCTCTCGACGGCAATGGCAAGGACAAGAAGACCAAGACTGTGTTGCGCGCCGGCTATGGATTCTTCTTTGACCGCTTGCAGACATCGAGCCTGCTTACCATTAACCGCGCCACGATTCAACAACAGGTAGTGCTCAACAATCCAACCTGCAGCTCGACGGCAGCCTCGCTCAACGCGATTGACATGACCACCTGCACCAGCAACGGCGGCGCTGCCAGCGGCAACACGGTGCCGGTCAAGTACGAAGTTGATCCGGGCTTCCACGCCGCAACCACCGAGCAGTTTGGCACCAGCCTTGAGCGGCAACTCTTCCCCGGCACCAGCGCGACGTTCACCTATCTGCACTCTTTCGGGGTCCACCAGGTGGTGACGCGCAACGCCAACCAGGCCACTGGCGGAACACCGCAAACGGATTCGGGCGGCTACCTGTACGAGTTTTATCCCGAAGCAGTTTTCAAGCAGAATCAGGCCATCGCAAGCGTCAATGCGAGAGTCACCAAGAACCTTAGCCTGGTTGGCTTCTACACATTCTCCGATGCCAACGGCAACAGCAACGGGAACGGTTTTGGGGCCGGCAGTGCCTCGAACGCGTACGACCTGGATCAGGACTACGGCCGCGCAGGCTTTGTCACGCGCAACTCGGTCTTCTTCATGTCTAGTTACCAGGGTCCGTGGGGAATTCGCTTCAATCCCTTCCTGATTGCGCAATCGGGCCGTCCATTCAACATCACACTGGCGGCTGACCCGCTGAACAACCTTTTCAATCAGCGACCCACCTATGCTACTGCCACCACGCCGGCAGCGGATGTGGTGTCCACACCATTTGGCCCACTTGACAGCGCTGCCTTATCCGGCGAAACGCTGATTCCCGCCAATCTTGGCAATGGTCCCGCCGCTGTAGCACTGAACCTGCGTGTCAGCCGCGCGTTCGGCATCGGTCCCAAAACAACCTCAACCGGCGGCGTGGCCGATGGCGGAGGCCCTCCCGGAGGCGGCGGGCCGGGAGGCGGAGGCGGTGGTCGTGGAGGCCCTCCAGGAGGTGGCCTTGGCCCTGGAGGCCTTGGCGGCGGCGGTGGTGGTCGCGGCGGACCAGGCGGCATGTTTGGACCCACAAATACCGGCCGGAAGTACTCACTGAACTTCAGCGCACAGGCACTGAATTTGTTCAACGATATCGACTACGGAACTCCGACGGGAACCTTGACGAGTCCTTACTTCAACAAGTCGACCAGCCTGGCGGGCGGCATCTTCAGCACCGGGTCGGCGGCACGGCGCATCTTCATTCAGGTGGTCTTCTCGTTCTAAGCGGATAACCGCGAATCAGAAATGGCCGGAGCACGCTGTTCCGGCCATTTCATTTGTCGACAATGTCAATTTCGGGAGTCAAGCGTGATGCGATAAAGTCTTTCCCAATCGTCCGCGCGCGCATCCATGCTGAAGTTAGCTGCGATCCGCGCTCGTGCCGCAGCACCCAGTTCCCGGCGGCCTTCCGCCGATTTCTTCATCGCTGCCAGCATGGCGCCAGCCAGAGCCTGCGAATCGCGGGCAGGCACAAGGAAGCCAGCGTCCCCCACCAGTTCGCGCACACCACCCACATCCGTGGCCACGACCATCTTCTCCATGGCCATGGCCTCCCCCACTACAAGCGGCATTCCCTCCCATGCGGAGGCGAGCACGAATCCGTCGGCGGCATCCAGAAGGGCGGGGAGATCGCGGCGCAGACCAAGCCAGTGGACTCGGTCAATGACTCCCTTGTGTCCCGCAACACCGAGGCGAGAAATAGGATTCAATTTGTCGTTCATCGCTTCGCCGGCAATCCAAAGCTGCGCATCGGGAAAATCTGCGCGCACAATTTCAAAGGCGCTCAATAAGTTGGGAAAGTCTTTGGCCGGCACGATGCGTCCGGCTGTCATCCAGATGAATTCGGTGGTCACTTCCATTGCCGCTCGCATCTGTGTACGCCGCTCCGCATCGGGAGAGAATTCGGCTGCGTCGATGCCGTTTGTGATGACCACACACTTGGATTGCGGAATCGCTTTGAGGCGCACAAACTTCTCCGCAACTGCTGTGCTTACGGCGGTCGTGCGGCAGCTTAGGAAATCGGTCACGCGGTAGGCCAGCACGCGATGCCAGCCGCCCGTGTAGACGTTATGAATCGTGCAGATCACTGCCGGCGCCGGAACCAGCACCTTGAGAATTCGAGCAATGCAATTGGGGTGGAAGCTGTGACTGTGAACCAGGTCGGGACGGAATTCGCGCAGAAAGCAGCTGGCACGCATCAGCCCGAAAATCACGCTGAATGGATTCCTGCGCATGTCGAGGTGAAAGACCGGTAATGCGGTTGGCCACTCGCTCTTGAGTTGGGGGCGCAGGACCAGAAGTGCGACAGCATGACCGCGATCAGTCATGCGGCTGGCTATGGCCAGCACCAGCCGCTCCGCTCCGCCCATGCCGAGCGAAGTTAGCACGTAGACGATCCGCATGGGGCCCGGTTTCCACGAGTAGTATCTCGTGGGTCGATCATACCGCGTGCATCAGCTTGTGTGTTTTGGAGCGAAACGGCGTCCGATAATCCAATCGACGGCGAACAAACCTGGGCCGAGGATGAGTATGAGCAGCGAAGCGAACCAATAGGTGTAAGGACTCGCGCCGTAAAAATCATCGGGTTTGGAGAGTATGTGTGAAAAATTGACGCGGTCGTCGGGCACGCTGAGATAGGCCATCGTCATATTGACGAAGAGCACCAGCGCCGTGAGTCGCGAAGCAATGCCGAGAGCAAAAAGAATGCCACCGCCAAATTCGAGCAGTGCGATCAATAGCGCTGTGGTGCCCGGAGCGGGGAGGCTGAGGCTGGTGAAGAACTGAGTGACGCGGTCGAGATTGTGGAGCTTGCCCCAACCGTCCTGGGCAAATTGCCATCCCCAATAGAGGCGGATAGCCAGCAGAAGCGGGCTTTGCGCCAGGTTGAGCACGGTAGTTAAGCCGCTGTAGGTTTTCCTCACCAAGTCGATCAGCTTTGCCATTTTTCTTTCCTTATTCGGGGAACAATGCATCGAGTTCCGGGGCGCAAATCCATCCCAGTTCAGCCCAATGCGTAAACCACGCGCGAACCAATGCGAGGCGCTTCGTTTCCGGCTTTGTAGAGTCGCGGAAACCCGCTTCCAAAGCATCGCCCAGTGCGAGCCCTTCACGAATCGCAGCGAGGGTCAAAAACTCTTCGCGCTCAAGCCTTCTGAAATAGACTGCGTTTTCGAATCGATGCGCGGCTACCCATGTCGGCCGGCGACGCAACTTCGGCAACTTTGCGGGCGGCTCGGGGCCGTCCTCGTGCTTGACGCCGGCTTCGCTGGTTCCACGCTTCTGTAGCTTGTGCAGGCTCAGCACCAACTCGTCCGCTCCGTAATTTAACCCCAACAAGCGCAGATGCGGTTGAAGAGCCAGGCGCGATCCACCGTCCAGCGTGGCAATCTGATCTAGGGTGAGGGGTGCGTGCCCCGCATTGTCAAAGGCCTCGACAAATGCCCATTCAACGGCAGCGACATCGAGCGCAAGCAACTGGCGGCGACCGGCAAATCCCGGATGAGCGGCAAGCCACTCGGGCAGCTTCGAACCCAGGTTGCGCAACGTAAAACTACGGCTTGGATGAGCGGTGAGATAGGCGATGGAGAGCCCCTCGAAGGCGCGGCTTCCTACCGCAGCACGCAACGCGGGAAAGTCCTCGGCCAGCGCATCGAGTACACGAAACCAGTATTGCCGGTTGTAGATTTCCAGGCGCTCAAAGGGTGACAGCCGGCTGTTGGGCGCTATAAAGCTCGCGGCCACCTCAGTCATTGGGCGGCCATCGGGAGCATGAGGGCGCATGTCGTCGCCGGCAGTGAGCGGCATCATCACGGCCGCGGCCATTGTGCGTTGGAGATCCGCGAGACTCATCGGTGCTGAAGTCGTGCTACTCATGGCGTAACCTCATGCAGGACGCTGGAATACTGTTCCAAGTAGCGATGGGCCTTCAGAGCTTCCGTATGAACTTCGTCGAAGCTGGGGATATGCTCGTCCCATTCGAGGAGTGTCGGCGTGGGGCCGCAGCGTTCTATCGCGCGTGCATAGAGCGCCCACACTGGATCGATGACAGGATGATCGTGCGTGTCCAGAATGTACTTTTCGTACTTCGAATGGCCCGCGATATGAATCTGCGCCACGCGATAAGCCGGCACATAGTTCACATAGTCCATCGGCGCGAATTCATGGTTCACCGACGAGACATAAATGTTGTTCACGTCGAGAAGAATGCCGCAGTCGGCGCGTTCCACAACTTCAGTGAGGAACTCCCACTCGGTCATTTGCGATCCGGTGAAAGCTGCATAGCTCGAGACATTCTCGACGGCCACGGGAATCTCAAGGTAGTCTTGTACCATGCGGACGCGCTCGACGGTGCGCTCGACGGCCTCCCATGTGTATGGCAGCGGCAACAGGTCGTGGGTGTATGTGCCGTCCACGCTGCCCCAGCAAAGGTGGTCGCTGAGCCAGGGAGTTCCGGTACGGCGAACCAGTGTCTTGAGGCGCTTCAGGTGTTCCGGATCGGGCGCAGTGACGGACCCGAAATACATCGATACGCCATGCTGGACAACACGGTACTGCTCAAGAATCCGATCGAGCACCGCCAGCGGACGGCCCGCGTCGCACATGAAGTTCTCCGAGATGATTTCGAACCAGTCCACCACTGGCTTGCGCGAGAAGATGTGGTTGTAATGGGGAATGCGCAGGCCGATTCCGACGCCGTGATCCTGATACGCATTGAAGCGATTGCCGGGCATGGAGATCCTTCACAGATGGCAGGTGACAGATTGCAGATGATAGTTTTTCTCGGGCACTCCAACCTCGGGGGCGCTGCCGAAACAAACAGTCGATGGCGCGGTAGGGGTGGGTCTCGAGTTGCCTGCCGCGCCATCTTTGGAGGTTGATCTTAGGCGAACTTGGGTGGTTTGGAGCCGTCGGTGGCGCAGCCGCCCTTGCCCTTGCAAGTGTTTTTGCCCTTGCAGCCCTGGTCGCTGGTGGAGCAGCCGCCGGTTCCCTTGCAATCGTTCTTGCCTTTACAGCTGTGCTTGGCAGGCGGTGTCTTGTCCTGCGCGGCGTAGAGAAGTCCGGCGGTTGTTCCAGATACTCTCGCAGAGCCGTTGGAGGCCGCCTTGGCCGCTACGGAGGTTCCACCGACCAGGCCGGAGAGCGCCGCCGTCAGAAGCAGTGCATTCAACTGATTCTTTGTCATGATCCTTTGACCTCATTTGGGGTTGGGGCGGAGGGGTTCCGCCGGTTGATGAGCGACTTTCCAATTCGCTTGGACGTGCTTGAAGTTGGAGAGTCGTTGGCGCCACGCGGAATTGCTCTTTCCCAATCCCGCGCAATCCGTGCCACGCACAATAGGAGTGAAGGCGCGAAGGAAAGGTTACGGAAATTCTTCCTGCCGTGAAAATAAGAATCCCTTCCGTGACTTCACTGACCTCAGTACGCGCCAGTCTTCCAACTGGATTTTTATGGCCAATCCAGCACCCGCGTCTTTGGGTTGCTGGTTGGCTCTTTCTCGCTGCGTGCGCTACCCTGATCCTGCCTGGAGGCTGGCCGCTCTACGGAAGAATAATTCGGAGGTCGCAGGTTGAGTCAAGAATTTTCGGAAGTTCCGAAGCGAATGTGGGCACTGAGTGGCGCCAGTATTTTGCTGGCAATTCTGCAGAGCCTTTGTACCGCTGTTTTTGCGATCAGCGGAATCCGGTTGGCGATCGGGCTCACCGCGCTGGCCGCGGTCAGCGGGATCTATGCGCCTGCCCGCGGGTTTCATCAGGATGCCATCCGCATCCCCATGCTTATTCTTGCCGCTGCCGGATCACTGGTGAATCTTGCTGTTCTGGCGTGGATCTGGCGGTTGCGCAACCAGCCTTCCGCACAATGGCGCAGACAAAGGCTGAACACGAAACAAAAGCGTTCAGAGCGATTGCAAGTTGCGCTGGCGATCCTGACCCTGATCCTGGTTGGGTTGGAGACATGGACTCACCCGAAAATCCATCGCACCGGGCCTTCGCCTGCTGTGCGTTCGGTTGGTTCTTGAAAATCAGGAGGAGCCCGACAACTCCAAATCCCTTTCCAGCCGCGCGTGGAGCCGCTCGCTGAAACCGGCGGGGAGTTCGAAGACTCGGCCGTCGGCTACCAGAACAACCACGTTCCGCGTCGAATCCAGAACCGCGGAGCATATCTCGCACGTCTCCAGATGCCTGTCGATCTCGGCACGCAGAGCTGCGTCCACCTCGCCATCAATATAAGCGGAGATATGCTCCCAGACGTGTTGACAGTCGATTCTCATTTAAACCACCCAAACACGCCCTTGCGTTTGGGCGCAAACCCCTCCAGGCGCGGCGCCAACTCTCGCTGCAGCAACGCACGCGCACGGTGCAACCTCACTTTTACGGCTCCCTCTGTAATCTCAAGCGCGGCGGCCGTTTCACGCACGTCCATCTCTTCGATGTCCCTAAGCAGCACGACGTTACGGTAAATCGCGGGGAGGCCCTCGATGGCCTTGCGCAGCATGGCTCCCAGTTCCTGCCGCTCCAACGCTTCGGACGGCACTTCCCGCCAACTGGTCAGGATTGCCGGGGTATAGTCGCCGGTTTGCTCGTCGGTTTCAGCGTCGAGCGAGTCTTCACGGCGTGTTTCCGCCTTGCGCAGACGACCCAAACCTTCGTTGCGCGCAATGGAGAGCACCCACGTCCGAAATTGCGAGTCGCCGCGAAAGCTTTTCAGGTTCTGGAAGACCTTGATGGCTGTCTCCTGTGCAGCGTCCTCCGCCTCTGCCTCATTTCGCAGAAGAGACAACAACAGAAAGTAGATGGGACGCTCGCAGGGGCGTATGAGGTCGTGGAACAAATGCCTCTCGCCTGCCAGGATGCGGCGAATACAGTCTGCCTCGAATTCGGGATTCGGAGCTATCATTCTGGACCACGATGCGTTGGGAACTTCGATCGTCAGCGGGCCGCTGGATTCAGTCTTTACACTCAGCACTATATAGCTCATCCCTTGAAACGCGCCAGACAGACGATCAAGCGCCATCAAAGGTTGCAAGTTTTTTTAATTCAGGAAGATTCCTTGGTTGCAAAATGCGGATTGGGCTGTACAATCTCCACGAGGAGACCCATGGCCGGAGATATATCACTACAGTGCAGCGATTGCGGGCAGGACTTCACCTTCACCGCTGCTGATCAGGCGTTCTTTCAGGAACGTGGTTATTCGACCCCAAAACGTTGCAAGAATTGCCGTCAGGCAAAGAAGAACGACCAGGGGGGTTCCGGCTACCGTTCGGCTCCGGCACAGGGTACACCTGTGATTTGTTCGGGTTGCGGCCAGCCTACAACAGTGCCTTTTGAACCGCGTGGCGATCGCCCGGTATTTTGCCGGGATTGCTACCAGGCGCGGAAAGGCAGCGGCGGTGGCGGCGGCGGCAGTTCGCGCGGCCGCGGCCGTTACTAGGTTTCTTCCGACCCGAAGCCCAATTCGAGCCTCAGGTTCGTAGGTCACCAAGCAAGCTCAGACATAGCTCTCGGAAGAGGGACAGGGTATTACGCGCCGCCAGTTTCTCGGGCGCGCCGTTCCTGATCGAGCTTCCGCATATTAGAATTGTGTAATGAAAGGCTACTGCGGTTCCACAATTGCTGTACCTCGAAGCCGCTGCCCTCAGGGTGGCTTTTACTTCCACCCCAGCAACAGGTCCTCGTTGTTGGGGTGGAAGTAAAAGCCACCTTCCGCAGCGCTACAAGAGTTGTGGAACCGCTCTCAGCTGGGGCAGCCACCCTCAAGGCGGCTGCCCTTTATGCTGTCTTGGCCCGCCACTTCGTTCAGTTCAACAAGCCTGGCAGGATTCAGGCTTCGGCATCTTTCTTGGACATCCATCGTGTAGCCCGGTAAACTGGCGCTTCATCCAACGCCCAACCCAGAGGACTCATCCTAGTATCATGCCTGCTCAACTTTCCTTAACAGGATTTGCCTGGAAGAATCTGTGGCGACGGCGCCTCAGGACACTTCTCACGCTCTGCGGCATTGGCATGGCGATCGGCGCATTTGTCGCGCTTGTCGGCTTCTCCCGCTCATTTGAAACGGAGTGGCTGCGTCTCTATTCATCCAGTGGCACCGATATTGCGGTCGTCGACAAGAACTTCATGAACTCCTCCGTCGATCAGGGCGTAGTGAAGAAGGTTCGCGCTGTTCCCCTCGTCGAGAATGCGGAGCCAATGATCTTCAACATCATGGACCTGACGCCGGAGGTCAACGCGATCGTTTTCGGCTGGCTGGATGACACGTATGAATTCAATTCGCTGACTTTCACTTCGGGGAGCCGCTTTCACAATGGAAAGCCGGAAGTCATCATCGGTGACACTCTCGCCCGCAATATGAACAAGAAGGTTGGCGACACCCTGGTGATGCAAGGTTCCACTTTTACAATTGCCGGCATATACCACGGCGGGACCGCTTTGGAGGCCGGAGCTGTCATTTTGCCGCTCGACCAGATGCAGCAGCTTTCCAGCATGCAGGGGAAGGTCTCCGGCGTTCATGTGCATCTGCATCCCATTCCCGCCGGCGAGACCCAGGAGCACTACTTCAAACGCGCCCAGGCGGCAATTGAGGCAGTTGTCCCTGGATTGAACGCACAGCTTGCCACTGATCGGGCCACCAATAACCAGTTCGTCGATCTGGCGCACGCCGTGGCCTGGGGTACATCCGCCATTGCCCTGATTGTCGGTATTCTGGGCATCGCCAACACCATGGCCATGTCCGTCTTCGAACGCACTCGAGAAATCGGCATTCTACGCGCCATTGGCTGGAAGTCATGGCGGGTGATGTTGCTCATCGAGACGGAAGCCATCGGGCTTGGTTTCGCCGGCGGATTCATCGGCATTGGCATCGGCTGGGCAGGGCTGCGTCTGCTTTCGGTGCTTCCCAAAACCAATATCTTCGTCTCAACATCGCTGACACCGCTCCATCTTTTCCAGGCTGTGTCGATCTCGGTTCTCTCCGGCATCATCGCGGGAGCCTATCCGGCCTGGCGTGGCGCGCACCTCTCGCCAGTGGAGGCGCTTCGCCATGACTGACGCTCAGACGCATCCACAGTTGGAAGTTCGCGGCCTTCGCAAAAGCTACGACGATGGCCGCATAGAGGCCCTGCGCGGTGTCGATCTGACAATCGGCGCCGGAGATTACGTCGCCATCAGCGGCGCCAGTGGCAGCGGCAAGTCGACGCTTCTCCACCTGCTTGGCGGACTGGACGTTCCCACCAGCGGCCAGGTGTTGTTTCGAGGACTCTCGCTCACTGCCAGCGATCTTGACGACTACCGTGCACGCCAGATCGGGTTTATCTTCCAGGCCTTTTACTTGCTTCCAACCCTGAGTGCTATCGAAAACGTCCAGGTTCCCATGCTCGCCCTCGGTCTCAACGGTCATAATCGGGCCGAGCGGGCGGAAACACTGCTGGTCGAATTGGGACTGGCGCACCGGCTGAAGCAGTATCCCAACGAACTGTCCGCCGGAGAACGCCAGCGCGTGGCCATTGCCCGCTCCCTCGCCAACGATCCCTCCATTCTGATGGCCGACGAGCCCACGGGCAATCTCGACAGTGTGAATTCAGCGCGTATTATGGAGATACTAACCGGCATTCAAAAGAAGCGCGGTATGACCCTCATCATTGTGACCCACGAGAACGATATCGCCAACGCGGCTCCTCGCCATATTCGCATCCGCGATGGGAGAATTGAACCTTGAGACTTTCCCTCGCACCCCTGGGTTTTGCGATCGCGATGTCTGCTCTGGCTACAGCCTCCGCCGCCGCTCAGGCCCGTGACGTAGAACCAATTCTCGCCGGTCCGCGGCAGGCTGTACAGAAAGCCGATTATCGAATCTCCGGCCACCTGGCGCAGGTCGATGCAAGCGGAAAACGCACCAGTTACGACATTTCCATCCAGGCGCATTGGTTTCCCGGCGAATTGAAGATTTTGGCAGAGGTCACCGCGCCAGCCGACGCTCGCGCACACATTCTGTTAGAGATGCGGCCCAACGGACAGAACACTATCCGGATTGCGCATCCAGGAGACCAAGCCGCTGCGATCCTCCCGTTCGACAAATGGATGGATGGTCCACTCGGTGCCGGCTTCAGCTATGAAGACTTGTTGGAACAGCAATATTTCTGGCCCGGTCAAACTGCCCTTGAACCGGAGAAGCGTGGCGCTCGCGACTGCGATGTATTGAAGAGCACTCCCGGCCCGGCCGACAAGACCCACTACGCTGAAGTTCGAACCTGGCTTGACCACACCATCGACTTCCCGGTATACGTTGAGAAAACCACCAGGACCAGCGGAACCGTGAAAGAATTCACCTATTATGGCCTGCGCAAAGATGGAGGAATCTGGTCAGCCACCCAGATTGAGGAAAAAACACATGGCCAGCCAGGCTCAACACTCCTTATTATTAATCGCGGCAGCCCAAAAGCAAATCTCACCCTCGGGGACTTTGGCCCGGAACGCCTCATCCATTTTTGAACGCATCACCCATTTTTGACCAGACTAACGGTTTTCCAGGATTGCCTCTATGTATATTGTTCTCTCGATCATCGCGTTGGCGGCAGCCGTCGTCGCCGCGGGATTCCTTTATCAGTTGATCGGCGCTCATCGTGATCGCCGGCGCTTTTCTTCCCCCGGACGATGGATCGATATCGGCCGCGGCCATAAGCTCTACATGCTCGAGAGGGGCGAAGGTGGTCCGACTGTTTTGTTTGAAGCCGGCATTGCCGCCACCAACCTCAACTGGTGCCACATCCAGAAGACCGTTGCCTGCTTTACGCATACAGTATCCTACGATCGCGGCGGTCTCGGCTGGAGCGGCCCCAGCCTCTCGGCGCGCACTCCCACCAATTGCGCTGCGGAATTGCATGACCTGCTGGAGCGGGCCAACATCAAGCCGCCTTACATCCTGGTGGGCCACTCATTTGGCGGACTCGTCATGCGCCGCTACGCCCTAAGCTACCCCGAAGAAGTTTCCGGCGTCGTGCTCGTTGACCCCATGCGCTGCGAAGAGTGGCCGCCCATGAATCCCGGCCGTCAGTCTGAAATCGATAAGGTCAGAATGCTTTCCTCCTATGCGGTTCCCATTGCACGCTTTGGGCTCGCGCGCCTGGCAGTTACCTCTTTGCTTTGCCGTTCAGGCAAAATCTCGGGCCACCTGGCCGGCGCTGGTGGAGTCTCCGGTCGCCACGTATTGCGCCGCATCACTGAAGAAGTGGGCAAGCTGCCCAAAGAGGTGTGGCCTGTTGTAGCTGCGCACTGGTCGCGTCCCAATTACTACACCGGCATGATGTCCCACGTCGAAGCCGTGCCTGATACCGTTCGCGAAATGCGCGATGCGGAGCCGATCCACGACATCCCAGTCCTGCTGCTGACGCCTGGTAAATCAACACCGCTCTCCGAGAAAGACGTCCTCCGCATCGGCGATAACGTGCAGCAGGTGATTGCTCCCACCAGCGCCCACTGGATTCATCTTGACCAGCCTGACCTGGTCATCGACTCCATCCGCGAAATGGTGGCTGCGGCGGTTGCGGCGGAGCCGGTTGCGGCTTCCGTTTAACATTCCCGGCCGTGTGGATTTGTGCTCCCTCGCGGAGGATGACAAACAGTGATCTTGCACCAACCGAGATCGCGGCCCGTGCCCTGGAAAGCCAAGACGCACAGCACAGCGCCGCGCTGGCTGACCCCGTTCATCGCCCTTGAATGGGGATTGGAGTGGGTAGCTTTCGCATTGAGCAACTGGACCCTGCTTGAAGTGCTGGAGTATCTTGGATCGTTCTCTGTACTGATTGCCGTCATCTTCTACTTTGCCGAGTCGGGAGACCGCATCAAGCAGCGCCACTACCAGGCCTGGCAGGTCATCAACACGGCGCAGGGCAAGGGCGGCAGCGGCGGGAGAATCGAGGCCCTGCAGGAGCTGAATGCGGACAAGGTTCCCCTGGTTGGCGTCGATGTTTCATCGGCATTTCTGCAAGGGTTGAACCTGAAGAACGCCAGCCTTCTTCGCTCCGATTTCAGTTCCGCGGACCTGCGAAACAGCAATCTTGCGGGTGTCGATTTCACGCTTGCGAATCTCAACTCCGCCAATCTGCGCGGCGCTCGATTCGATCGCGCAAAGTGCGCGCAGACCGATCTCCGAAACACCGATTTCGAGGACGCCGATCTGTCCGGCGTCGATCTTTCCGGAGCCAGGCTCGACGATGCCGACCTGCGCGGTGCAGACATAAAAGACATCCAATGGCAGCACCTGGCGAGCATCAAGGGCGCCAACGTCGCGTCCGTCAAGAACGCCCCGCCTGGGTTCATTGCGTGGGCTCTGGCGAACGGCGCCAGTGACCAACCGCCGTCTGGCGAACGGTGAGACTTTGCCGCGGATAAATCCCCAACCTACCGCGCTGAGCGAGTTATTCCGCAGCCTGTCATACCCTGACTTTCTTGCCTTTGCCGCGGAACCTCCCTGCGACCTGCAGTGAGGAAATGGCTTCTATTGACGCTGTCCTGCCTCAAATGTGGTCCACGGGCCGGCTTTCATGTCGTGCAGAATCGACTTCTGCCAGGCAAACTCCGGATGGGCGGCGAAAAACGGCGCCGCAATAAAATCCTCCCCGCATGGATGCCCCGCCCTGCCAATGAAGCTCAGCTTCGCCGCCATGTCCGAGTCCATCACCTTCCCCGTCACCGCGCCGCTCGGGCTGTACGGGGGGTTGTCCCAAACTTTTTCGCCGACTGGCGAAGTATCCTCATGTCCGCAGAGGCTGCGCTTGCCGGCATCGGCCTTGTGTTCGAAGCTGTCTTCGTGGTCTGACAGGTAGGCCTCGGCCAGAGCCGTGTCCAGTTTGCCGTAGTGCTCCTGCATGAACTCTTCGGCGCGAATATGCCTGGCATTCATCGAGCTCTCGGGATCTTTCGGATCGAACCCCGGCGTATCGTCGCGGATCAAGTTCGGGTCCGCGGAAAAGTTCGACGACACAAAATAGCCGTCCTTCTTCTTCAGCAGCGGCGTATTGTGCAGGCCCAGTTCAAGGTACGCAATCTCGCCTGTCTTGCGGTCGCCAACCAGCCAGGAGTTGGCATAGCCGCCGTTGTTGCCCTTGCGCATGATGTCCGCATATTCATCGATTGAGGTCGCATACTGCATCGCTTTGCGCGAACGCTCGAACTCCGGAATCCCATTCACGTCGAAGCCCTTGGCCATGGGCAGCGTGGTTTCGGTAATCATCAGGCCGCTGGCATTCACACCGAAATCGTCGGCACTCGTAATCACACCAGGCAGGCCATCCATAAGAAGGTGCTGCCCGCTTGTTGGGACAATATCGAACACAACGGTCCACCGCTCGCCTTCCGCATAGGACGACCAGTTGCTGTGCGCGATCACAATCTTTCCATCCCTGGTCGCAGAACCGGTGGCAATGAAGGCGCTGCACTTTCCCGGCGCAACAGCCCCGGCGGGATTTGGCTTGTGCTCTTTCGAATTGACCCACGGCAGGTAATAGTCGCTCAATTCCAGATCGCCGTTCAACGCGACAATATCCCACAGATCCAAAGTGGACCCCTGCGCATGAAGCCCTTCCGCGATCCCCTTCAGCTCCTCCTGGTATTCGGGATCTAGATGCGGCCACAACACGTTCTTGCCAGCATCGCGAAAGAAACTCCAGGGCCGCTTGTCCACATGAGGCTCGGTGACCGTGTAGACATGCAGGTTGTCTTCGATCTCGCGCGCCAGCAAATAGCCATGCTGGAACCCGACTTGCTCGGGAGTGCCTTCCAGGTGAACATAGGTCCACCCACCCTCATTGAACTTGTATCCGCCTTGCAGCCGAGGGTCGGCCGTCTGTGCCGCGGCCATACCGAATCCGTCCGCGTGACCGCGAATAACGGCAGGCTCCGCAGCCGTCGCGGCTGAAGAAGACACGGCCATTGCAAAGGAAGCGATTAAGCTGGAGAGAATGGGACGGGGAAAGCGGAAATCCATCGGGTATCCTCCGGGAACGCAGCAATTTTATTTCCCTGAAGATACCACGATGGATTGGGTTTCGATAAGCCGCGCTAGCGCTTCTTTGCCTTCTTGGCTGCGGTTTTTGCGCTCTTGGGCTGTATAACTGCCTTCTTCACCGGCTTATGTGCAGGCTTTGCAGCGGCCTTTGCCGGTGCAGCCTTCGGCTTCACTTTGACTTTTGCATGCTTCGCCGCGGGAACGTTCGCTTGCGCCGCCTTGACAGCAGGGCCTTTTGCCGCGGCAGGCTTTGAAGCGGGCGCTTTTGCTTGAGCGGCATGAAATGTCTTCCCAGCGGGTGTCTGTACCTGCGCTTTAACGTGGGGAGGTTTCACACCATGGGCAGCCGATGTGGCATTTGCGGATGTTGCTTGCGGTGATTTAACCCCAGGAACAACAGGCGCGGCCTTGCTCGTTTTACCATCCTTTCCCGCTGGTGGATTTTTCTCCTGTACCTGCGGCTTAGCCGTGCTTGCGGCATGATCCTTTCCCGCTTTCGGTGGGGCCTGGTTCTTGCCTCCACGCTTCGCCGGCGCTGGTTCCGGGGCGGATTCCAGGTCATCTTCATCGCCGTCCAGATCGTCCTCGATCTCCAAGGGTTCCGGTTCAGAAAACTCGCCGGGTTCCGGCTCCAGGTCAACTTTGGGAAGGTTCAGGCCCAGATCGATGTCGTCATCGTCGCCGCCAAGGTCATCCAAATCGTCATCGTCGTCCGAGACATCTTCGGACTCCTCGTCGTCATCGTAAGTCCGCTCCTTCAGCTTGGCTTCACCGCGCTTGGCTCGCGGCCTCTTGACCGTAACCTGGGGTGGCGGAGCTGGAGGCGAATGCGGCTCCAGGAAGGCTCGAAGCTCCTCGGTCGTCGTCAGGCGCCCGTCAATCAATTCAAGGAAGAGCGACTGTACGATCTCCTTGTAGGTGGCAAGCTCCGGCGTTATCCGCATCTCCTGCATGAGCGCGTGGGGAATCCGCTGGCGTGCTTCCGGCCAAACCTTCAGAAACAGGTTAAACCGCTCCAGAACAGCCTTATCCTTGCTGGTAAAGCCAAGCCAGAGAACCGCTTCCGGGTCGTAGCTCGTGAAGAGCTTATATCCTGCCGAAGCTGTTGAGTTCTCCTTGGCGAGCAGCACTTTGGCGAACTTTGCCGCGATTGCATCCAGGCTGTCCCATTCCTCCACGAAGCCGGGGCGCAACAACAGCTTCTTGAGCGCGGCCAGATCTTTCGCCGCCAGTTTGGCTGTCAGCAACTGCATCTGCGCCGCGGACATATCCGCGTGCACTCCCTGCAGGAGAAGCTCGACCGACAGATCGTGCAAGGCTTTCAACCGCTCCTCGTCGGCCTTGGCAGCCGACCACGCAGGGAAAAGGACATGCATCCAGCCCTCGCCCTCCAGGGCGCGCAGAATCTTCAGTCCGTCGGCCTCATGGCCAATCTGCTCCAGTTCACGGCTAAGCGCTTCAGCGGGAAGCTGCTCAATTACACCCTCGCCCTTGGCATTTTCGTACCGGGTCTGCGTCTTCGGGTCCATTTCCCAACCGAGCCGCGCAATGTACCGGGTTGCCCGAATCAGAACCGAAGGGTCCTCCAGAAATCCATAATTTGAAACCAGCCTGAGCGTCCGCGCTTCAATGTCGGCGGCGCCATTCAGCGGATCCATCAGCAAACCAAACGATCCCTCGTTGAGCGAAATGGCCATGGCGTTGACAGTAAAATCCCGACGTCGCAGATCTTCCTGGATGGAAGCAGCGTGGCGGACGGGCTTGCCCAATTTGGCATGATCCAGCCGGTGGGTACTCACCACGTCCACGCGAACCGTGCCTGGAAAACAGAGATAAAGGGTCTTGGAAGTTTCGCTTTCTCCCCAGACGACTGCTCCGAGTTTTTCTAATGGTTTCTTTAACTTCAGAGCATTTCCGTGAACAGACACTTCAAGATCGCGGACAGCGTGGCCACTGGTAAGGTCGCGTACGGCGTCTCCGGTCAGAAAGAGGATCATTTCTGCTTCAAGGGCAGCCTCGCGCAACTGCTTCAGTGCATGCCGTTGGTCGGCAGATAGCCGGTTTTCCAAAAGGTAAATGTAGTCGGGCATTTGTTTTTCCTGCTTCCGCCGTCTTCAATTCGGCCTAAGTCCCCGCGCGTCCAAGTGCCTCATGTTGTTACCCTTACAGCACAGCCGGCGAAGGCGGCAAACCAGTACATTAACACAAACGTCCCCAATTGGCTAGGGTGTACTGCAACCGGAATGCAGCTTTTTTCCCTTCGCCGACTGAAGCTTCCCCGTGCGACAATCCAGATCAATGGCTTCGCAACGTAAACCCGTGATTGTGCGCAAGTTCTCCAGGGACTGGTGCGCCGGGTACACGGGGGTGAATTTTGGCCAGGACGCGGCCGAACTGGAGATTCTGGACCTGGGCGGCAAGGTGACGTGGATTCCATGGGTAACCATCAAGTGGGTTTGCTATGTGCGCGACTTCCCTGCTGCTTCTTCGGCAAGTGACAATGCCAACCCGGAGAGGCTGCTGCACAAGCGCTTCACCATTCGACCGCGAACAGCGGGTGTTTGGCTCCGGATGACGCTGAACGACGGCGAGGAACTGGAGGGACTGGCTGCCAACGACCGTTCGCTGCTGGAGGGTTCAGGACTACTGCTCACACCACCGGACACGCGCTCCAATACGCAACGGATCTATGTTCCCCGTTCGGCCATCCAGACCCTCGAAGTGGTGGGATTGATCGGCACTGGCGCACGCAGGAGTGCTGGCCTGCGACGCAAGGCCATCGACCAACCTGAACTGTTCACTGGCGATCAGGATACTCCGTAGGGCTGCCTCATCCGGTACAATCTCTTCGATGAAGCTAGGCGAGTTGGCAAGCAGGCTGGGCGCGGAGTTGCGCGGGGACGCGGAGCTGGAAGTGACTGGTGTCAAAGGAATTGAGGAAGCCGGCCCGAGAGAAGTCACTTTCGTAGCCAACCCCCGTTACACCGCTCTGGCACGCATAACGCAGGCTGCCGCGGTGCTGGTCGAGCCGGGTTTTCAGGAGATTTCCGCCGCAACCCTGCGCCTCAATAACCCCTATTTAGGCTTCTCGCGAGCCCTGGCCTTGTTCTACCAGCCACCCGATTACCCGGCGAGCATTCACGCCACAGCCGTCATCGATCCGACCGCTGAAATCGGCGAAGGCGCGCACATTGGGGCTTATGTCGTGGTCGGGCCACGGGTGCGCCTTGGCGCCCATGCCACGCTGCTACCCCATGTCGTTCTTTATCAGGGAGTTCAGGCCGGCGAATACTTCTTTGCGCATGCACATGCCGTGGTGCGCGAGAATTGCATTCTCGGCGACCACGTAACTCTTGAAAACGGCGCGATTGTGGGTTCGGACGGCTTTGGCTTTGCCAAGAACGAAAAGGGGCACTGGGAAAAGATCCCGCAATCGGGCCCGGTCCTGCTCGGCAGCCGGGTAGACGTTCAGGCCAATGCATGCATTGACCGGGCAACGGTGGGCGCTACCGAGATCGGCGAAGGCAGCAAAGTCGATAACCTGGTACAGATTGGCCACGGCTCCAAAGTCGGTGAAAACACCCTGATTTGCGCGCAGACGGGGCTTGCCGGCTCTTCGGTGGTGGGCAATAACGTGATTCTGGCCGGCCAGACGGGGATTGCCGGACACTGCAGCGTCGGCGACGGGGTAATTCTCACCGCGCAGTCCGCCGTTTCGCACGACGTGCCGGCGGGGAAGATGATCTCCGGTTCTCCCGGCTTTGATAACCGCGTCTGGTTGCGGGCTGTGACCATCTTTCAGCGGCTTCCGGAGCTGCTGAAGCGGCTGGACCGGGTGGAAAAGAAGCTTGCCGCGCAGGACGCAGGAAACACGCCCAACCAGAATGGAAGCCGGGAATGAAAGATCGGACTGGATTGCGAGGAACTTTTCGCAAAGTCGCACAAGAGCTTCGCATTGGAATCGCCGTCTTCGCGGTTTCAACGTTGATAACCGCAACCGGCTGTCATTCCTATCACATCGACACCACGGTGGAGAACCGGACGGGGACTGAAATCAAGCTGCTTGAGGTGGACTATCCCAGCGCCAGCTTTGGGAAAGATGTCTTGGCGGCCAATGAAGTGTTCCATTACCGGATCCAGTTGCGCGGTAGTGGCCCGTTAAAGGTACAGTACTCCAGCCTCGTCGGTCGAGTGGCGCAGATTGATGGGCCTTCGGTGGCCGAACTCCAGGAAGGCACTTTGCGAATTGTGCTGCTCCCGGGGGGCAAGGCGGAGTTTCATCCACAATTAACTCCCGCTCGCTGAACTGAAGCAACCAATTCTCTGCATCCTATTGAAATTATCCATCGAATCGGTCGGTTTTCCTCTTTAAGATTAGAATTCCGCCGATAAGTAATACGTGAAAATGAAGGTGCGCGGGAAAGCTCCGTTTAAGGGGAATCGCCCCTGGGCACCGTGGCTGCGAAAGCACGGAATGGGCGTCCGTCTGGCTGCGTGTGCCTTGTCGGTGACCCTCGCAACTGTGTTCATTGGCCTCGCTCCAGAAAACAACCTGATCTGGGTTGCCAACGGCGTGCTTCTTGCTTTTCTACTTCTAGCGCCTCGAAGAAACTGGCCGGCTTACCTGGGGATCGGTTTTGTGGCCCAACTTGCCGGGTCCACCCTGGTCGACCCTCACTGGCAGATGAACCTTTTCTTCACCGCGCTCAATCTCGCTGAGATTTTCATCAGCGCCTCTCTGCTGCGCTGGGGTTCGACCAAGCTGCCGCGTTTTACCGACCGCACTTATCTCCTTCGCTTTATAGCATTCGCTGTTTTGGCAGGCCCGGCCGTCATCGGGTTGGTATACGCGGCGGCTGCGGGCTTGTGGCTGCATAGCCCTCCGGAAGCCGGGTTTTTCAAATGGACTGCCTCCGATAGCCTTGGCGCTGCCGTAGCAACGCCCGCTTGTGTGGCGATATTGCGGATGCGGCTCAACAAGTCCATTCAGTTCCGGTGGAACTGGATTTACCTGCTCGTGGTGGGTGGCGTGGCCGTGGCGACGTTCTGCCAAACCGAAGTGCCCATCGTTTTCGTCCTCTATCCCCTGCTGATTCTGGTCCTCCTCCGGCTGGGGTTGGGGTGGGCGGCCATGAGCACTCTGGTTGTCTCCGCGGTGGGAAGCTGGTTTACCATGCGGGGACAAGGCCCATTCGCGCCGGATGTTTCTCTTACGCCAATGGAACCGTCCATTCTGCTTCAGCTCTTTCTGGCATGTGCCATGATCATGCTTTACAGCGTCTCCCTGGTCCTGGAGAGCCGGCGGACAATTGAGCGAAAGCTGGAGAAGATTGCTTCACTGCACACGCTGGTTGCGGAGAACTCGCGGGACATCATCCTGCTCACAGACTTCAATGGCCTGCCCCGCTATATTTCTCCAGCCGTTCATTCCTTGACAGGATGGAGGCCCGACGAAACGATGGAACGCGGGTTCGCGGACGTGGCTCATCCCGAGGACCTGTCAAAGATCGAGTCTTTAATTCGGGATTTGCGAGAAGGCTCCGAAACCGGCACCATCGAGTATCGGGTCAAGAAACGGAGCGGGGGTTATGTCTGGGTGGAGGGCTGTTTCCGCATCATCCGCGATCGGGGAACGGGCGAGCGTTCTGCAATTCTGCAGACTGTGCGGGACATCACCGAGCGCAAAGTAGCAGAGCGAGCGGTCAAGGATGCCTACAAAGCCCTGGAAGCACTGGCAGCGACGGATCCGCTCACCGGACTGGCCAATCGCCGCACCTTTGACCAGGCTCTGAATCGTGAGTGGCGGCGCGGGCTGCGCGAACGACACCCGCTCTCTCTTCTGATGATCGACGCCGATCTATTCAAGATGTACAACGACGAATACGGTCACCCCCGAGGCGACAGTTGTCTCAAGCTGATTGCGGAAACTGTCCGGAACGTGGTATCCAGGCCCGGAGACCTGGTGGCACGGCTTGGCGGCGAGGAATTTGTGGTGATCCTCCCTGATACAGACAGCAAAGGCGCCATGCAACTGAGCGAACAGATCTGCGAAGCGCTGCGGGGGCGGAGAATTCCGCACAAGCGGAGCCCGATTGCAATAGTCACGGTGTCAGTAGGCTGCGCGACGCTGGTTCCGGTCATCGGCCAGCAAGGCATCAATCTGATCGAACTGGCAGATAAGGCTCTGTACGAAGCCAAGCGCGGGGGCCGGAATCAAGTCTGCGATGCCGGTGCGGCGAAGGACGATCCGGCTCCATCGAAGGGCGACGGAATAACCCCATCCTTGGGGGTCGGATCAGCTTACACTGCACCGCAATGAACGGATGGCACGCAAAAGAAGCTGCTGCCGGGAAGAAAGCTGAAAACTATCTTGATTTGACGGCTCCGCCCTTCAGAACTGAGATCTTCGAACCTTTGTAACGTTCTGAAATCCCAGAGCAACTTATCTACCCCGCTCCTGCGCCGGCGAATTCTGCCGATGAGCAGAAGAGGGGGTGATGGTGCGCGCGAAGCATCCACTCTTGAGAAGCCGCTCCTGGGCGCCGTGGGTAAGAAAACACGGGGCTGGTCTACGCCTGGCCGAGTGCTTCCTCTTTGTTTTTCTGGTAACTGGTTTCACTCTCCTGCTCGACCGCATAGAGGGTGGGCCTCACCTGATCTGGGTCACCAACGGGGTTCTGCTCGCATACCTTTTGCTCGCGCCCCGGTGGCGGTGGCCGGCATTACTGGCAATCGGGTACGCGGCCCAGGTCGCTGCCAGCTTGTTGACCACGCACCAATGGGCGGCAAGCTATGTGTGCGCTGCGCTTGGGACAGCCGAGGTCGCAATCGCGGCGCTACTGCTTCGCAGGCGGTCAAACCAGCTCCCAGACTTCACCAGCCGCACATTTCTTCTCAGGTTCGGTTTGTACGCACTGCTGGCAGGGCCAGTAGTATCGGGGACTCTGTTCGCCCTTTTTGCGGCTTTCTGGTGGCACGCCGCGCCGCTGCAGAGCTTTGTCAACTGGTCCATCATAGACGCCCTGGGGATCGCAGTGGCCACTCCCGCATGCGCAGCTGTTCTTCATACCCGGAGGATGTCTCGGGCGAACTGGCGGCCGTGGTGGTGGTTCTATCCACCCCTGTTGGGTATTGTCACCGTTCTCGCCTTCGCACTGCCTGGAGCACCTTTCATTTCGTTCATCTATCCCCTGCTGCTGCTCATCCTTCTAACTTTTGGCCTGGGACCGGCGGCCGTCGGGATTCTGTTTGTAGCCGCGGTGGGAGGCTGGTACACCATCCACGGGTTTGGCCCCCTGGTGCAGGCGAACCACGCGAGCCAGTTTGCCGCCAGTACCAGGCTGCAGCTTTTCATCGCAGCCGGAATGTTTATGCTCTACATGGTTTCGGTGGTTCTGGAGCGGCTGCGAAAAATTGAGCGCCGGCTGCAAAAGATCGTTGCCCTCCATGAGCAGGTGACGGAGAACTCGCGCGACGCCATCCTCCTTGTAGACCTTGACGGGTACGCAAGTTTTGTCTCGCCGGCCATGGAGCGAATGGTGGGATGGAGTCCGGAAGAAATGAGGGAACAAGGCGGCGGGAGCGGCCTGGTGCATCCTGAGGACTTGGCGGAGCTTCACAAGGCGTTGGGCGAGTTGCGCGCAGGCGCACAGGGCGCGATGATCGAATATCGGATTCGGAAACGGGACGGGCTTCACCTTTGGATGGAAGCCAGCCTTAAGGCCTTGCGCGACCCCAGGACTGGCGTCGTTACGGGAACCTTGAATATCCTCCGCGACATATCCGAGCGCAGAATTTCCCAGGACAAGCTCGAAGACGCATATAAGGCCGTTGAGGCGCTGGCTGCGACGGATTCGCTAACGGGCCTGGCGAACCGGCGTCAGTTTGACCAGATGCTGGCTAACGAATGGCGGCGCGGTCTGCGCGAACAAAGGCCGCTTTCGTTATTGATGATCGACGCCGATTATTTCAAGTCGTACAACGATGAATACGGCCACCCACGCGGCGATAATTGCCTGAAGCAGATTGCGAAGGCGGCGCTCGGCGTAGCCGCCAGGCCGGGAGACCTGGTGGCGCGCTTCGGGGGTGAGGAATTTGCCGTGATCATGCCTAATACCGAAATCGCCGGAGCGCTGCAACTGGGCCAGGAGATCTGCCAAACTATGCGCAATAGACAGGTGCCTCACAGTGCCAACCCGAGCGGCTTTGTCACTGTGTCGGTGGGCTGCGCCACCATGGTTCCAGCGTTAGGGCTGCATATGGTGAATCTGATCGAACTGGCGGACGAGGCTCTTTACGAAGCGAAACGCAGAGGCCGCGACCAGGCCTGCAATGGAAACGCGAAGGCAGACAGCGGGACCAAACTGCTGGGGCGTGGGGTGGCTCAATCCACCCTTGGAAAGTCGGCTTAATGGGTGGTTTATTGGTCGTTAGTGCGGGCTTGATGTCCGTCGATACAAAAGTGTTGACCGATACCTTCGTCCAATGGCCGCGCCTTATTCTCTGTGACTAAATCAATACATCGGCTTCACGACGATTGTCGTGCGGCCGAAGAGATCGGAGGCGGCTGGTGGCAGCCACACCTCTTTCTTCCACTCAACCGCCGGAGGAGTCAGAAGATGGGAAAATACAGCGCATTCGAAACCCGGACACAACCCTGGTTCGACGAGTCCAATTTCAACGGCTTCAACTTTGCCATCCCGATGAAGACCATGGTGATCTACTGCCTTGATCCGCGCGCATCCGACATCCCGCAGGTGGTCGCCGCGCATTTTGGGGACGAGGTCTACCCAGGCGAGTTCATTCTCGACGAAGCCGGAAACCGGGTTGGTTCCACGCGGACCTTATTCACCGTGACCAACGGCGGCGGCCGTGCCGCAACCGCTCTGTTGACTGTAGCGGAAATGGATTACCTGTTCCATGTTCAAAATGTCGTTGTGGTTCACCATTCGTTTTGCGGCACTTCTTCCTACATGCCCGAGCGCGTCTTCAAGAAGTTCCACGACGATTATCACGCCGATATCTCAACGTTGTTCGATCGCGACAGCCTGGCAATTCCGGATTTCGAGAAGTCGCTCCGGTACGATCTTGAGCTTCTTCGCTCGAGCCCGGCAGTGCCGAAGCATGTCAAACTCTATGGCTTCTTCTACGAGATCAATTCCGGCAAGTTGACCGAGGTATTGCGGGATGCTCCTGCATTGGCGGCGGTGTAAATAAGCGAGGACAGCGGCGGCACAATTTACAGATAAGCCCTCAATGAGCGGTGTCCGGTGGGCGTCAGGTGTTTGGGTGCCTGGTGCGATTGGTTCGAGCCGGATTTAAGACTGTGCACGGGGAGTCGGTGAGCTTGCTGGGCGCGATGTTGAGCTGCTGCAGTTGGTTCTTGGCCAGCGCTGCGTTGAAGGCGGTGATCTGTGGGTCCGCCGCTTTCCAGGCGGCTACGGTGCGGTTGTAGCTGGAGCAGACGCTGTCCCAATTGTCGATCTGGGCGGGGGTGGGCCCGATGTCGAGGCCCACCTGCATCATGCTGACCATGGTGCTGTACTCGTCGTTCAGGGCGAGGAAGGATTTGAGGGCGTTTGGATCGGTATTTGGACGGCGACCTGGAGCGCCGCTGGGCGGAATGACGCCGCCAATCTTAGTCAGGCTTTCGTCGAGCGTTTTGGCCTGCGCGGCGAGGTCGCTGGGCAGGGCCCCCTTGATCAAGGACGCAAGCTGGACCTTGACGGCCTCGACTTCGTCATGGCCCTGGTAGCTCTGCTGCAAGCCGTGAACCGCGAGCAGCGAAAGCTGGCCCTGGGCGCGCAGATCTGCCATAAGCTCGGGACTCTGGCCGACGCGCGGGTCGTTGATGACGGTGACAGTGCGCGTGTAGACCTGTCCTTCGACGGTGAGCTTAACCGTATAAATGCCCGGAATCACCTGCGGCCCGTGCGGACCGGGAGTAGTTTCGCCCTCCACCGAGTTCATTTCGTCTTCGAGATCGTGGCGCAAGGCCGGTGGGTCATCGTAGTTCAAATCCCAGTTGACACGGTTCATACCGACATGGGTGGAAAGGGCGCGCGACTCGGGCGTGGCCAGCCAGTAGCGGGGAAACTCTTCGCCCTCGATGGGCGGCGGCAACGTGCTGGTCATAGTGCGCACCAGACTGCCTTGGGAGTCGAAGACCTGGAGTTGGATGGTGCCGCTGGGCTGGTGGCTGAGGTAATAATCCACGATTGCGCCATAGGGCGGGTTGGGCGCGTGTGGCACTTCGACGGAGAAGGGCTGATCCCAGTTGCTGTTGATGCGGGCGCGAATGGCCTCCTCGGGCGCGAAGAGATATGCGGAAGAGGAGCTGATGGCCTGGGCGTTGGCAGCGATCTGGCGCAGCGGCGCGATGTCGTCGAGAACCCAGAACCCGCGACCGTAGGTGCCGATGACGAGGTCGTTCTGGTGGTGGTCCGTGTGGATGGCGATGTCGCGGATGGATGTGCTGGGGAGATTCTGGCGCAAGGGCTGCCAGTGATCGCCATTGTCGAGGCTGACGTAGACGGTGGTCTCGGTGCCCGCGAAGAGCAGGCCGGGCTGCTCGGGATCGGCGCGCAGAACGTTGACCCAGCTCCCCGTACGCTCGCTGCTGGGCAGGCCGTTGACGATGCGGACCCAGGATTTGCCGGCGTCGGTGGTGCGCCAGATGAGGGGCACGTCGGTGTCGACTGTTGCGGGTATGGCCGTGTCGGAGCGCATGTCCCCACCCATGCGGCCGGTGATGTAGGCGGTGTTGACGTCATCGCCGGCTGTGATGCTGGTGAAATTGGTGTGGGGTGGTAGGTCGGCGATGTTGGTGACGTTGGTCCACTGCTTGCCGCGATCCATGGTGTTGTAGATCTGGCCGTTGCTGCTCATGGTCCAAACTACGCCGGGCTTGGTTTTGGAGATTGAGAAGTCGGTGATGGAGGGTGGCGGTGGCGGCGGGCCGGGAGGTGGTGTCACTGCTGCGGGCGGCCCTGGCGTCCCTGGTGTCAGCGGCGCCGGGGTCGTTGCTGGCGATGCCGGTGGCGGCGTTGGAGTTGCTGGTGGCGTCGGAGGTGTTGGCAGGGGTGTGCCGCATGCTACCTGAGGCTTTTCCTTTGGCACGGTCAGGTCGGGGCTGAAGGACTTCCAGGAATGAGCGCCGTCGCGTGTGACCAGCAGGCACTGGTATGCAACGTAAAGGGAGCTCGGGTCGAATGCCGTGTCGAACTCTTTTTGGAAATCGCGACTGGCGCGGTACTTGGTGGAATCCGAGCCGAAGTTGGGTGCGACATTTTCCCACTGCCCGGTTGTCATATCAATTTTTATCAGGCCGCTGCCACCGCCGCCGGGACCATAGCCGACGCCATAAATTGTGTGGGGGTTTTGGGGATCTGGCGTGATGACACCGAATTCGGAAGAAGGCAGCGGGCTCCAGTCGGTGAAGTCGATCTGGCCCCAGGCGCCGCGGCTGCTGATCATGATGCCGCCGGTGTCCTGCTGCGCAGCCATGATCCAGTAGGGATATTGGCTGTCGGTGGCGACGTGGTAGACCTGCGCGATGGGCTGGTTGTACCAGAGGCTCCAGGTCTTGCCGTTATCGAGGGAGACGCTTGCGCCCTGGTCGGTGGCGACGATCATGCGCTGGCCGTTGGTGGGATCGATCCATTGCTTGTGATAGTCCTCGCCGCCGGGTGCGCCCTTGAAGGCCTGGAAGGTGACACCGCCGTCTGTGGAGCGGTACATGGCGGTGCTGACGGTGTACAGAATGTCGGGGTTCTGCGGGTCGACCCAGACGCCGCTGCTGTAAGCGCCCTGGCCGTTGCTGATGCGGGTGTCCTTGCCGGCCATGTGCTGCCAGGTTGCGCCGCCGTCGTTGGAACGGTAAAGGCCGGAGCCGTTTTCGATATTGTTGCCGACGATGTACATGCGCTGGCCATTGGTGTGCATGGCAACGGCAACCGAAACTCGGCCCATGAAGGGCGGAATCTTGATCTCCGTCCAGGTGAGTCCCTCATCGGTGGATTTGAAGAGTTGCGCAGGCTTGGGCTTGGTCGGAGGGCCGCCGTTGCCGCCAGCGCCTGCGCCAGGAAAGCCGGCTCCCATGCCTTGCGTGGAGGCCAGCATCACGCTGGGATCGTCGTAGGCGGATTCCACGTCGCGCGCGCCGTCGTAGTCGGGAGTCTTGAGGACGCTGGTCCAGGTCTGGCCGCCATCGGTGGAGCGGTAGATGCCGCCGCCGTGGTGGGCAGCATCGCCGAGGGCGGCGACGACAACAAGCTCTGGATTTGCGGGATCGACAAGGATGCTGGCGATCTTTACCGAGTCTTCCAAACCGATGTGCTGCCAGGTGCCGCCAGCATCGGTGGACTTCCACATGCCGTTGCCGAGGCTGCCTCGGATGGCGTCGCCGGCGCCTGCATAGACGATGTCGGGATTGGAAGGAGCGACCTGAATGGCGCCGATGCTATCAACGCTGGTCTCCTTATCGAAGATCGGAAACCAGGTAACACCGGCGCTGGTGGTTTTCCAGATACCGCCCTGGGGCATGCCGGCATAGAACACGCCAGTCTGCCCGATGGCGCCTGAGACGGCGGCGATGCGACCGCCGTGGAAAGGCCCGACGTTACGCCATTTTAAGCCGGAATAAAGGTCGGGATTGACCTGCGCCCTCGCACCCAAAGCAACCGCAATTACGCCGGCGAAAGCCAGCCCCAAACTTACAGCCCGCGAAAATCTCATCATGATTTATGTATCCCAGAGGAAGAATCGACACCGCTCGCTGGCGTAGTATACAGGAGCCTCGCAGGTGGGTACTCGCTACGGTCCGGTTCTTGTGGCGTTCAATTATGGCTCAAGCCGCCTTGTAGCTGACGGCAGCAGCCCGCGATCCACTAACACCGGCGGTTTGCGATGGTGGGTGTGGAGTTCGTAGTCGTATGCCCAGCCGATCAGGTCGCCGTCGTGCCACTTGCGCGTGCTTATCTCGATGCCGAAAGGCAGGCCATCCGCATAAAACCCCGCGGGAATACTGATCGCCGGCAAGCCCAGCATGTTGATCCAGTCTGTGTCGCTGTGCGGCCCGTCGCTTACACGGCCGTCCTGCGGCATCGTCTCGTCAACAGGCGGCATCTGGTTGGCTGGATAAACGAAGCCGTCGAGGTGCAGCCGCTCGAGCTCCGCATCATACTGATCGAGCACCTGGCGACGCGGTCCCAGCAGGTTTGCTTCGGCCTGTAAATCGTTTTCAAGCGTCGTCTGCTGAATGTCGACAGCCTCGAACATCCCAGTCTTTTTGCCGCCGACGATGACCTCCGGCAGCGGCTTGCCGATAGCATGTTCGTACTCCTCGGCTGAGTGGTACTGTGCGGGTCCAAAGTCAGAGAGAAACTTTTCTGTACCCTCGCGGATATAAGGCAGCGTGCAGATGTGTGAGGCGGCGATCACGAAACTGTTGGGCAGAATTTGCGGATCGATCAGCACGCTTGCGCCCGCAGCCCTGATTTCGTCCACGGCCCTCATGAAGGCTGCGCGGGTCTCGAGCTTGAGCGGAGTGGTCGAATCCTCGACGGCCTTGGCAAACTGCTCCGGCGTAGCGTTGGGGCACACTCCCTGAAAGGCCGGCGTATCTCCATCAAGAATGAACGCGGGCACGGCGAATCGTTTGCCTTTGAGTGCGCCGGGCTTGAGATATCGCGTGTACGGACCTGGCTGCGCTTTGCTTTGTGAGCCGGCTGTCACAGGATCGAGAGGGTCTTCGCCGGCCATGACCGTGAGTGCTAGAGCGGCATCGGCCACGTTGCGCGCGATTGGACCGGTGTTATCGAGTTGCCAATCGAGCGGAGCGATGCCTGCGATGCTTACCAGGCCACGAGTTGGGAAAATGCCGACGAGATTGCTTGTCGCCACGGGCATGCGGATCGAGTTCCCGGTGTCTGTGCCGTTGCCGAGGACGGCGAGGTTCGAGGTAACGGCGGTGACTGTGCCTCCGGACGACCCACCTGGCGAAAAGCGCACATCGTAAGCGTTCCCTGTGCGGCCGAAGGCGGTGGAACGCGTAGTATCGCTGGCCGCAAAGTCAGGCATGTTCGTAACTCCCAGCAGAATTGCGCCAGCGGTGCGAAGCTTCGCAACGATCGTTGCATCGCGCGGCGCGACAAGTTCGTGGCCGGGGAGCATGTAGCCGATCCATCCGTCCGTTGTGATCAGGCCGGCGATACTGGTATTGGCTTTGGTCACGATCGGCACGCCCCATAGAGGCCCTGGATGGAAGCCAGGCTGCTTCGCCTCAGCATCTTCGCGAGCGGCAGCGGCCAACGCAGCCTTATCGGTCACAGTCTGGACTGCCCGATAAATACCGTTATAGCGAGTGATGCGATCGAGGTGCCATTGAACCACCTGCACGACTGTGTAGCGACGCTCGCGATAGAGCCCATGCAGCCGGGCCACGGTGACGTCCATGAGGTCGCGGTCCATCGCAGAAGGACTGTTTATTGCACGTTCAGACGAAGCGCGTTGGGCGAGCAGCAACGGCGACCCGAACAGGGCCAGTAAGAGTAGCATCCGCATGTCGCCATTTTAGCCTCAAGGCGAGGGAAGATAAGTGTCGGGGGAGTTTGCAAAGGCTACCGACTTCCCACGGCATTCCGCGTTGCCACAAGTCCTCCGGCAAAGAAGCCAAAAACAGCAATCAAGGACGGCAACTCGAAGTTTGCCAAGCCGGAGATTGCGTGGCCTGACGTGCATCCGCCGGCATACGCAGTGCCGAAGCCAACCAGGAAGCCTCCCCCAACAATGCACACAAAACCGCGTAGTGTGAACAGAGCGTGCCAAGTAAAAATCTCGTGTGGCGCCACACCGGACAGATCGTGAACGCCCATGCGCGTCAATG
>JBELAI010000299.1:0-5838 GCA_049508975.1 Occallatibacter sp. | reverse complement strand
GAACGTGGTCCCAACAGCAGCTTGCGACCAAGCTGCGTGTGGATAAACCGGCGCAGTCGGGATTGCTTTCCTGGGAGAGGCAGCGGCTCCTGATCCACGCTGCAAAAACTGCGCTGGCAGCGGCTCTATGTTGGTGGCTGGCGTTGCAGTTTGGATTGCACGATGGCTACTGGGGCTCGATCAGCGCCATCATTGTCCTTCAATCGAATGTGGGCTCGACGGTGACCGCATCCCGCGACCGAATTCTGGGTACGATGATCGGCGCGGTGCTCGGCTTTTCGTTTTCACTCTTTGGCACACTGCCTTGGAACTATGTCTTGGCCGTACTGGCAGCTGTGATTGTCTGCGGCCTGCTGGGACTGCGCAGCAGTTCGCGTCTTGCCGGAGTCACCATTACAATCATCATGCTGGTACAGAAAACCGGGCCGCGCTGGAGCCTGGCTCTGGACCGCGTGATGGAGGTAGTGCTGGGAATCGTGGTGGCGCTGGCGGTAACAACGCTGATATTTCCCGACCGCGCTCGACTGCGATTGCGCGATGGATTGGCGCAGGAATTTCTGGTACTGGGCGCGTTTTTTGAGGCCATTCTGCAGGGGTTTCTCGGCGCACCTTCAGAGAACCTTCCCGTGCTTCGCGGAGATGCGCTTGCCATGCTGCGCGGCAACAATCAATTGCTTGAAGAAGCGCGCAACGAGCCTTCCGGCGGTCCAGGTTGGCGCGAAGGGTTGAACATGCTATCGCAGTTTGGGCGTTCGCTCTTTGACGCCCTCGTAGCGCTGGAGTACTCGGTCAAAGACAGTCATCACGACGCATTTGCACAGCAATTGGAGCCGGCACTGGGCAAGCTGGCCGCGGATATTCACAACGGCTTTCAGCACGTAGCTGGACGCATTCATGCCTGGCGCTTCGATGTCGCGCCGCCCAACATGATTCTGGAAGAAGACATCGAGCAACTAGAAACTCGCATGGACCAGGTCCGGCACACGGGCATCCAGTTCTCCCAGGCGGAGATTCTGCGCGCATACGCCGTGCAACTGCATCTCAAGCAAGTGGCCCGGTTGCTGCGTGCCTCACGGGTTGAGACCAGCCGTGCGGTCGGTGAATCGCAAGAATGATAGCTTTGCTTTATGAGAGGAAATTGCGCAATGCTTCCACGCAGTCCTCAATTTCTTTGATTGTGATGGCGTAGCCGAAGCGCAAATGTCCCTCACCCTGGGCGCCGAAAACCGAACCGGGAATGGTCGCGATGTGAGCCTTTTCAAGCAGAATCTGCGCCGCGGTTCGACTGTTTTTGCTTATCCTCTCGACGTTGGGGAAGGCATAGAATGCGCCAGCCGGCAAATGACATTCCAGTCCCACCTCGTTCAGACCGGCAACCAGAAGATCGCGGCGCTTGCGATATTCCTCGCGGATGCCGGCTATCTCCGATTCAGGTGTCGTGAGCGCATGGATCATTGCATATTGCACAGGCGTGGCGACACCGTTGGTGGAATAAAGAACGATCTTGCGCAGCGCGGTCATGAAGGGCTCTTGGGCCACCGCATAGCCTGCGCGCCAGCCGGTCATGGCGTACGTCTTTGAGAAGGTGAAACAGGTGATCGTCCTCTCCGCCATTCCCGGCAATGAGGCGATCGAAACATGTTCACCGTCATAAACAAGATCCTCGTATGCTTCGTCGGCTATAACCACCAGGTCACGATCGATGGCAAAGGCTGCAACCTCCTCCGCCTCCGCGCGTGTAAAGACCAGCCCGCTTGGATTTTGCGGAGTATTGTAATAGACGGCTCGCGTCTTGGGAGTTGAGAATTGTTCAAGCACATTGCGAATGCCATTGCGGCGCGCGGTAATGCTGGGCACGAGCAGGGGCCGTGCCTGCGCCCCCGTAATCAGATCGGCAATTGGCGTCCAGTATGGCGAAAAGACCAGCGTGTCGTCGCCGGGATCAAGCACGCTTTGGAACGCCGCGTACAATCCCTGAGAGCCGCCGACCGTTGCAATCACTTCGTCGGCAGTGCAATTGATTCGATTCTTGGCCACGAGTTTTTCGACCAGTGCTTTGCGCAGCGGCAACACGCCGGAAGACGGGGCATAGTGCGTTTGATTCTCGACCAGTGCTTGAATAGCCGCATACTTGATCGCGGCCGGGGTCTCAAAATATGGCTCACCACCATGCAGCGCGTGCACATGAAGGCCCTCCGCCCGCAGCCCCATCACCTTGTTGCGTATCTGGACGATGTCGGAGAATCCAACCTCGTCAAGCCTCTTTGCCAACCGAATGCCACTCTGCTTCACAGGCATGATTGCGTATCCTTCCGAAATGAGATGAGGGGATGCCGCTGCTTCCAGCATATCCGATTTTCATTTTTTGCGGCTTCGAGGATTGCGTTGGATCTTCAGGGAATCAGCATCTGAATCAAACCACGAGCAGATTCGAATAGACGGCCATTCCAACTACCGCGTCGGCGCCCATGGCGTCGAGCGCATCCACTTCCTGCTGGGTACGAATGCCACCCGCGACGATGAGTTGGCGCTCGGTAAGCTTGCGGAGGCGCGCGGCCGTTTCGATTGGAAAGCCCTGCATCAGGCCCTCTCCGTCAACATGTGTGTAGAGAAATGCGGCAACGTGAGATTCCAGTTGAGGAATCGCCTGATCGGGCGTTAGAGCTACTTGTGCCTTCCATCCCTTGACGGCAATGCGGCCGTTCTTTGTGTCGATTCCCGCAACAATGCGGTCGGCACCAATGCTGGTGGCCAATTCCTCTGCAAATTCGGCATTAACGGTTCCACTTTCTGAGAAAAGCGCGGAGCCGATAATGACGCGCTTGGCTCCGGCTTCGAGCACTTGAAGGGCGCGCTCGATGGAGTGTATCCCGCCGCCCGCCTGGCACGGGAGACGCTTCGCAATCTGCGCCACCAGCGCGGAGTTATCGCCCTGGCGCATGGCGGCATCCAGATCGATCAGTTGCACCAGCGGGAAGCGTGCGAATTTCTCGATCCAGTATTCGAAGTCGTCGAAAGCCAGTTGAAGTTTTTCGCCTTGCACAAGCTGAACAATGCGGCCGCCCAGGAGATCGATGGAAGGAATCAGCATGGCAACCTCACGGAGACGCCGGCCTTTGCGAGTTCCTGCTTGAGTGAACGCGCGCTCGATACGCCGAAATGAAAGATGCTCGCCGCGAGAGCGGCATCAGCCTTTCCGCGCCCGAAGACATCGACGAAATGATCCACTGTTCCCGCCCCTCCCGAGGCGATCACTGGAATGCTCACAGCATCACTGACGGCGGCTGTCAGCTCGCAATCAAATCCTGTTCGCATCCCATCGGAGTCCATGGAGGTGAGCAGGATCTCGCCGGCACCGCGGGCTTCAGCCTCGCGCGCCCACTCAACAACGCGGCGGCCTGCGGGCTTACGGCCGCCTTGCACGAAAACCTGCGCATCGCGAACGGGATCGGCAGCATCAGGATCGCGGCGCGCGTCAATGGCTACGACGACGGCCTGCGCGCCAAAACTACGACCTATGGCGTCAATTAATGCTGGGTCGGCAAGAGCCGCGGAGTTCACGCTCACTTTGTCTGCGCCAGCTTCGAAGACTTGTGCTGCGTCGTCCGCTGAGCGAATGCCGCCGCCCACTGCGAAAGGGACGAAGAGTTCGCGGGCAGTGTGGCGCACTGTATCAAGCAAAGTTTGTCGACCCTCGTGTGTTGCAGTTATGTCGAGTAGCACGATTTCGTCTGCTCCTTCGCGAGCGTGGCGCGCAGCCAGAGCAGCAGGATCGCCAGCGTCAATGATATCGACGAATTGCACGCCCTTTACGACGCGGCCGGCGTGAACATCGAGGCAGGCTATGATTCGTTTGGTGATCATGTTGCCCCGTTCCCTTCCCACGCAAGATAATTGGCGAGAATCTTCAGACCAGTTGAGCCCGATTTTTCCGGATGAAACTGCACGCCCATCACATTCGCGTTCTCAACCGCCGAGGCGAATGGTTCAATGTAATGCGTGATTGCTGCGGTGTTGGCTGTGACAGGTGCATTGTAAGAATGCGTGAAGTAGACAAACTCGCCAGGCTCAACGCCGGCAAGCAGCCTTGAACCGGCCCGGACTTCCAGTGAGTTCCAACCGACGTGCGGTACCTTCTCGCTGTTCTGAGGAAAGCGTGTACACCGCTCTGGAAAACAGGCGAGGCCCGGTTGATTGGGAGCTTCGCTTGACCCGGCGTAAAGCCACTGCATGCCCACACAGATACCGAGAAAGGGTACGCCGCGCGCGACGGCCGCTCGGATTGCTGGGGTGAGGCCGGTTGCATCGAGTCGCTCGGTAGCCTGGAAGTGGCCTACCCCCGGCAACACAATTCGCTCGGCGTTTTCGACAAGCGCAAGATCGCTATCCGTGACTTCAGGCTCAGCGCCGAGGTGACGGAGCGCCTTCAATACCGAGGTTAGATTTCCCGCCTTGTAGTCGATGACAGTTACGCGCATTACAGCAATCCTTTTGTCGATGGGAGCATTCCGGCGAGCTGCTTGTCGCGCGAGCATGCTACTCGTAGCGCCCGCGCAAAGGCCTTAAAGATCGCCTCGATTTTGTGGTGGTTCGATCGGCCATACATAGTCTTGACATGGACATTGGCGCGCGCTCCGCGTGCGAAGCCCTCAAAAAAGTCAGTCACCAACTCGGTTTGCAGATCTCCAACCAGGCGAGTGCGGACTTTGGTTTCCACCGCGAATGCAGCGCGGCCACTCAAGTCAATTGCTGCGATGGCGAGAGTTTCATCCATCGGCATGAGGAAATATCCGGCACGGAGAATACCGCGCTTGTCGCCGAGGGCCCGGTCGAACGCCTCACCCAAGGCAATCCCCACGTCTTCCACCGTGTGATGCTGATCGACGTCGAGATCGCCATCGCACGTGAGTTCCAGATCAAATGCTCCGTGGCGTGTAAAAAGCTCCAGCATGTGATCGAAGAAACGAATTCCGGTCGCAACTTTGTATTGGCCGCGGCCTTCTATCGTGAGGCGGATCGCGATGCGCGTTTCCGCGGTGTTCCGCTCGACAATAGACGTGCGCGCTTTCGAATTGGCTTTTTTCGCGGTCGTCATTTGGGCTCTTTTCCAAGTTTCAAAGTGGCGACTGCGCTCTGTAGAGGCACAATAGCCTGCCGAATCTGCTCGCGGGTTCCGATGGTGATGCGGACCCGGCCATCGCAGCCGGGATCGTTGGATCGATCGCGGACCAGGACGCCGGCAGCGCGCATCAGGTGCACAAACTCCGCATGGCGGGGGCCAATGTCGACCAGAATGAAATTGGCGCGGGTCGGCCAGCGGCGGAGTTTGGCAACATCGAGAGCGGCCTCAAACTCGGTGCGAGCGGCAAGAACCTCGCTCACGTACCAGTCAAGATACGCTGCGTCTTCGAGCGCGGGTGGAAGGCAGGCGAGGGCGAGCGAGTTGACGCTATACGGCGAGAGAACCCGGCGAATCCAATGCATCAATTCAGCGGGGCCGGCAAGCAGGCCAAGGCGGAGGCCCGCGAGCCCGTAGGCTTTGGAGAATGTGCGAGCGACGATTAGATTGGGAATCGCGCCAACAAGATCGATTACCGTTTCACCGTGAAAATGAAAGTATGCTTCGTCGACCAGCACTACAGCATGGGGCGCGCGTCGTGCAATTTCAAGAAGCTGCGCGCGAGTTGCAATTGAACCCGAAGGGCTGTTGGGATTGGCGATGGCGACGATCTTCGTCTTCGCAGTGATCGCGGCGAGCAGGCGTTCAAATGGAAATCTCAAATCGTCTTCAGCCTGTACTGCAACAACCTGCGCTTCTGTTGCAGAAGCATAGACCTC
>JBELAI010000298.1:0-6415 GCA_049508975.1 Occallatibacter sp. | reverse complement strand
GCTTCAATCTCCCTGAACCCGGTGCGTTTCCTCCGGACACTACCCTCAAAGGGGCTAACCTTGCCTATTTCGACGGGCAGCCCGCGGCGCTGCTCATATTTACTATCCACAAGCACCAGGTCTCCGTCTTGTTGAGCCAGCAGCCAAGCGAACTCGCCCTTTCGGAGATTCCGAAAGCTCGTGCAGGATTCACCATCCATTCGGCCACTGCGTCTCACTTGCACATCATTGGCGTAAGCGATGTGAATCCAGCGGAGCTTGATCTCCTCATCGCTGCGCTGGCTCGGGTACAGGGGTGATCTCGCGACCCTCAACACATGTGTCTCACCGGTTGAGACCTGCTTAAGTCGTTAACCGACTACAGGTCAATCAGCGCGCTCGGCCTGGAACCCTCGCCTTCAAATTGAGACTGTTGTTTTGTCGCGAATACGCTGATATCATGTCGCTCCAAAAAATAGTTCAAAGGGTTCGAATAAAAGCTGCGTCGGCGGGTTATCAATTACAGCCTGCGAGTTCGGATCTGAGAGCATCAGACGTCTTCCTGACTCGACCGCGCAACAAGAGGCAGCGCCTTAGAGCACATCAACAATCGTTATGAGCTTTGCCACGTGGCGGCGAAAGCTACACGGAAGTTGCACAAGCCCCGCACCCGTTTGCAGGATACGACCAACGATGTCCTGGTCCTTCTCACAAATCCACACAATTCAAAGCATCATCACAGCGACTTTCGTTCCTCGTAGGTTTGGTTCTTACAGTTGACTGAAGCACCGGTGAAAGGAAGTTTTTGGCCCCGCTCGGGCGCGCCTCTTACCGCCGAGGAAATACCGGGCGTGAATCCAGGACTCTACCGCGAAGGATAGCCCTTTGACAAATGGAAGATCATTCGGAGACATAACGGACCCTCTGAGCCTTTAATGTGAATGGTATGGCGACTCGCGTTGGAGGGAATGCGTTGGAGGATAGACAAATGAAGCCATTCTGCGAAGTTCATGCGTCCGATCTCGGATCGTATTCACTGCAAGATGAAATTGCCTCAAGAGGCTACTTACTCATTCGAGACCTATTGCCCAGCACGCACTCAGTCAGGTCCTCAGGGACATAATGCGCATCCTTTACTCGGCGGGCTGGCTGGTACGTGATGATGACCCGCTTGAACGGATGGCCGATATCGGTGCGGCGTGCGGAGATCCAGACCCCTCCTTCAAGCGGACCTATCAGTCATTCTTAAATCTGGAATCGTTTCACGCCCTGCCGCACCATCCCGCCTTGAAACAGGTGATGAGGAGGTTCATTGGAGAGAATATCCTGATCCATCCAAAACCGATTGGACGGTTGATCTTGCCTCGATGCGAACGTCTTGTGAATCGTGCGCATCAGGACTTCCGATTTATGGATGGAGAACTTGAGTGCTTCACCGCCTGGATTCCCCTTCACGACTGCCCAACGCGATTGGGTCCTTGCAGATTCTGGAGGGCTCTCACCGGCGAAGGCAGGACCCTCGAAAGTGTTGTATCACGCTCTCCGCAACGCCATCCGCCAATTCACTCCCGATCACGCCGCAGCATGGTTCAGAACATGCCAAATTTGGCTACAGATACCATGATATTGCTCTAATGAGCTTCTTCCCCAAGAACTAGAAGCCCTCGCTACGCACCTCGGTGAACCGAACCGCGAACAATTTGGTTCAGTTTACTGTCACGTCGAACTTGGTGTTGGCTGTAATCACGCCGCTGGTGGCTGTCACCCCAACGACATATGCTCCCAGCGTGGTGCCGGGGTTGGCCGGAGGATTGTTCACCGGAGGTGGCGCGGGGCTTTTCGCCATACTACCGCAGCCGATGTCCGTACCGGCGACGACCGCAAAGAGCAGCAGAGCCAGGAGCGTCTTCAACTTTCGCCGGCGTGCGGGGACCCCGAAGAAGAGCACTGCCGCCAGGGCCATACCTCCGCCAACAGGCACGATCCGGCGCAGCGGGTCGTGGACCACGGAGGCTGCCGCGGGTGTGGTGCTAATCGTGAGCGTCGTTGTCACAGGCGCCGTCCCAGAGATCGTTACCGGAGCGGAAACCGAGCAACCAGGCAAATCGGCAGCGTTTGCCGGAAAGACGATCACGGCGCAAGTGACACCAACCGATCCGGTGAACCCTGCGGCGGGAGTAATCGTTACCGTCGAGGTCACAGTGGCGCCAGGCGACGCGATGCTGGCGGGAGTGGCCGTCACCGTGAAACTAGGTGGGACCATGATGCTAGGTGCAATGATCGTAAAATTGATCTCCGTGCCCGTGAGACTCGTGCCATTGCTCAAGGCTTGAATCCCCAACTGGTCTGTTCCTGCTTGAGTCTGGCTTGTGGTGGAGATGGTGACTGGCACAATGACCGGCGCGGTCCCCGAGAGCGTGGCTGACGGCGGAATCGAACATGTGGGAAGAGGACTAAAGCCTCCGATATTGCAGGTGAGGCTTACGGTTCCTGTGAAGCCCTGGTTCGGTGTGATCATAAGCATCGATGTGGCGCTCATCCCAGCCATAAACGGTGGGACGTTCGTCAGGGCGGTACTGACGAGCGGCTCCGTCAGCAGTGAAATTGGATCAGAGACGCTGGCGCCATACTCGGCATCGCCGGTATAGCTGGCGTCGATGGAGTGTTCGTACGAATTCCCGCTCGTGGGAAGTATGAGGACATTGTTCGCAGTGGCCGTTGCAGATTCTGGTTGAAAGAGTGATAGCGTGATCGTATCGTCTTCATCGCCGGCAAGCGCCCCGGCGATGTCCGATGTTCCGTCTCCATTGAAGTCCGCAATCGCAATCGAACCGCTGTCGGTTACTTCCTGCTGACTCATCACAGTCGTAAAGGTTCCGTCGCCATTGCCCAGTAGGGCCAGATTGTTGTTCCCTGCCACCGCCAGGTCGGCGACACCGTCCGCATTAAAGTCGCCCACCGCCACGGTCAAGCCGGAATATCCACTTGCCGGGCCTACGCCGGTAAAGCTCCCATCGCCATTGCCCATCAAGATGATCACAGTGCCATCTGCAGCCACAGCGAGATCCAACTTGCCGTCTCCGTTGAAGTCGGCAATCGCCAGCGCATTGGGCCCGGCGGTCATCGCGATGCTCTCGGCCGAGGTGAAGGTTCCATCTCCGTTGCCTAGCAGGATGCTCACGGAATTGCTATTTTGGTTGCCTACCGCGATGTCCAGTTTGCCGTCTCCGTTGAAGTCTCCCACCGCTACGGCACCGGGATTGGCACCCGTGGGCGACGTCGCTCCGACGATGAAGGTTCCGTCACCGTTGCCTAGCAGGATGGTGACGTTAGAGCCGGTCGTGCCGCCAGCCAACACCAGATCCAGCTTGCCATCTCCGTTGAAATCGCCTACGGCGAAGGCATGGGCAGCGCCGATTGGTTGCGACTGGTAGCCGTTCGTTACTGTTCCGTCGCCGTTGCCCAAAAAAATGGTGACGACGCCGTTGTACAAAGTGGCAAAGTCCAGTTTGCCATCTCCGTTGAAATCTCCCGTCACAATACTGCTGTTGAACTCTCCCACAATGCCGTTGGCGCCAGGAGCGGTAAAGGTCTGCGCATCCTCGAAGGTTGCATCTCCATTGCCTAACAACATGAATCCATCGCCGAACGCCTGTATTGCGACCAGATCGGTGATTCCGTCTCCGTTGAAGTCTCCGGCCGCAACCAATACGGGAACTTCGATAAAAATCCCCGACGATAGAAAGGTCGCTCCCGTAGTAACAGGTGTCAGCGTAGCCGTTGCCAGCACCGCATTGGCATTGCTCATATCCACAAACGATACCGGGCCCGTTGGCGCAGCGCCCGCATTGCCGGATACCGTGGCGGTGAGGTTGTAGATCCCCTGAACCCCACTGGTTGTCACGGTCGTTACGGAGGGCGAAGACTTCGCAACGACGGTCACAGACGCGACAGCCGATGAGCTCGCCACGGCATTGGTCGTGCCCAGGAAGATCGCCTTGTAGCTATGGCTTCCGATCCCGGGACGGAACTTCAGCGTCGCCGTCCCCGCGCCGGTCGACTGCGCTGTACCCAGCAGGTGTATGTCGGTGCAATATTTCGCGGTCGCGTCGCAGAAATTTATCTGACCCGGCGATACTGGGTTGCCTCCGGCGGTGACCGTCGCTGTCAGCGTCACCACGCTGCCAGTCGTCACTGTTGCTAACGCGTTTCCAGCGGAGGTGACGGACAGCGTTGTTATCGTGGAGGCGGGCGCTGCCCACACATGCAGCAGTCCAACACCTTGGCCAAGAGAGACTACCGCAATGGAACACCACAAAGGGCGCAAGAGGGCGAGCAGCTCTCTGCCTGCAATCAATGTTCGCTGAAAATGCATGGATGATCTCTCCCGAGGAACCAGACAGATGCTGATGTATTCGTTAACTAAGTTTGCGCAGACTTATTCCACGCATTTCTGCTGGTTTTTCAGGAGTGTGCGCAAGAATTCTCGGAATCCAAGCCTGGAAGCTCCGAAGAATGCTAATGCACAGGAGCACCCCGCTGCTGCCGCTGCGTTCATATCGGCCAGTGTTCAAGAATGTCGCCAAGACTGCAATCTCAACTGTCGACAACAGTCATTATGGAGTAACCAGAGCGATGCGCTGACCGTGGGTTAGGCTGTGAGTTCGTGAGGAACCGCAATTCAGAGCCGCAAGCGGAAGGAGCCGGTCAATATAGCTGCGCGAATGGGCCGTCATGGGGTTTTCTGGATTCCGAGCGCATAGCATAGTTCAGAATCAGTATCCCCAAAGCGACGGGGCGGGTTCTTGACAGGCTTAGTCCCACTGGGACGGAGTGCATCGCGAACCGTCTTCCGGGCTCTTGCGAGCCGCGACATGACGGTCCCTATCGGGATCGATAGGACCTCTGCAATCTCTTTGTAGGAAGCTTCCTCCACATCGCACATGAGAATCACTTCGCGGTAAATGGCCGGCAATTCCTCAATAGCGGTTCGAATTGCGGCGATGCCCGAACTGTCGATAAACAGCGATTCAGGAGTGGTGCAAGTTACGAATGCGGGAAGGGTCTGCTCCTCCGAATCCAATCCAACCATCAACTGACGTTCCCGGAGTGGGCATGATTTGAGAAAGGTGTTTCTGAGGATTTTGAAAATCCATGCTCGGAAGTTTGTGCCGGGCTGAAACGATGCGAAGCTCCGAAAAGCCTTGAGGAACGTTTCTTGTACCAGATCCTCGGCATCATGATCGTTTCGCGCCAGCCAACGCGCCAGATTATAGACGGAATTCACCGTGGGCATGGACAGTTCTTCGAATTCTGCGAGTGCTTGATTCCCCTGCGAAGATACCACCCCGCTTCCAAACGTTCGCGTTGGAGCGAAATCACGATGCCTCATTTCATTTCCCCCCGAAGCAGGGCGCACCCTGTCTAACATCGAATCTGATCTGCTCGCTTTGCGGAGTCAATTCACAGAGACTGTTCTTGCCATATCCCCTCCCTATTCCGGTAAGTGTCTGATGAGCATTGGCTTAACACGAAATATATTTTCGAGCGGCCGACTGAGATGCTAAACTTTGCCCAAGGTCCAGTTCAGTATGGAACCATTGCGGCCCAGCTCCGTCGTGCGGTTCGGAACATTTGAAGTCTCGTTCCAATCGGGCGAAGTTCGCCGCGCCGGAGTGAAGATCAGGGTGCAGCAGCAACCATTGAAGGTGCTGCAGATCCTGCTGGAGCGTCCGGGGGAACTCGTCACTCGGGAGCAACTGCGTACCCGGCTTGGCGCCCAGGAAACCTTCGGCGACTTCGACCAGGCAGTCAACATTGCAATCGGAAAGCTCCGCAACGCACTCGGTGATTCATCTGAAAGCCCGCGCTATATCGAGACTCTTCCAAAACGTGGCTACCGGTTCATCGCCGACGTGACTGTAATCGATGCCGACACCGAAGCCGATCAGCTGGAATCCGTGGCAGGAATTTTCCGAACCCAGGAACCTCCACCCAATAGTTCGAGAAGTCCTCAACCTGACAATCCACTCCCTACTCCGGCATTCCCGAACCGGTCGGCCACAGATGCGTTGAAGCACCGGCTGCGAACCGCCGATGGAACCGCTGTGGCTTTCGTGCTGGCTCTGTGTGTCTTGATAGTGGCCGCGTATCTGGTTCTCTCCGGGTTAGGACGGTCCCCGCATATTCGATCTCTGGCAGTGCTGCCACTCGACAATCTTTCCGGCGATGCCGGACAGGATTACTTTGCCGACGGAATGACCGACGAACTGATCACTGACCTGGCGCAGATTCGCGCTCTGCGCGTGGTCTCCCGCACCTCGGTAATGATGTACAAAGGGACGCGCAAGTCCCTCCCTCAAATCGCGCGGGAGTTGAACGTAGATGCAGTCGTGGAAGGCTCTGTTCTTCGCTCCGGCGACCAGGTGCGCATCAC
>JBELAI010000297.1:0-5937 GCA_049508975.1 Occallatibacter sp. | reverse complement strand
CGCTGTGCCGCTCCGCCCACGCGCGAAACCGACTTGCCAACATCGACCGCCGGCAGAATTCCAAGTTGAAACAAAGTGGGCGAAAGGTAGACCTGCCCGTCTGTGATTGAGATCAGGTTCGTCGGGATGTAGGCGGATATGTCCTGCGCTTCGGTTTCGATAATGGGCAGCGCGGTGAGAGACCCGCCTCCCCGTTCCTTGCTCAGGTGGGTCGAGCGTTCCAGCATTCGCGAATGAATATAGAAGATGTCGCCGGGGAAGGCTTCACGGCCGGGAGGACGGCGGAGCAGAAGTGATAGTTCGCGATAGGCGCGGGCATGATGGGTGAGATCGTCGTAGACGATCAGGACATCGCGTCCCTTTTCCATGAAGTATTCTGCAATGCTGGTTGCCGCATAAGGCGTGATGTAGACGAGGCCGGGCGCATTGTTGTCTTCTACGACAACCACAACCGTGTAGTCCATCGCACCCTGCTTGTCCAGGTTGGCCACCACTTTTGCCACGGCGGCGGCGCGCTGCCCAATCGCACAGTAGACGCACACCACATTCTGTCCGCGCTGGTTGAGGATGGTGTCGATGGCGATGGCGGTCTTCCCGGTCTGGCGGTCGCCAAGAATCAGTTCACGCTGTCCGCGACCGATGGGAACCAGTGCGTCGACCGCTTTGAGGCCGGTCTGCAAAGGCACGCTGACCGCCGAGCGATCCATGATGGGTGCGGCGGGACGTTCAACGGGGAGACGTTTCGCCGCAACTATCGAGCCCTTGCCATCCAGCGGATTGCCCAATGGGTCGATCACGCGTCCCAGCAAACCGTCGCCCACGGGTACATCCATCACGCGGCCGGTCCGCTCGACCTCGTCGCCAGCATGCAGGTTCTGGAAGTCCCCGAGCAGGATGACACCGACCTCTTCTTCATCCAGGTTGAATGCAATGCCAAGCAGACCGCTGGGGAATCTCACGATCTCCTCGTAACCAACGCTTGGAAGTCCCGAAAACGTCGCGATCCCGGTGGAGACTCTTGTGACTACCCCCACTTCATGCAGAGTCAGTTCTGGCACGAAGCCCTCGCGGCCCTGATGCAGCCGCGCGAAGGCGTGCTCGATAGCGGGTTGCAGGATTCCAGCCGATGCAGTCATTTGGCCCCAACGAGAGCAGCAGGTTCGGACTCGGGCACTTTAGCGGTATCCGGCTTCGGTGGGGGTTTGATAGTTGCAGGGGTTTGTACGTCTACGAGGTCACTGACTTTCTTGCTCAACTCCGCAAGATAGCTCGAGATGCTCCACGCAACCTTCTGGCCATTGACGGTTAGTTCGATGCCGCAGATTACTTCCTGCGAATCCTCGAATTTGATTCGGACCACTGCCGAGAATGACTCGTTGAGGGCGTTCTGAATTGCAGCCCTCTGGTCGGCGGGGAGAACGAAGGCACTGCGAACCAGAGCCGGTTGCGATGAATCCTTGAGCGCGGCGCCTAGTAGTTCCTTTGCCTTTGGATCCAACTCCCGCAGGCGGCGTGTGAACACTTCTCCAATACGCTCTTCAAGGCTGACGGTGGCGAGATCCGTGAGCGTCTTTCGCGCGATTGCAAAGACCTCAGTTTCGGCCAGAAGGGTGATTTCACTGCTCAGCCGATTTTGATCTCCGCGCAGTGCATCCGCCTGGGTTACCCGCAAGCTTTCCGCATCCTTTTTGGCTTGGTAGATAAGGCGCTCGCGCTCGACCTTCGCTTCGTCCGCGGCTTTGCCTAGCAGTGCGCTCCGCTGTTGATCGAATGCTTTGTTCTTATCTTCAAAATCGGTACGCTCCTTTTCAGCCTCGGCCTTCTTGGCATCGGCGTCTGCAAGTTCAGCAGCGATGCGCTTCTCCCGCGCGTCGATAGCATCGAGGATAGGCTTATAGAGAAAGTGCTTCAACAACCACACCAGGATGAGGAAGTTGACAATCTGGGCTCCGACAGTGAACCAGTCGATGAGCATCGCTCACTTCCCTCCGGCTTGCGATAAAAAGTGGTTCCAGAACGGATTGGCGAAGATGAGAATCATGGAGACGACAAAGGTATAAATCGCTGTGGACTCAATCATCGCGAGTCCTACGAACAGTGTGCGTGTGATGGTGGGCGCGGCGTCGGGTTGTTGCGCCAGGGATGTCATGGCGGAGGCCACGGAGCGGCCTTCTCCGAGCGCCGGCCCCATGCAGCCGAAGCCTGTGGTGATGCCTGCGGTGGCGATGGAAACTACTGCAACGATGGTGGCGCTATCCATTTGAGATCCTTCTTGTTGTTGGAGACCTTACGCGGGGTTGGGCTCCGGCTGGGCCTCGACAGCAGGCTTCGGTTTGGCTGCACGTGTGGCGGCGGCAATGTAGACCGCGGCGAGAATGCTGAAAATATAGGCCTGCACCGAACCGGTGAGCAGGCCGAGTAGCGTCATAACGATGGGGAAAATAAAAGGCGTGATGGTAAGAAGAATCCCAACGATCATGACGCCGCTCATCATGTTGCCGAAGAGACGAATTGCCAGTGCAAGCGTGCGCGAGAGCTCACTGATGATATTGAATGGCAGCATGATCGCGGTCGGCTCGATGTAGGTTTTGAGATAGCCGCCAATTCCTTGTTCCCAGATGCCGAACAGCGGGACCGCAATGAACACGCATAGCGCGAGGGCTGCCGTGGTTGATAGTGAACCTGTCGGCGGCGTGAAACCCGGAATGACAATGCACACGCTGCACGTTCCGATGAACAGAAAAAGCGTGCCCAGGAATGCGAGATACTTTCTTGGCTCGTCGAGACCAACTTCTTTGATTTGTCCCTCGATGCCGGTCACAATCATTTCGAGCGCGCTCTGCCAGCGTGAGATGGTTCGCTCGGTGGCGAGCTTTCGGGTAATCAGCATGGAGCCCAATGTCATCGCGATCATCATGGCCCAGGTCGTCACGATGGTTTCGTTGAGCTTGATAAAGCCATGCTGCCAGAAGACCTGCTGGTCGGAGGTGAGGTGCACTGTGGGGACGATCATCGCCCACCTTCTTCGAGGATGCGGGTCCTCGTCGCGTGCGGGAGACGTACGAGCCGCGTTACGATAATGCGCGCAAGTAGGAAGCCGGCCAGGCAAGCCACCAGCTTCCGCCATTCGCCATGAGACAGGAGATAGAACCCGGTGACGGCGACGGCCATTCGGATGAGAAGACTTCCGGCGAACAAGAGACCGGACCATTGCGATGGGGGACTGGATCGAATCGTCCACCAGAGTCCGCCAAAGAAGAAGGCCCCAAGCAGAACACCGGCGCACAAGTCCGCGGCCAGAATCAGCGGCGCCAGAGTTAGGGATTCAATCATGGTTGTCCTCCTGCCCATCTTCAATAGCTTTGTTCTCCTGAGCCACCCAATGCCAGGCATTTGCACAACCAACGCAAAGGCCAATGGTCAGCAACATGAGTGTCCATGAATGGGCGCTGGGGTGATGGTTGTCCCACCACAGGCCCGCCATGGCGCCCACGACTGTTGGCACTGCTACCGACCATCCGATCAACCCCGACATGCCGAGACCAAACCAGACAGTCTGTTCACCGTTATTCTGCGCGCGGAGTTTGCGGGCAGCCTTTGCGGTAACTTGCCGGACAAAGTCAGAGGTCGCGGGATCTCTGTCTGCGGAAAAGACTTGATCCGTTCTCTCATCGGTCATATTCAAACTCCGCCAGACGTCCCATCAAACCACTCTCCATCTTCGCGACCGCGGTGCGAACATTGCGCTCCTGTTCGTCCAGTTTCTGGAAGTCGCGCTCGACTGCGTCTTTGAGTTGTCCCAGGTCCGATCCGCCAATGGCGCGACGCACGGATACTGTCACCTGATCGCCCGCCTTCACCAGCACACCTTGATCAATCCCGACATAGACCGTGACTCTATCTTTCGCTTCGTAAGTGAGAATCCCGGGAACAAGGGCAGCAACGCAGTCGAGCCGGCAGGGCAGCAGACCGTAGGACCCATCGGTGGTCTCAGCGACGACGCGCAATACATTGGCCTCTTCGACGAAGACCCCGAAGGGGAGCAGGATTCTAAGATTCATGAGTACTCGCAGTCGCGGCCTTCAGTTGTGGATCGGTTTTCCGGTCGTCCGGCTTATTCTCGTCCGACTTCTTCGACTCTGGGCCCTTAGCCTCGGGCTGCTTCGCTTCATGCTTCGTCGCTCCTGGCGCCTTTGCCTCCGGTTTCTTGGCCTCTCCAATCGCGCCGATCATGTAGAGCGCGCTCTCCGGGTAGTCCTTGAACTCGTCGCGGAGAATGCGTTCGCAGCCATCCAGTGAGTCTTTCAGGCTTACAAGCTTGCCCTTCATCCCGCTGAATTGTTCCGTAGTGAAGAACGGTTGCGTCAGAAAGCGTTCCAGCCGCCGAGCCCGTGCAACGGCGTTCCGGTCTTCCAGAGAAAGCTGTTCCATGCCAAGCATGGCCACAATGTCTTTGAGAGATTCGTACTGCGCCAGAGTCCGGCGAATCTCCTGCGCGAGGTTGTAATGCCGGTCGCCTACGATACCAGGCGTGGCCATTTTCGAACTGGACTGGAGCAGATCGATCGCCGGATAAAGTCCTTCGCTCGCCCGTTTGCGCGACAAGACAATGGATGCGGAAAGATGAGAGAAGACATGCACCGCGGCAGGGTCGGTCAGATCGTCTGCCGGCACGTAGACAGCCTGGATCGAAGTGATGGCTCCGGCATGAGTATTGGCAATGCGCTCTTCGAGACCGGATAGATCTGTACTCATGGTTGACTGGTAGCCGAGCCTTGAGGGCATCTCGCCGAGAAGGCCGGAGACTTCCATGCCGGCTTGGATAAAGCGGAAGATGTTGTCGACCAATAGAAGAACGTCGCGATGCTCATCGTCCCGAAAATACTCGGCCATCGTCAGGGCCGCGGCGCCGACACGAAACCGGCTGCCCGGCGGTTCGTTCATCTGGCCGTAAACCATCACCATGTTGTTCAGAACGCCGGCGTCTTTCATGCCGCGATAGAGTTCTTCGCCTTCACGGCAACGCTCGCCGATTCCGCAAAAAATGCTCATACCTTGCTGATGGCCGATCATGTTGTGGATCATCTCGGTAAGAAGCACCGTCTTGCCCACGCCGGCGCCACCGAACAATCCAGCCTTGCCTCCACGCTCCAGCGGCACCAGTACATCGATCGCCTTGATACCCGTCTCGAAGATCTCGGATTTTGTCGAGCGCTCCGACAGCGGGGGTGGAGTCCGATGGATAGTACGCCATTCAACATTCAGCGGCGCCGGTTTACGATCGATGGCGGAGCCGAATACGTCGAACATCCGCGACATGATTTCTTTGCCTACCGGTACCTCGAGCGGCTTACCGGAATCTTCAACCCGCATTCCTCTGGCGAGGCCTTCAGTCTGAGTTAACGCGATGCCCCGAACCCGGTTAGCATCGAGTTGGGCCATCACTTCGACGATGATCTTGCCTTCTGCTCCGGCGTGTAGAACAGAGAAGATTGGAGGCAGGCGTCGACTAAATCTCACATCGACAACGCCGCCGCGCACCGAGACGATCGATCCGAAATTCGGAGAATCCGCTTTATTCTGATGTCCGACTGCCAGGGTATCCTCAATTCCGGATATGCGGACCTTCCGGCAACAAATCCCGGATTGGGAACAGGGGCCGCGTAGTCCACGCTCCATTGTTATTTCCGGTATCGGACAAGACTGTGCTGTCTTGCACATGAGCGCGCAGTTCAGGCATTCGGGCGGTAAGCCTCATGGACAAATAGATAAAGTGCGCCATAACGCGGCCATGCACACTGGATGAGCAATTAGTGGCAGACATGCAGCCGTGCCGATGACATGCTGGTCTCAAACACGGCGTAGATTCTCTTAGCTGTCGTGGCCGTCATGCGCACGATGCGGACCTATCTCAAACGTGACAGCACCCGAAGGGCC
>JBELAI010000296.1:0-5945 GCA_049508975.1 Occallatibacter sp. | reverse complement strand
TCCTTGGCTGCGATTTCCGGCATCTTCTGGAGCACGTAAACCATCGTCACTCCATTCAGGGATCCTTTCTGACCAGACGCGCTTTCGAAACGAATTTCGGCTTCATTTTTCCTCCCAAACGCGGCGTATTTGCATTACAACAGGGTCTTCCGTACACCGGAATCCAACGATTCTGATAGCTTAGCGCGGTTGGTCGCTCTACCAGAACCTACCGAGGGCGGTGAGCCGTGCATCCGAGGACGGCTGATCCAGGTCACGATGGCGCCAAGGAGCGTGGTCGCGACGGTCAATGTAATTTGCAGCATAATTTGGCCAAGCTGGCCACAAATTATGCTGCCGAAGAAGAGTTAATTAGGGATTCGACGTATTCAGAACCCTGTCTATACCTCAATGATGCTTTGGCCTTCGTTATCGCCATCTCTTAATAGATGAGCTTCAGGGAAAACTGAATTTGCCGAGAGGTCCCAGCCGTTTTGCTGATCACTCCAAACCCCGAGCCTTTGATCGTGTTCGCCGGCAGGCCCATGTTCACCACGTTGAACACATTGAAGAACTCCCCGCGGAACTGAAGGTCGGCACGCTCCAAACCAGTGCTTCGATGGGCAATCGGCGTTGTCTTGATGACAGCAAAGTCGAAGTCGTAATAGGCCGGCCCGCTGAAGCTATTCCGGCCGAGCATCCCGAATCGCCCCGAGTTAGGTCCGGTTCCACCCTGTATCCCGATGGGGATCGAAAAGAACGTTACGTTGGCGGCGCCGAGCCCAAAATAGTCTTCCCGTTGTCGAGTGGAGCTGTGAGCCGTCGAGAGGATCGGTTCGCCAATCTGGTCTGGCCGGTCCGCCCCAATGGTCCCTGCGCCCGTCTGCTGAATCCCTGAGTAAACGGTGAACGGCGCTCCACCGGTGATCGTCGAGATGCTCAGCAACTGCCAACCCTGAGTTAACACTCGGATCCCAGCGGGCTGGTCTCCCAGGCCCTGCAAATGCAGGTCCTGCGCCGCGCTCAAAGTGAAGGCGTGCGCCACGTTGAAGTTTGACGGACCTTTCTCTGCATGTGTGTCGAATGGGTTCTGCGGGCTGAACAGAGATATTGCGCCCGTCGAACCTGTTCCTCCTATCAGGCCGCTCACATCATCCAACGATTTGCTCCAGGTGTATCCCGCTTGCAATCCCGGACCACCGTGTCCGACCTGCCCTGCCAACGAAGTTTGCAACGCGTTATAGGACGAGTGCGCCGTATTGGTAATCACGGACTCGAACCCGAAGCCTCCAGTTGCGACGCCGTCACTGTCGAAGTTCGTAAACTTCGCGAATCCCGGACCCGCTCCTTGATAAGCGTTTGGGTATGAAATCCGGGGAAGGCGAAACGCCGATGTTCCGACATACGCTGCATCGGCAGTCAGCCCGCCGAATGCCCGCTCCAGTCCCAGCGTCCAGGTCTGGAGATAGCCATTGTTGAAGCGGCGATCAATCCCGGCCAGATTCAGCAGAGACAGCTGATTGCCCGGTGACAGTGTCGCCAGATCTTCCTGGTATCGATTCACGTCCATCACTGTGTTCGCTGGAACTTTCTTCGTATCGCCACTGGCTAACACGTTCACGCCATCCGGTGTATAGACCTGCGGTAGTTCGGCGGGTGTGATGTGAAATCCGTATGCAATTTCACCGTTCTTCGTCGCATTGACGCGCGGATAGATCACGAACGGCGTCGATCCTGTGAGAAAGTTGTCCTGCCAGATGTTCGGTGGAATCACAGTGATCGCTCCGCCTGCGTGCACATGCACAGCTTGTGGCGCGTTCCAATTCACCTGCACACGGGGCCCCCAGCCATTCCAACCCGTCTGATAGCCAGGCTGAGGATTGATCAAATACTCCTGTCCAACTCCGGCCGGCGGAAACGCGTCTAGAAAACCCGCTGTCCGCTTTGCCCGCTCAGTTATCGGTGTGTATAACTCATACCGCAGCCCGTAATCGAGCACCCACTGCTGGTTGATTTTCCATGTGTCCTGCACATAGACATTCACGTCGTTCCTGTTGACCGCCGCCGGCCCAATGTGTGCTCCGTTCGACAAATAGGGCGGGGCGACCGCGATCGTGTACCCAAACGGGTACCCGATCAGCAAACTGCTCAGCGTGTCCGGCAGGGGATCGCCCACCTGCACGTTGTGCTCTCCGGATGCAGAAGGAATAAATACCGGCGAATAGACTGTTCCACCGCCAAAGTCGTATTCCCCGTTCGGGCTGGTGCCGAAATAGGTCGTGTCTCGATTGAGGCGTGCCTCGATACCCCACTTCGCTGCATGTCGCTGAGTCGTCCTGACGAAATTTAGCTGTCCGTGGAACAGATTGCCGAATGCGGACATTACCGATCCCGCCGCTGAATTAAATGCCTCGTAGAGGCCATCCGTGAACTTTAGCGCCGGGTCGGTGTAGTCTTGTGTCGGAAATGATGGAGTCGTCCGCGTAATACTCAGTGATGACGACCAAAGAAATCGCGGCGACACTGTGCGCGTATAGGTGAATACTACGTTTCGTTGTCTATCGACATACTGCACACCGAAGGCCGGATCGAGCAGTGTCTGGTCGGGATTGGTCGTAGGTCCCGTCAGGTTGTCGTAGTTGAATCGACCAAAAAACTGCCCCTTCGCTCCCAACTTTTGATCGATGCGAATGGAAAACTGATCTGCATCTGTGTTGACCTTCGACGGTGCCGCGTAGGTTCGAGGCCCATATGCGCCAGTCGGGTTGTTCGGAAGCGGGTAGCGGGCGAGTACAGTTGCGATCTGAGGATTAACCTTCACCTGCAGAGTGTCTGTGCTACCGTCCGGATAGGTCACCGTGTCCTGGCCTGCCCGCTCATCGGCTGTCGGCACGGCGAGCACCTGCGTGGTTCCAAGGACCTGCCGGAATCCTTGATACTGCCCAAAATAGAAAGTACGGCCGCGCCCGTCGTAGACGTGGGGCAGGACGACTGGTCCACCGTTGGTGAATCCGAACTCATTTCTTCGAAACGGTGGGATCCTGCCCGGCTCGGCAATGGACGGGTGATCGAAATAATTCCGTGCGTCAAGAGCGGAGTTTCTGATGAACTCGAAGAATGATCCGTGAAATCCACTCTGACCCGACCGTGTGACGATGTTTGTGAAACCGGCGGCACTCCGTCCGATCTCGGCCGGCATCCAGCCCGAACTTGATTGCAGATCCTGAATCGCATCCACGTTGAAATTCGTGAATGTGCTCCCGCCCATCTCTGGATCGCTGATGTCCGCTCCATCCATCGCGAACACCGCTTCGACACCACGCTGTCCATTGATCGCAAACTGCTGCGTAAAGTTCGTAGCCCCATTCGCGTCCGTCATGGTGCCTGCCGCCAGCAGAAGCAGCGTGCTGAAGTCGCGTCCGTTCAATGGCAACTCGTTTACCTTTTCACTTGAGAGTTTCTCGCCGCCCTTCTGATCCGTCTGCTGCTGCGTAGCCACTGTGATTTCACGGCTATTCGACACTGTGATCACTACCGCTGGCGAGTCCGAGGTCAAAGTAATAGTCTGCGTGTAAGTGGCGGTCGTTCCATCCGCAACAATCGTGAACTTGTACTTTCCGGACGGCAAAGCAGCAAGAGAAAAGCTCCCATCGGCCGCCGTGGTTGATTCAGCGGTGGAAGTTCCTTTCAGCCGCACTTTGGCTCCCACAATCGGAGTTCCGACGCTGTTTTTCACAAGACCACGCCATATAGCGGAGGGGCTCTGTTCCTGTGCGAAAAGTGGTACTGTTAACGCCACTACAAGCATCAGGATCCGCCCGGCAGAGCATCGTATTCTTTTATAAGTAAGCACCCCGTCCATATCGAAGACATTGGCTTGTGTTCGCGTCATAGGCTTTGGCCTGCCCGCTCGTTCAGTGAGAATGTTTCTGCCGTCACATGTTTGCCGAAGATCGGCACGCACGCCAGAAGGGCTGCCAGAAACCAGAACGCGTTGTGCAAGCCGATTTCCTTGGACAAGAAGCCAATGGCGGCTGGTCCCGTCAGCAAGCCCGCGTAACCCGCAGTAGTGAGGGCGGCAACGGCCAACCCCTTTGGCATTTCGTGTTGCGTACCCGCGAGTCTGAACAAGATAGGCACGATGTTTGCGGCTCCAAGGCCCACAAAGACAAAACTGACAAGCCCGATCCATGCGACCGGTGCGAGAAGGAGGCCGCACAACCCGAAAAGCGCTATCACCCCACCAAGTGTCAGCACAAAGCGATTCCCAAATCGCGTTACGATGCCATCGCCGACGAAACGGCTGAACGTCATCGCGATGGAGAAGAACATGTATCCCAGCCCTCCATGCGCAACAGAGACGAGGTGCTCGCCGACAAGCAAAAGTGCGCTCCAGTCGAGCAGAGCCCCCTCAACCAGGAATGAGATTGCCGCGAAGATAGCGATGACGAGCACGACACCTCTGGGGATTGCAAAGAGAGGCTGCTTGGTTTTCTCTCGATTCGAGAGCATGCGCGGTAGAGCGACAACAATCAGTGAAACAAGAATAATGGAGCTGAGAATTGTGCTTGCACTGAGTGCGATGCCTCGCGAGAGAAGAGCTGTGACGAATCCCGACCCGAGAAATCCGCCAACACTGAAGAGTGCGTGAAAACCAGACATCAACGGCTTCTCAGAGACACGCTCAACATCGACCGCATGCAGGTTCATTGCAACATCCAACGATCCCAGAGAAGCCCCGAAGGCGAACAGCGCGACTCCAAGGGCGATCGGCGACGATACGATGCTCAAGAGCGGCAATATGAGTGCCATTCCTACTCCACCTGAGAGAACGACCGGCTTACTACTGAAGCGCGCGCTCAGGTTCGCAGCAAGCGGCATCGCAACGATGGAACCGGCGCCCAAGAGCAGAAGAACCAACCCCATGGCGCCGTCGTCGAGTTGGCAGCGAGTCTTTGCGAAAGGCACTAAGGGAGCCCAGCAAGCTACGCCGAAACCTGCGGCAACGAACGCCAGCCTGGTTGATAGCTTCGCGCGCGCCAGATACAAACCCTCTGTCATGAAAATTCCCGCTCTCGGTTGTGTCGAAGGAGACGCAACCTACGGTTGCCCAATGATGACTTTGGGGCCGGCATTGGAATAGGTCGAGACAATCTCGTCCGATGTGCCGGACTCAAGAACGAGATGGTCAAGGACTGCCAGTGCGGCCACCTGAAACGGCGCCCGAGTCTCAACTTTGTCCATAGTGACAAGCGCTGCGATGCGATCACTTCTCGCAATGAGTGTGCGTTTGAATTCGGCATCTGCCATGTAGAACGCGCCAATTCCAAGAGAAACGGAAACGGCGCAAGCTCCGATGAAACACAGATCAAAGCTCAAGCGTTCGACTTCGCGGATCGCAGACAGCCCGATGGCCGCGCCGGTTTCACGATCGATCTCTCCTCCCAGAACAATGACTTTGAGATTCTTTCGATCGAGGAGGGCGCTTGCGATTGAGATCGAATTTGTGGCGATTGTAAGAGAGCGATCGGGCGGCATCTCTCTGGCCAGGGCCAAGTTGGTACTGCCGCTGTCGAGGAACACCGTCGAAGCTTCAGAGACTAAGGTCAGGGCGGCCAAGGCTAAAGCGCGTTTTTCTTTCGAGTCGTTCAAGAGTCTGTGTTCAAACGGGACTCCATCCGGCGATATCGGAAGCCCGCCACCGTAAACCCGTTTGCACTTGCCCTCGGCGGCTAACGCCCGCAGATCTCGACGGATGGCGTCCTCGGACACCAGGAATTCCTTCGCGAGGGCAGTGGCATTGACGGGAAGGCCGCGCAGCAGTCGACTTTCAATCTCGTTTTTTCTTATTGCCCCTGATGAACCATGCACAAACAAGAAAATACCATGCACGATCAAGAATCACAATAGGTCCACCCTTCAGCGGCGATCTGCCCTCCCTGCGGGTCTTCCTCTGATTTGACCAG
>JBELAI010000295.1:0-7805 GCA_049508975.1 Occallatibacter sp. | reverse complement strand
AGCCGACCGACTCTCTGGGTTTCCTTGGAAACAACATGGCGTCGCTTCTGCTGCGCAGATTGCTCATGCCACCCTGGATCTACCTGCGTGGTCTTGCCATCTTCACCTTTACCGCAAAGCCGCCTGCGTTCCTTCTGGGGCACTCGTACCCGCATGGCGTATGGTTCTACTTTCCGGTCGTGTTCCTGCTGAAATCCTCGTTAGCCTTCCTCCTGTTGCTGGTTCTCGCGCTGGCGGTTGGCCTGGTTGCAAAGTTTCGTCCGGTGCGGCTCGCGGTGATACCTGAAGGTCTGGAGTTGCATTGGCGGGCAGTGTGGGTTTTCCTTGTGGTTTTCAGCGGCGCATGCATGCTCAGCCGATTCCAGTTCAGCATCCGTCACTTCTCTGTTTCCATCGCGCTGCTGATACTCTTTCTGGCGCCCTTGCCGCGAGCGCTGAACTTATTGCGAGTTTCAGGCTGGCCTGCCGCCCGCGCCGGCGTCTGGCTGACGGCCGCATTGGCGCTGGCGTCCGTTGTAACGGCCGTGCGCGCCTATCCCTACTACCTTCCATTCTTGAACTCATTGAGCGGCGGTCGTCCCGGCTACACCGTGGTGGCCGATTCCAATCTCGATTGGGATCAGGGCCTTCTCGAAGCCGAGGATTTCGTGCGTCAACGCGGTCTGACCCACGTATGGATCGATTCGTATGGGTTCTCTGATTCCACGGTGTATGTTCCCCAGGCGCAATTCTGGAATTGTCAAGAGGCTACGCCGGGAGATGGCGGCCAGTGGGCCATTGTCTCCGCCAACCTGATTCAGGAAAGTCACAACTGTATCTGGCTGCTGCAGTATCCGCATGAAGCCCTGGCGGCCGGCAGCATGTATGCCTTCCAACTCCCGCGCACGATTCCTGCGGCGGGAACTGCTGGCGGCCCACCGTTGCCTGAAAACTATCGCATGTTCGCAAACGCACCTATTTCCGGAGACATCCGGCTCATGTTTCTCAACTGCATTCGCGATCCCCAACAACTGCAGCCGACCTGGGATCGCATGGCAGGACAGGGAGCAGGGACGCAGAAACAAGAAAGCAGCTCAACGCTCAAAAGATAGTCCAGGGCAGCGGGGAAGCTCCTTGAAAGCCTCATTGGACCGCAGTGCGGCGAAACTGTGGAGTCCGCACTACTCCGGTCGCCGGTGACTGCGATCAGAATCGGTAGCGAAGCGCCAGTTGCATCAGGCGGGGAGGCATGGCGCCCACAGCCTGGCCGAAGGCGCCGCTGGAGATGTTGCCCTCTACTGCGGCGGCGCCGAAGAATTGGGCGTGATTCGCGACGTTGAACGCTTCGGCGCGGAATTCCAGGGCGCGATTATCCTTCACCAGGAAACTGCGGGATAACGTGGCGTCGAGGTTCTCGATCCCGGGGCCGGAAAAGAATCTGCGCCTCGCATTGCCCATGGTTCCCAATGCTGGAAGCGTGAGCTGGCTGGCATCGAATATGGCAGTGTTGCCGCGCGGATTGAGGTGCAAGTGGAGCGATTGACCGCTCCAGTTGGGAGTGTCCACTCCGTTGTTGTTGATGCCGTTGGGAATGGTGCCGAGCAGCGATGTGTCGTTGTTGTTGAGGAGCGTTACCGGGAGTCCCGAGGTGAAGCGGGCGATGCCGGCGATGGCCCATCCTGCCGCCATTGCATGGAGCAGGCCTCTTTTGCTATGGCCGGGTAGCTCGTAGTGGAAGCTGGTGACCAGGTTGTGCCGCATATCGAATGAAGAGAGGCTGCGACTAAGCGAGGGGTCTATGGGATTGACAGGTTCGGGTAGCCCGGCGGATTGATCGATGGACTTTGAGAACGTGTAGCTGGCTAGAAGCTCGAGGCCGTGAGAGCGATGATTCACGGTGGCTTCAAGAGCGTTGTAGGCGGCGTTGGCGATGGTGCGCTGCAACTCGACACTGCCGAATGCGGGGCCAAACTGGGTGCGGGCGGCCTGCTCATTGAATGGGCCGCAGGCGGAACCCAGGCTCAGGCATAAGGCGGGGTCGGCGGGGTTTGCTTCCTCAAGCACAAGTAGATGGTGCGACGATGCGCCGACGTAGCTGACGGTGGCTAGCGTAGAGGAACCGATCTGGCGCTCGACGCTGGCCATCCAATGCTCGGCGAGTGGCGTAACGTCGCGCGGGTCGACGGCGGGAATGCCGACGAGCGGCTCAAATTGTGCCCAATCTACGCTTGCAATGGGATGCGCGCGGCTGGCGCCATAGGCTACGTTTTGTAGCGGGAAACGCTGGCCGACATTGGCGCCGGTTGCGGATACGGTGAAAGGGGATTCGAACAGCGGCGGCGCTGCCGAGGTGTAGGTGTAGCCGTAGGGCGGATTGGCGCTCATGATTCCGGCGGAGAGGCCTTCATAGGCGGTGTAGAAGATGCCGTAGCCCAGGCGCACGCTGGTCTTGCCTGCCGATCCGGCCAGCTTGTTCAGGAACGGCGAAGTGAATGCGGGCGTCCACGCTACGCCTATGCGCGGTGAAATGCTGTTGTGGGCCGGCGCCAGAGAGCGCGGCACTCCTCGATCGCCGGGGAAGACGAGGCCGAGGGGTGCGCCGGGAAAGACCTGCGACTGCTGGCCCTTGACCAGCGTCTGAAGCTGATTGAATTTTTCCTGCCAGGGGCGAATGCGGTCCCAGCGCGCGCCATAGTTGAAGGTGAGTTGAGAAGTTGCTTTCCAACTGTCCTGGACGAAGGCGGCGATGTAGAGGTTGCGGTTGTAGAAGTCGCGCGCCTGTCCTTGGGTGTAGCTGGACGGCACGCCGAGCAGGAAGTCGGCGAAGTCCAGCCCCGTCTCGGAGCCGTTGAAGGCGAAGCTCCCATTGAAAACAACGTCGGGGTGGGTGTTGATCTGGTTGACATGGAACTCGCCGCCGGCCTTGAGGCCATGCTTGCCGACGATGCGGGAAAATGCATCCGCTACTTCGTAGATGTTCTCCGCTTGCACCAGGGCTGTGGTGTCCACGCCGATTGTGAAGTCGTTGAATGCGACGTTTTCAATTCCTTCTGTTGAAGGCTTGAGGGCAACGATGTTTGAAAAGCCCTGGTCGGCTAGCGACGGACCGATACCGCCTTTGGGCTGACCTACGTTATTCGCGTTGCGCATGAAGCTGAGGTGGAACTCGTTCAACGCAGCATTGCCGAAGGTGACGATATGGGCCACGCTGGCGAGTTGCGCGCGACCGTTGGAGGTGGCATCGAACCCCGGAACGTTGGCTCCGCCGGTGCCGGTGGGGTATGGGTTGACCAGCGAATATACGTCGAGAAAGTAGTAGCCGGTGAGCGTGCCTTTGCCGCGGGTCCAGTCGAACCGTAGCGCGCCCTTGTCGTCTTGCAGAGTCTCCGCCTGTGTCGCGGTGGAGAAGAGAGAGCTTCCGGCGTTGGGTTGAGGAATCGAGGTCAGCAGGTATTTGGCTGGGGCGGACCAGGCAGTCTGAGGGATGTTGCCGCCGGGGAATACTGCGGAGTAAGGCTCGCCCGCAGTGATGGTTCGGCCAAGTCGCGACGAAAGTAGAGCAGCCCAGGAATCGCCGTTCACGCTGCCGGTTAGCGGGTTCTGGCTGAAGTCTCCGCCCCGCTCGGCTAGGGACGGAACCGAAATATCGCCCGTATCCATGCCTTCGGCCAGGCGCGTTCCCTGGTAGTCGGCGAACAACATCACTCTCTTGTGAAACGGCTCGCCGCCGAGTGTACCGCCGAATTGGTTCTGGCGGTAGGCGGCACGGTCCTGCGAGAAGTAGTTGCGCGCATCGAGTGCCGTGTTGCGCAGGAATTCGAATGCAGAGCCATGCATCTCGGCCGAGCCCGCCTTGGTGACCACCAGAACCTGGCCGCCGCTGGAGTTGCCGTACTCTGCATCGAAGTTCGAGGTCAGCACGCGGAAGCTGTCGATCGAGTCCAGGTTCGGCACAATCGACGTGCCCATGTTCACATCCTCCTCCACGTCACTGCCGTTGACACGAAAACCGTTGGAAGCCTCGCGCTGGCCGCTGATGGAGAGGTTGCCGGGGTTGGCGTCGCCGGAGGGCGGGGTTGAAGCGACTCCGGTCATGATTACCGCGCCAGGTTGCGCCGAACTCTGCGGAACGATCCCGGGCTGCACGGCCATGAGGTCAGTGAAGCTGCGGCCGTTTAGAGGCACGCTCTCGATTTTGGTTGTGTTCAGGACTTCACCCAGTTGGGTGCTGGTGGTTTCGGCGGCCAGGGCGTCGGCGGTTACTTCTACGGTTTGCGTGGTTCCTTCCACGGTCAGGGCGATATCTACCTTAATGGCGGGACTATCTGTCGTCGCGATTGCTTGTGCATGGTAGGGTTTGAATCCTTCTTCCTGAACCTCTAGCTGGTAGGTCCCGGCTGCGGGAAGAGCAATCTGAAAGTTGCCCTGAGCGTCGGTCTCGGTCGACAGAACGGCTTTGATTTCAGGTAGATGTAGGGTTACTGAGGCTCCGGGGATCACCCCGCCGGTAGTGTCGTGGACGGTGCCACTCAGGGTAAAGTTCTCCGATGCCCATGAAGGCAAACCAGCAAATAATAACGCGGATAATAGCAAAACAGGCGTTCTATGGCCGCTCACGGTGTAGTTCCCCCTCATGTTGAAGCACTCGTGTCTCTCGGAAGGGAAGCCACTATCATGGCCTCGGCTTCAACTACGACTAGATGAGTCCTCTTTGATATACGACAAATTAAGTCCGAGATGTTTGCAGTGATTTGAATCACACCTTGCGGCCGGGAGAAGGCAATATTGGGGCTTGAAGTATAGGAATTCCACTCAATTCAATAGAATCAGTGCTTTATAAGTGGATATTCCCCTGAAACGCAGGATGCTGGTTTCAGGGATGGGGACCAGGCTACTCGGAAAGAAACGCGAGCGATTGTAATTGCGTGATCTCAAAGGGTTTGCGGCAGCGCATGTTGGCGCATGCCAGCTTGTCATCCCGGCGCACCATGTACGACTGCGCCTTGGCAAACCGCGCCCGATCGCGCTCGTCCGCACCGCGCGGCACTTGCGGTCGCTTCCGCCTCACAACCCACGTGACCTTGTACTCCGCCGCCTGCCCGCATTTGGGGCAAGTCAAGTTGTGGTTCCGCAATTCGGTGGTCTCAATGAAAAAATCGCGCTCTTCCATGGTCTCCGGCACTTCCCTTCAAGGGTGAGTTTATTCCATACTCGACAATACGACAAAGGAACTCGGCAGCTGCCCTCATGACGAAACGCAAGCCAGGAAAGTTCTCCGCCACCAAGGCCGTCAAGGCGAACGCTCGCGAGCGCGTGGGCCAACCCAAGCCCGCGCGAGTAGTCGACACCGAACCCCGCACTGGCCGCGAAACCAAGCACAAGCCGAAACTTGAGGAAATCATCCGTCAGGAAGAATAGTCAGGACTGCCTGGTTGGATTTTGGATTGCAGGTAATCGGGTGGAGTTGTGGGAGTCGTGGCTGTCGGGTGAGAGTTCTTCAACCGAAATTGTTCTGTTTAGAAGACTCTGATCTTGATTGCGTCCCGATCGTCGTAGGATGAGTGGGACACTCCGTGGGACAAGTGTAAGGCGGGTAGGACGGTTGCACGGCGGTGTCTTACATGCCCGTGGGGCTTTCCTCGGTGTCTTACGGCCCTGTGCGCCGGGTGGGGCAGCGGTGCGAACTACCTTCGCGGCTCTTGTAAGACCGTATTACGCCGGTGCAGGACGGAGTTGTCTTACCCGCGTCGCATTTCCGATGAGGGTCGGCACCGAACGCGAGGAGCATCTCCACCAGATCCCTTCGGTTGGCGATCGCCGCGGAAAACAACGGCGTGAAACCACCGGCCTGTGCGGTGTTGGCCGGTGCACCACGTTCCAGCAGCAGCCTGATCGATTCCGCATTCTTCCCCAGGGCAAGGGCTGCGTGAAGCGGCTGGTTCTGCTGCGGGTTCTTGCTGAAAGTGTCGACGCTAGCTCCGGCATCCAGAATCGTAGAGACGGCCCCCGGTGTCCCAAAGGCTGCGGCAAGATGGAGAGGCGTCCAGCCGTCGCCGGAGAAGGAATGCGCGAGTTCCCCCTCCGTTGCAAGCAGGGAGCGAAGCTGCGTTTCATCGCCGGTGGCTGCCGCTTCAAACACGTCCAGAGCGACGCCATCGGCTTCCAGGCGGGAGAGCAGGAAGTCCCGCACCAGCGGCTGACCGAAGTAGACGGACCACATTAAAGGGGACACTCCCTGTGCATCGCGCGACGTCGCAAGTTCCGGGTCGGCGAGCACAGCGTCAGCCACTTCCGCAGTGGCTCCCCGCTGAATCAACTTGAGAAAAGGCGTACTCATGGATCGAGGATACAACGGGAATAAATGCCTGCACAGCGAGCAGACCCTAGTGTGGCGAATCTGAATTTGGTTGCATTTCTCTGAAGCAGTGTCTCAGGCCATGAAGCGCCCAATAGCAGGTCCTTCGACTCCGCTGAAGTACGCTCCGATCTCGATGACAAGTTGGTTGCGAGTTGAGGTTTCCCGCCCTTGCGATAGAAAAAATCGCAAGAACGGGGCACGGAGCGTTCGTGGCGGATGTTCATTGCATCCGCCGTAACTTGCCGGGGCAAGTCAGGCTGCTCCTGATGACAGGGTTGTTTTCTATATGAACTGTGGGCTCAGACCCCTATGGGTGCGCCACGCTATAGGGTCCAGGGAGGACCGGTTCGGCGGGCTTTTCCTTGTCTGCGGTCTCCGGCTGGCTTTGGACGGCGGTGCGCTTGGAGAAGATGCGGAATTGCACGACAAGATCGAGCATCACGGGGACAGGCTTGCCGTCCTTGACGGCGGGCGAAAACTTGGCCTTGCGGATGGCCGCAACCGCATTCTCGTCGAGGCCGAAACCGATGGGCCGGGCAACCGCGATGTCGCCGGGCTTGCCATCGGGGCCGATGATGGTGTGATAGAGGGCCATGCCGGCCACGCCTGCCGCCTGAGCAAAATCGTTCGAGTCCGGTTCGAAGCTGGTGAGAAGTTGCGCCTTCTGATCCACGGTGCTCTGGCGCAGGACGGATGGATCCGTTGGGCGATAGTCTGACTTGGCCGCGGCGGCCTGGTAATAAAGCTTCCAGAAGTCAGGCATTGCGGCCATCATGCGGTCGTCGAGGCCGGGAGCGAATGCGGCTTCGAGCGCATCTCTCAGCAGCTTATTTGCATGCGCCTGCGATGTAGTCGTGGTGACGCTGTTGGGATCGGCGGGGCGCTCTGCCTCGGGCGTTGCGGCGATTGAGGCCTTGAGCTGGTCGGCCTCGCTCATTTCAGCCGGCTCAGAAGCGGTTCCGGAGGAAGGCGCGATTGTTGGCGCGGCTGAGGCTTGTGTTGAAACTGCGGTCCCTGTTGCAGGAGCGGCTGCCTGCGCAGGGGTTGCGGCTGGGGGTGTGGCTGGACCGGCGGGCTTTACCGACTTGCCCTTTGATGCCTCTTTCTTCTTTTTTGGATTTACAACCATTTCGCGGTCGATGGTGATTTTGACGATCTTTTTTTTCGGCGTGATGCGGACCTTGTCATAGGCTTTCGACGAGTCTTCATATGCGAGTTGTTCGTTGAAATGCAGGCCGAAGCGGATACCTTCGATTTCCACCTTGTGCTTGGTCAGGCGCACATGGTCGACCTGGATCACGCTGAGTGTGTAAGAGCCTTGCGGAGAGTGGCCGACGATGTGGCCGTGCTCGTCGAAATTGAGAGAGTCCCCCAGGTAGCCGCCGCGCAGGTAAAGCTGTTTGCCCACCAGCGTCTGTTTCAGTTCCTCTTCCGTGATGGCGCCGGGAGGGGCGGACCCTGTTTGCGC
>JBELAI010000294.1:0-9777 GCA_049508975.1 Occallatibacter sp. | reverse complement strand
GAGGGGTCAGGGCCTGATAAGGACGTCCTCGACGTTCAACGGTTCGGCGACAGGCTCGACTTGCTGGTGCACGATCCGGATAAGGAGCAGAAGTGGATCACCGAGAAGCTGAAAGGCGCAGGCTTATCGGTCGGCGAGATTCGTGTCGAGGAACCGACACTCGATAACATTTTTGTAAACAAGCTGCGTACTCTGCGCGAGAAGAGTGACACCACAGAGTTTCCTGCAAAGCAGGATCACGGCAGTCTGCGCGGACAAGTTGCGGTCGGTGCAAAGAATCTTGTCAAAGAGTTCAAATCATTCACGGCTGTGAAGAATGTGAGTCTCGAGATTCGAAACGGAGAGGTATACGGACTTCTCGGAGCGAATGGGGCGGGCAAGACAACAACCATCCGGATGCTCTGCGGGCTGTTGGACCTGACAAGCGGAACCATGGAGTTGGGTGGTACAGGTGGCAATCTGAAGACGGAAGCTGTCCGCAAGCGCATCGGTTACATGTCGCAGAAATTCTCGCTGTATGAAGACTTGACGATTCGTGAGAACCTCGATTTCTTTTCGGGCGTCTATGGCGTGCCCGACCAGGACCGCGAAGAAAAAATCCGCTGGGTGCTTTCCTTTTCAGGGCTCAATGGAAAAGAGAATCAGATCACTGGGAGCCTGCCGGGGGGTTGGAAGCAGCGCGTGGCCTTCGGCGCTGCAATTATGCATGAGCCGGACATTCTCTTTCTAGATGAGCCGACCTCGGGCGTCGATCCTCTGGCGCGGCGCGCGTTCTGGACAATGATCAATCAGCTGGCCGATGGCGGCGCGGCGATCCTCGTGACAACTCACTATCTTGAGGAAGCGGAACAGTGCAATCGTCTGGGAATGATGGTTGCGGGCGAACTCGTGGCCGAGGGCACGCCGAGCGGCATCAAGAGCCAGCAATCCGGGCATGTACTCGAATTCATTATCGACCAGCCCCAACGCGCCGCGGACCTATTAAAGAGCAAAACAGAAAACTGGCGAGTGTCCCTTTTCGGCGAGCGTCTGCATATGATCACCGACGAAAACCCTGCTGCCGCCATCAAGGAGACCACAATGCAGCTTGAAGGGGACGGGCTCCACGTGACCAGCGCGAGAGAAATCCCCATCTCGCTCGAAGACGTGTTTATCTCCATCGTTGAGAGAGCGCGCGCTCAGGGAAAGACGGCCACCGATGACTAAGGAAGGGTTCGCATGAGGCGAATCATCGCACAAATGCGGAAAGAGTTGACACAGATTATTCGAGACTGGCGCACCCTGGCCCTCGCGCTGGCCCTTCCCGTGTTCCTGCTTCTGTTGATGAGTTCGGCGCTTTCGCTCACCGTGAACGAGCTTCCAATTGTCGTGCAGGATTTTGACGGTTCAACGGTTTCCAATAGCCTTGTTGACGCCTTCCGGGCTTCGATAACCCTGAAAGTGGTCTCCTGGCCGGTAGACAAATCCGCCGAGGCGGCCCTTGCCTCCAATGCTGCGCGAGCCGTGCTGATCATCCCGTCGCACTTCGGCCGGGACATGGCTCGCGGCGTTAACGCTCCCGTCCAGTTCCTGGTGGACGCATCGGATGCAAACACGGCCAAACTGGTTACGGCTTATGCCGGCCAGATAGCAACCTCGTACAACCAGCAGGCCAGCGGAGCGCAAACAGGACCGATCCAGACCGCCATTCGACTCTGGTTCAACCCCGGGCTCTCTTCAAAGAAGTTCTACGGGCCGGGGATATTCGTGCTTGGCATCTCCATGTTCCCGCCACTGCTGGCTGCGCTTGCCATGGCGAAAGAGGGAGAGCTGAAGACAATTCTGCAGGTCTACGTATCGAGCATTCCCGCACATGAATTCCTGCTGGGGAAAATTATCGCGTTCATGATTGTGGCGCTCGCGGAGTGTCTCATCATGTCCTTGCTTCTGTTCACCTACTTTGGCCTGAGCTTTGCCGGCGACCCTACGCCCGCCTTGATCGCCACCGTCTTGTATGCGTTTTGTGTTGCTGCGTTTGGAACGATGGTCGGAGCGGTCATCCCCAACCAGGCCTCGGCCTTGCAGGCGGTGGCCTTCGGCGGATTCCTGCTCGTATTCCTGCTTTCCGGCCTGATCTTCCCTGTCGAAAACATACCGCCTGGACTCCGTTGGGTCTCAAGCCTCGTCTGGGGCCGGTATTACATCGAAATCGTTCGAGACGCGCTCTTGCAGGGTGGCGGATGGCCAGCGATGTGGTCCAAGGTCCTGATTATCGGCGCGATTGGAACTCTCTTCTACGGAATTGCATGGCACGGCATGAGAAGGATGCAGGTGAAGGCCTAAACCATGAGACAACTTTGGAGTTCTCTCTTCAGCTATCGCCTACGCGCACTAATCAAGAAGGAGTTTGCCCAGACTCGCCACGACCGCAAACTCATGTTTACCCTGATCGTCCTGCCCGTTATTCAGTTAATGCTCGTAGGGTTTGCGCTAAGCTCGGCGGTAACAAACGTACCTCTCGCCATTGTCGACGATAGCCGGTCGCCAGAGAGTCGGGAACTGATTGCCACGTTGACTGAGAGCAAGAGTTTCCGCCTCGCGGGTTACTATTCCTCGGCCGACCAACTGGGAGATGCGGTGAGCCAAGGAAAGGCCGACGCTGGAATGGTGGTTCCTTACGACTATGCGCGGGATCTGCTCCGGGATCGCCAGACCACCATTCAATTCCTGCTGAACGCCACGAATGCAAACACCGCCACGATCAGCCGCGGATATGCGGAAAGCATGATTCAGAGATTCAATTCAGGGCTTCGGGCGCAGGGGATTCATGTCCGCGTCCAGCCAATCGACGGATCAAACCTCGCCCGCCGCGGCCAAGTGCAGCTTGAACCGGCGTTTCTCTACAACCCCGGTCTGGTCGACTCGTGGTTCATCGTCACCGGTGTGCTTGGATTGCTGTTGATCCTGGATAGCTCCCTTATATGCGCTGCGGCTATGGTGCGCGAACGGGAAGCCGGGACGCTCGAACAGTTGCTCATGTCCCCGGCTTCTACTTCAGAGATCATCATCGCCAAGATCACCCCGCTGTTTTTGCTGTTATTCCTGATGATGTTCCTGGCCATCGGCGTCCTCAAATTTGCGTTCGATGTTCCCTTCCACGGCAATGTTCTCCTTCTGGTTGCCGGTGGCGCCCTATGCATTTTGTCCGGCATCAGCATTGGCACTGTCATCTCCACGTTCAGTAAGTCTGCCCAACAAGCGCAGCTCACGTGCTTTTTCGTCAATCCGCCGCTTTCATCCTTGTCTGGAGCACTCAATCCGGTTGAGGCGATGCCGAAGTGGTTGCAGCCTTTCACGGTACTCAACCCAATTCACCATTTCGCAACCATCGCGCGTGGAAGCACGCTCAAGGGCAGTGGAATTATGGACCTTTGGCCGAACTTCCTCAGCTTGCTCATGATTACGCTGGTGCTTGGCTCCCTCAGTGTCTGGCGATTCCGAAAGCAGCTCAGTTAATCACGAGGTACCTTGACATGAATCATCGGAAGACTACGACGACACCGATTCTCCGGATGAGGGTACCTGCCGTGGTGCTTTGCTTGGGAACCCTGTTCATCTTGTCGCGTGCGGCCCAATCGCAGACCCCACAAGCAACCCCGCTCCCCCTGTCTGGGCGCACTGGACAAAGCGGGTCGGTGACCGCAGTAGAGTCTCCCATTGCAGGAACGACAACCAGCGTAGATACAATCAACCCGACAGTTCAGGTCCAGGGGCCCTTTTCGGGAAGCGCTTCGAGCACGGCGAGAATGCCATTCTCGGGTAAGCTCTCTCTCCGCGAAGCCATCGGGTCAGAGCCAGGTTGCGCGAAGCGCGCTGCTCCCAAATGCGAGCGGCTATCTGGCCGAGACTCTACAGCAAATCAGCCTCACGGCGGAAGGGCTACGCATCTCTATTCCCGGCTTTGCCATTCCGCCGACCATCGGGCCGTTCAACAATATCGATCTGCGCGGCAGCCTGACTCAATCGATCTTCGACCTCAGCGCGTGGAACAACTACCGGTCGTCAAGAGATGTCTTTCGCGCCAGCAAGTTCGCCGCGCGGGATGCGCGAGAGATGGTTGTCCTCGCGGTGTGCGGCGCATATCTGCAAGTGATTGCGACCAAGGAAAGGGTAAAGTCCGCACACGCGCAACTCGACACTGCAACGGCGCTCTTTCAGCAGACTCAGCAAAAGCGAAGCGTGGGACTGGTGCCTCAGATTGACGTTGATCGAAGCGAAGTTGAAGAGCTTACGCAGCAACAGCGAGTCATATCGCTTGAGAACGAAGTGGCCAAGCAGAAGATTATTCTGGCCCGAATGACCGGTCTACCTCCTAGCGACGAATACGATCTGACCGACGATGTGCCCTTCCTGGCCGCGCCCGATCTTAGCTTTGAGGACGCGCTCAAGCAGGCCTTCGAATGTCGTACGGATATTAAAGCGGCCGAGGCGCAGGTTCATGCCGCCGAACACACACTTGCCGCTGCTCGCGATGAGAGAGTTCCCTCCCTTACTGTCAACGGCAACTACGGAGGGATCGGAACAAACCCTTCACAGGTTCATACGACATATTTTGGCGCGGCCTCTCTCAATGTTCCGATTTGGCTGGGAGGCCGCACGGAGGGAGAAATCACAGAGGCAAAGGCCTCTCTAGCTCAGCGAAAGGCGGAACTCGAAGACACCAGGAGTCTGGTGGAAAGCGATGTCCGGAATGCTTTCCTCGATCTTCGGGCAGCAACGAGTCAGGTGGAAGTGGCCCGGAGAAACCTGCAGGTTACAAGAGAGACCTTGGAGTTGACGCGCCAGCGGTTCGATGCTGGCGTGACCGACAATGTGGAGGTTGTACAGGCCCAGGAGTCTTTAACCTCCGCCGAGCTTGATGTGATCAACAGCGTGTTCGCCCACAACGTTGCGAAACTCAGCCTGGCGCGATCAATCGCGAGCGCGGCCGATAGCCTGCAGCAATTCCTGAGCGTCCAATGACGCTGGAGCCAGCCTTTACACTCGGCATCAGCCTGTTAGGAATCACCGTAATCTGAATAGCATCCTTTCTTGCCTCGACGACATTGTTGCGGAATTGCCCAGTTAGGAGATGCCTTGACGCGCCGAATCCTTTTCGTCATTCTCACAGTCCTCATCGTTGCCGCCGCTGGCGTCTATGGAATCTATGCGCTTGAAATGAAAGCCGCGCGCGCACTCCTCGTTGGCCGCAGCCAAACGATACAGACGTCCTTCGGCACTTTGGAATTCGCCGAGATAGGCGCGGGCGTGCCGATGCTGATCGTCCACGGCGCAGAAGGCGGCTTCGATCAGGGCATCGACATGACCAGCGCAATGGCCGTGCGCGGATATCGCCTCATCGTTCCGTCCCGCTTTGGCTATCTCCGCTCGACCATGCCCGGCAACCCTACGATCGCGATGCAGGCCGATGCCTATGTCCAACTCCTCGACCATCTTGGCATCGACAAGGTGGTTGTTGTTGGCATCTCTGCCGGCGCCTGGTCGTCCATGCAGTTCGCCATCCGTCATCCGGATCGCTGCCGTGCGCTGGTGCTTCTCGTTCCCGCCAATTACTTGCCGGCGGGGACAACCATCCATGGTGGCGCCGTCGTCAGCGCGATGGTCCACTCCAATTTCGTCGCCTGGGCACTCTTGAAACTGATGCCGATCATGCCCGGCGGAATGACCCGCATGATGCTCGGCACAGATGCTGACGTGGTGCGCGCAGCCGAGCCAAACGAGAAAGCGCGCGTGCGGCAATTACTTGACCACCTTCAGCCGGTAAGCCAGCGCATCGCAGGGATGAACTTCGACATTAAGACTGCTGCCACGCACGAATCGTTTCCTATCGAGAAGATCGCCTGCCCAGTCCTGACGATCAGCGCCGAAGACGACAGGTTCGGCACGGCCACTCGGGCAAAGTATATTGCAGCCAGCGTGCCCGACGGCAGGGACATCATCTTTCCAACTGGCGGTCATGCCTTGGTCGGTCATTACGCCGACGCCCTGCGTGAAATCGCATCGTTCCTTCAGACCCTGCAGGCTAGGCACCCGAGGGTTCCATGACAACCATCCCATCGCGGCGCAGGTCACCGCTGAAGTTCTTCTTATTGGTTTTCGCTCTTTCCCTTCCGTTCTTGTTGGCAGGCCCCCTAGTCGGATATCAACTAGTACCAGGCGTTCCGGTGACTGCGCTTATAGTGGTCTTCTGTCCGGCCATAGCCGCCATCATTCTCGTTTACCGTGAAAGCAAGACGGCGGGCGTGAGAGACCTGCTGAAGAGATCCTTCGATTACAAGCGAATCAAAGCGAAGATTTGGTACGCGCCGATTCTCCTTCTGATGCCTGGAGTCACGATCTTGTCGTATGGATGGATGCGTTGGATGGGGGTGCAACTCCCAATCCCCCAAGTCCCGGTTGTTGCGACGTTGGCCATGTCTCTTTCGGTATTCATCCTGGCGTTGGGCGAGGAACTGGGCTGGTCAGGATATGCAATCGATCCAATGCAGGATCGGTGGGGCGCACTTCCAGCTAGCATTATGTTGGGGTTGGTGTGGGCCATTTGGCACATTGTGCCGTTGGTGCAGGTTCACCGCTCGCCAGCATGGATCGCCTGGTGGTGTCTCGGTACAGTGGCGGCTCGGGTTATCATGGTATGGCTCTACAACAACACAGGCAAAAGCGTCTTCGCTATGGCTGTCTTTCACACCACCATCAACCTCACCTGGCAATTGTTTCCAATCCACGGTTCGTATTGGGACCCGCGTGTCAACGGCTTGATCATGGAGCTCACAGCCATAGTCGTGGCAGTCGTCTGGGCACCTGCTGACATCAACCGCCTGGGTGCCGCTGAGCAATAAGGCAGAAGAACGCATCGCAATCTGCGATCTATCCCCTTTTGCGATCCCTAGGAAACAGAAACGGCCAGATGAGGTCGCCGCTTTTCTCCGTGGCCGCCGACCGCCAGAACTTTCAGCGAGGCGTCTCAGGCGCAGCTGGAACTCTGCCGCCGGAACCCGTAACTAACAGAAACCAGGGGCAACGGGCGACACCTGCAGCGCCTTGAGGAACCCATGGGAACCCTTATCGCACCCTTAACGAACCCACGACCTCTGTCAATTCGACCTCTGCCTTTTCACCCAGATGGCCCTTTACGGACTTGCAAATAATCCAGGCAAACGATCCTCGACCTCTATCCTCACGCGAACCAGTGGCTTGATCTCAAATCCGCGCGCCGGATGCGTCGGGTACCGGCAGTGGCACGAAAAGGAGCGCACACGAAGCGCGCTCAACAGCATCCTCAGTGAATCGTCTTGACCTGATCTACAGTTTTCCGATTTCTGCCGTGTATGCGAATCTCTTTGCCGCAGATTCCGGCGAACTTTATCGCCATTCCCATGAGTCTATATTCCTCTTCTTGATAATCGGCAGCGAATGCATCCTGGTGCAGGACAACGACGGGAATGTCGTCTGCATGGCAAGCCCTTGCAAAATCAGGGAGTACCCTGTCGATCGTCGAAATGAGGTCGGCTTCTCTCTGCACAAGCCCAGCCATGCTCCTGTTCGTCATGATCCAGTACCTCAACGTTGAACTATACTACCTCGTCATTAGAGAAGAAGCATTCTGCCGATTCGAGCAATTGATTTTGGACGGACCGCGGCGACTATTCCTATCCAATTGATCTCGCATTGTGAAACTTACCGCTATCGCAAAATCCAAAAAGGTTATCGGCTACTTCCAAAAAGTTATTGGACGCGGCGGGCGAATCTGGCTTACGTTCACGGCATATCGCGGCCCTACCAGGGCCGCTGGAGGTGCCGATGATTGCCACGCTCACGCCCACACACCGGTTGCAGGCAGCACGCACGGGCGGCCTGCGCCGGCTTCGTCCCAGCCTTAGCCTCTTGACCCTGCTGATCCTCTTCCCGGCGATTGCTTTCGCACAGTCGCCGTTCGATACCGGCTTCACTGCAATGCAAACGCTGTTCACTGGCACGGTTGCGAAGGTCGCCAGCCTGATCGCCATCGTCGTTGGAGGCTACCAGTTCGCGCATGGCGAACCGGGAGCCAAGAAAGTTGCAGGTGCGTCACTATCAGAGCTTGGAAAGCAGCGCACCGTACTCCATTGATCGGCTATTGCGGCTTACCTCGTCGGAAGAGCAGGGTAGCTCTCTGCGGAACACGACGCCGGCTTCTAGCAGTTTCATCATACTTTCAGGATCCGCTCCAAAACGGACACGAGCAAACCGCTCTAACTCGCACTGGGCCCGAATGCCAGCTCCGCAACCCATTGCTTGATCACAACCTGCTGTCTGGCATCGAGAGTCAGACCGGCTGCCCTTCTCGCAATCTGTCGAACTCGATGACCAGATCTCGCATTCGGCCCTCGGTGATCAGCTTTTGCGGAGAACTTCCGGCAAATGCCTCAAGTGGAGACAATAGCCATTCCTTCTCCATTGAGGCGACAACGTAATCATCCATTCGTGAGAGCAATTCGCGCAGGTCTCTTGTTCTTTTGGACATTTGGCTAATTCCCTTACTGGACTCCCAATTCTGCAAGGTTCGCGCGGTCACGTTCAGGGCTCTTGCCAGTTGCTTCTGGCTCAGTCCGAGCCTTTGTCTCGCTTCCAACAGGGAGAAGTCGTTACTTTCACCTATGTCGTGCCGAGCGTGGGTCTGGATGTTCCGTGCCTTCAAGAGCTGCCTCAAGTGCGGCCAGTTGAAAGCCCACTCAGCCTCGGCGAACTTGCGACGTCCTACCATCGTCCCCACGCGGAATGCAAAATCCGAAGAATGGCGCGGCGTGTAGACCAGCAGCTTTGACACTCTGCATTGTCGCAGTGCGACCAGTACGTTCTCGACGGTAGTTTCCTGTTCAGGGTTCGACAGATACAAAACGCTCACAGTCGCCTTTGCGAAGGCTGTCATTTCGTTGCACGGGACGGTCTGGAATTTCGGTGAGTATAGAGCGAAAAGGGATTTGGCTTCCGCCAGCGACTTTTGCAGTGCCCAGACGACCAGTTCCCTAGTTTCAATTTCGGCCCGCATTTTCTTCCTCCGAATCCGTATATCCGAATATTTTCGCACACTACGAAAATATTGATCGTTTTTTCGGGAGGCGGTTCATCGGAGTGGCCGATCAAGTTTCGGATCTACTTAATTCTAAACAGCTTACCCGTGGCAATGTTTTCGCTTTTCTTGCGCTTTTCGTTTGTAAATTATTGAAAATAAACAAGTTATTGGTGGAGGCGGCGGGAGTCGAACCCGACATCAGTGTTGAAAACACTCAACTTACTGATTCTGGGAATACCAGCAATTCAAGCAATGCCACGATTGCCAAATCTTCCGTACAAATCACGTACAAAGATCTCCCAGAACTCCAGAACTTCCAAGCCCCTCCTACGCTCGCCCAACACGCCGAAGTGCTCTTCTACATTTATACATCGATCATGTGCAGGCAAAATGATTGCACCGTAGAACTTCAGCGGGGCATACACGGTTGCAGTTGTGGAGAGTTTCAAAAACATCATTTGGAGTGCGCATTCAATCCCTTGCGCCAATTTTCGATTATTGCACTTGCCTTCGTTTGCTGCGATTGCGTATAATCTCAATTGAGGTTTACAGCCATGTCTACTGCCGCGTCTCTCATCTCCTTCATCCCCTCGGAGGATGACGTCAAGCTGGCCAAGGAAACCAAAAGGATTCTGGCCCCGCGCCTGAGTACTACCTTGCCGTTCGATCTGCGGGCTATGAATCCA
>JBELAI010000293.1:0-5962 GCA_049508975.1 Occallatibacter sp. | reverse complement strand
CAATCGTTCTCCTATTCATGGAATGAGACTGTATGCTTCTTGGACCACTCCGCTATCCACTATCCGGTACCCCATCCACCAGAGCCCGCCATCAAATGCTGAGCGTCCACGGCTGTCTTGAATATGAAGGCTGGTTCGAACGTCGTTGTACCCTACTGCAAGCACACAATGCCCGGACTGCGAGAGCGGTGGGTTCTGGGGATCGAGCCATTCAAGCCGGGAATTCAAAAAGGCCCCAGGGTACCCCATGGGAAGCTGAATCCCGATAACAACTGGATGGTCTTGGGCCAGCTCTTCGCGGATTGCTACTACCATCGATGGTCCGCCCAAAAGTGTGTAACGCAGGTGAATGCCACGCCGCCCCAGAGCGCGCGTCAACGCGTCGGCATATGCCTCCGCCGAAGGCTTCGTGGCCGTTCCCGCTACGGTAAAGGGAGGTGAATGCAGCGTTCGGCTGCAGATTCCCTCATTAGTCAAAGTGTCGAGACCGTCATCGAGATTAAGGAATCCGTCGGTGTTGGCGCCTCCGTTGTCGTAGCGGGTGACATAGTAATGAAAAAGAGGGGAAAGGGCCGGCGCACCGGTATCGATGATTTCCATAGCTGAACTCAGCGCGCACGAGACGCAGCACGGCAAGTCTCTTTGATCAATGACCGACCGGGACTTGTTGCTAAGTTCATAGCTTCCCGTGGTTGCTTCGATCGCGGCACGGCGAACAATCGGCGCGCCAACCGAAATAGAAGGAGTTATCGCCGCAAGCGCATACCCTCGATTTGGAGGATCGCTGGCCATACGTAGAAGAACACTCACGCTCTCGAACTCACTCAAGGAAAAAGATCAGCAATCATCGAGCGATCCTCTGCCGGTAGTGATCGAGACACACAGCCGCCAAACGCTCGATCTAAAGAGCGGTGCAAGAAATTGGTATTAACAGGGAAGCAACGAGAAGTCCCCCCCTCGATCGAGAAGTCGCCTTCTCGAAGGGCTGTCTCGCTGAATGCGACAATTTACTGCAGGTAGCATGCACGTGTCAATGATAGTCTTACTTACCTTCTTATTGCAGAATCGAGGTTAGTCCGATGGCCTCAGCAACTACAAGGGTAGGATTGCCGAATCGTGCTACTCGTTGGACGTTTCGACGGAAGAAGTAGCTTCCACACCCGCGCTTACCGAAGTTATTCTTCGAGAATTGCATCCTGCTTACCACCCCGCAGCGCTTATTCTTCCTCTTCCAAACAGGACAGTATTCAAGGCATAGTGTGCGTTGAATAGCTTCGACTAAGTATTTCGTTTTCGTTGTGCCGCGGTTGCGGCTGGCCGGACGTGAAATGCCCCATATCTCTTTCTGCAGATTGCATGTGTGAAACGTTGGTTCGTTCCGTTTTCTTTAGGAGGAAGAGGATCGTTGATCACAGCTCTTCGGTGCCAGCAGCATCTCCACGTCTGGAATCGTTTTCGGCAACTCGTACATGCGCACTCCTGCAGATCGAGAATTGTTTTAGCGTTCGTCTACGGTCGAAGCTTTCGGCACCGCCGGCAAGGGATCGCCCGCCAGTCGTTTTTTCACCAGCCCAGCGAGGAAGTCTGCGAAGGGCGCAATGTCCTCGCCGACACTCGCTTTTTCGAGAGCGTTCACGTAGGCGTTGCGGTCGGTTACCGGAATGACCGTCCACGGGTATCCGCCCGACGCCATCATCGTGTTCATCAAGAAGCGCCCGACGCGGCCGTTGCCGTCCATATAAGGATGGATATAGACGAAAATGAAATGCCCGAGCACTACGCGCACAGCCGGATGTGGCTCTTCCCTCAGGAGGTCGAAGAACGCCGGCATCGCGTCCCTCACCGCGTCCCGGTTTAGCGGCACATGCATCGACTTGCGGATATAGACCTGGCCGTTGCGATAGCCCGCGAGATCGGCGGGCTTCAGCAGGCCGACGGTGACGCTCGTCGCGAACAGCTCTCGATACCACGTGCGGTGGTCCGCGTCTGCGACCTCTCCCGGATTTTCCCCCTTCAGAATTTTGCCGAGGCTTTTCTGCACGGACTGAAAGGCCTGCCAGTAGCCGCGCGCCGCCATGGCGTTCCGCTGTTCGCGGTCGCCCTCGTCGGCTTCCGGATTCCATGTGCCGCCGCGGACGCGCTCGATAAGAGCGGGCGTGACGCGGTAGCCCTCGATCGACAGCGAATGGTAGGCGTCCGTGACGTAGGCGTCGTTGACGCGCTTCAGGTACTCCTCCATATTGCGCGGCGGCCCCGGCGCTTTTGGGAAGCGTTCGATGACCGGCTCGCGCATTTTCTGCCAGAGCAGCCGCAGCCTGTTTACGTAAGGAGAGGTTTCGCGGGCTCCGATGACCCGGGAGGGCTTGTCAGTGAAGGGATCGTTCTCCCGCACGGCGTAGTCGGCCGCCGCCATCGTCTTCACGATATCGTCCGCGATGCTGTCGCGGCCGACGTTGCGGAAGGCTCCGGCCAAGCGTCCGGCGATCACCGTGTGACCGCCCTCAAGGAGCCGGCGGAGAAGGCCGGAGGCATCGCGGATCATTGGCAACACCGCGCGGACATCCATCGCATTGTTCGAAAAATAATTAGGCGAGCACGCGATCAGTGCTGATTCCACCGAGAACAGCCTCAGGCCGGCCGCTTCCTTCCGGTCCGCTGCGCCCGGCAGCGCGATGCGAAGCTCAAGCAGGGACGTACCATGTGGGAGTTTCGTGACCTTGTTGCCCGCGCGTGGCGACCGCGCGGCGAGCTGGCCGGGCACGGTCCAGTTGCCGACATGAAGCGAAAGCGATTGTTCCGGTGAAAGGGACCAGCGCGCGCCGAAACGCGCTTCCAGATACGCGGCGCAGAAACGCCAGAAGGATGCGTACCAGGCCGTGCTATCGCCTTTCACTTCGTCCGGGCGGCTCGGGATATACCAGCCCTTGATGACTTCCTGCAGGAAGCCGTTGCGCAGGAGGCGCTCCCGGTGCGTGCGTGACAGGTCGCGCGCCCGGATCGCCCCCGCCCCTTCCGCGGTCTGGAGTTTCCTCAGGATTTCGAGGGACTGCGCGAGTTTCTCAGGGGGGCTGGCCATAGCCGGTTGCCTTCAGGCTTCGTGCTTCCATTAGCCGATTGCGTTGTGCTGTATTTATACTGTTGCGCCGGTACGATAATTATACTATTAGGTTGTACCATTGTTATCTTATTATGTCGATGGAACCCTGGGCGCGCCCGCCTGGAAGTGCGGCCCCGCGCCTCGCCGCAAATGGCTAGTCTCACTATTTTCGATTATCGGAGATTGTGAAAATAGCACGGAACGCTATTCAACCGAGAGAAGGCAGATGTGTCTCGTGTTACCAACATTCCACGCGCGAAAGTATCGCAGGGCAGCTCGGGAGGAACATTGGTCTTTGCGAAGGTCACTTACCGAGCATTCCCGATCACATTGAAAGGCAATGCAAGCGTTTCCATTAGGTGATGTTCGGTGACACCGAGGAGCCTGAGCTGGTCTTCCGAGACTCGGTCTTTCGAAAGCCCGGGCTGAACGATCGTAATTGCAATTGAAACGGGGAGAGATCTGGAGATTTCTCTGATGGTGTGGAGCACTTCCACACTACCGATCTCAAATCGCGTGGCCCTCCCATTGTCGCGGCGGAGTTGTTCCCTCCGCATGAGATGTGTGAACAGGTCGGACTTCTTCGCTGGCGACCCGGCCCACCAAATGCTAGTTTGAGCCTGTCCACAGAGCGCATACAAATCCTCCACGCGCCCTCCCGAGTTTGCTCCGCGGGAAAACTTGCAGTGAAAGAAATCAACTTTTATTTCGGAGGGTTGCTTCAGCCCACCGACAACTCTTACTGCAACGATGTCCGCAGCTTCCCCGGGGCTATCATCGTCGAATAGGACGTCGTAGGTTTCTTGGGTCTGCAGGTAGCGAATCACCCGTGCTTGCACGCTTGTTGCAGTCCTATCTTCTCCTTGGGATTCTGTCTGGATATTCGTCCCGGCCCAGTCCCATCCGATAATTTTAGATTTGTCAAAGGGCGGCTTCGGTTCTCGTAGGGGAACCCATTGATTACCTTCGAGGGACGAACCATCTGCAAACCAAATGACCGGTGCGTCTTCAGTAAGATAGTCGGATAGGTTTTTAGGCTCTCCGCGAAGGCCATGTCTAATCGTCGCTGGAGTCGTGCCAATCGACTGGAATTGGAAATCCGGGTTTTCCGTTCCACCGACGAATTTCAGTTCGAGCGCAATTCGCTTGTCGTCACCAACAATCTCCACTATGAGTGGGCCACTGGCCGCCGGATTTATGAGTTTTATTCCAAGTTCCGCAACCAAGTAATCCCGTCCGCCGATAGAGATGTGACCTTGCCCCCAGATTGCGTACCTCTGAACCGGCCGGTTGTTGAGGATTAAATTCATCCTCGTCGTAGTTGTGGCGGTGGAAATGTGGGAATCGGTTTCATCGATTTCCAAGGTTTGTGGGAAGGGCGGAAAACAGCACCATCGTTTTCCGGGCTTTCCACAAACCGTCATTTCCACGGCCTGCCGCGATCGCCGCAAACTCTCAGGCGGCGATCTTCACCGAAGCATCCATCCAGTTTTGCTCGAACTGCATCGGGCTGACATAGTTCAGCGTCGAGTGCATGCGTGTTCGGTTATACCAGAGCAACCAAGAGATGGTTTCATCCGCGGATGGTATCAAAACGCTGGCCGTGCAATCGTTCCACCTTCAGCGAACCGAACAACGTCTCCGAACAGGCGTTGTCCCAGCAGTTGCCCTTGCGGCTCATCGACGGTGTTATGCCATGTCCTTTGAGTACCTCACTGAAGTCGTCACTGGCGTACTGGCTGCCGCGATCGCTATGAAAGACCAGTTCTGCATTCTTGCCTGGATTGCGCTTGAACCAGGCCATCTCCAGAGCATCGATCACCAGGTTGCGCTGCAGGTCGGGCCGCATCGACCAACCCACCACTTTACGGCTGAACAGATCGATCACTACAGCAAGAAACAGCCAGCCTGCCTCGGTCGCGATATACGTCAGATCGCCAACCCACGCCTGGTTGGGCGCGGCAGCAGTGAACTTACGATCCAGCACGTTGGGCGCAATCGGCAGGTGGTGCCGGCTGTCGGTGGTGACCACGCCGAAACGTCGCTTGCCGCGCGCCTGAATGCCGTGCTTTTGCATCAACCGTTGCACCCGCAGCTTGCCTACACGAATGCCTTGCGCTCGCAGTTGCCGCCAGATGCGCGGCCATCCATACGCGCCGCGATTCTCCGCATAGACGGCGCTGATGTAAACCAAAAGTGCTTCCTCGCTGAGGTGACGGCGCCCGGCAATCTCCACGCGACGTGCGAGGTGTTAATGATAGCCAGAGACGCTCACCCGCAGCACCCGGCACTGCACGGAGATCGGCCAGACTCGCTTGTGGCGTTGGATAAAGGCGTACTTCATTTCTGGCACTTCGCAAAATACGCCGTGGCTTTTCCCAGGATGTCGCGCTCCATCGTCACCCGCGCTAACTCTGCACGCAGACGGCTGTTCTCCATCTGCTCGGCACTTACCTGCGGCTTACCGCTGGCACCTTTCAGCGTTCCCGCTCGATGCTCCCGGACCCAATTGCCCAAGGTCTGCTCAACTACACCCAGACTGCGAGCTACCGCTGCCTGACTCTGGCCCGACTCCACTAGCCGAACCGCCTCCTGCTTGAACTCAAGCGTGTATCGTCCCCGCGTTGCCTTCGTCATCTTCGCTACCCTTTCGCATTAGAACAGCTGGCTAAGGGATACGTTTTGCGCGGGCAAGATCAATACTCGCCGGATCTTCTGATCCCTGAGCGGCATGATTATTCAACAAGTGACCCGAGCGACTTCCCCAATCAAGACCAACCACGCGGAATTACAATTGACGGTGAACTTGTCGCCGACGTCCCAGCAGCCGCCAATGGCATCAGCATTGAGGAACCGCAGTTTGTT
>JBELAI010000292.1:0-5972 GCA_049508975.1 Occallatibacter sp. | reverse complement strand
CGCCACGTATCCCGAAAAGCATTGTTGTGGTGAGCGGCCGAATTGAAGGCGACGACTCCGCGGTTGCTTCGAAGACAACAGGACGCATTCTTGAGATTCGTGTGCGCGAGGGGGACACCGTAAATGCCGGAGACACGATCGCCACTCTCGACGACGCCCAGATTCGGGCGCGCGAGGACCAGGCTCGCGATGCACTTTCGGAAGCTGAAGCAAAGGGCGAAGCCGCGCAGGAGCAGATCGCCGTCCTTCAAGAGCAATTAGAGCAAAGCCGCATGCAGGTGGGCCAGTCAAAGCTCGATACGGAAGGCCATGTGGGGCAGGCGCAGGCGGATCTGGCAGCCGCGCAATCGGAATTGGCCCAGCAGCAGGCGGCGTATCAGATTGCCGCCTTCAATAGAGATGCCTATACACGTCTTGCAAAAACCGGAGCTGTGTCGGAGCAACAGGGACTTCAGGCTTCAACAACGGCCGATCAACAAGCCGCAGTGGTTGCGGCTTCAAAGCGCCGGGTTGAGTCGTCGCAGGGCGCATTGACGACGGCAGAAGCTAGTCTGTCCAACCCTGGTATTCGCGAATCGCAGGTTGTTTCGGTTCGAAGGCAAATCGCACAGCAGGAAGCTGAAGTTGCGAGTGCAGCGGCTCAAACACAACAAGCTCGCGCTGAACTTGCAGAAGCAGGAGACAACCGCAGAGACCTGACCATCAGGGCGCCGTTCTCGGGAACTGTGGTGACGCGTGGGGCGGAACCGGGCGAGGTGGTGGTCGCGGGAACTGCCGTGATCACGTTATTGGACTTGACCAAGGTGTATCTGCGCGGCTTTGTGCCTGAAGGCCAAATCGGCAAAGTGAAAGTGGGACAGTCGGCGCGCGTTTTTCTCGATTCAAGCTCGCAGAAACCTATTTACGCTTACGTCTCCAGGATCGACCCACAGGCGACATTCACTCCGGAAAACACATACTTCCGCGACGACCGCGTCAAGCAGGTAGTCGGACTCAAGCTGCAATTGATCGACGGATTCGGATTTGCCAAGCCTGGCATGCCTGTTGATGGCGAAGTCCTGGTGCAAGGAGACAAGTGGCCGAAGGTCAGGCGCAAATGACAACTGCCAGTCTAGATCGCGCGGTGCAGGAACAGACGGTCCCTGATCGACATGCCGTCGCAGTTCAGAGGACGATTGATGTTCGCGGCCTGTCGAAGCGTTATGGCAAGCTTGAGGCCGTGCGTGGAATTACGTTTGAAGTGAACCGCGGCGAGATGTTTGGACTGATTGGCCCGGATGGAGCTGGAAAGACTTCAACGTTTCAGATTCTTGCAGGCGTGATGGAAGCAACCGCAGGCACCGCGAACATCCTCGGCCGCCCGGCGCGGGATATGCGATCCCAAACCGGGTATTTGACGCAGGACTTCAGTCTCTATCCCGATCTGACCGTTGCGGAAAACATACGTTATAGCGGCAATCTGCGCCTCATTCCGCCAGATGAGATCGCGGAGCGCAGTCTTCAATATCTCAAGATGTTCGATATGGACCGATTCTCGGACCGGCTCGCTGGCCAACTGAGCGGCGGCATGAAGCAGAAACTGGCACTCGTCTGCGCGCTCGTGCCGCAACCCAAAGTGTTGCTGCTCGATGAGCCAACTACGGGCGTTGATCCTGTATCGCGGCGAGAGTTTTGGGACGCGCTAGCTCACTTGACGGCGGAGGGTTTGACGATCCTCGTGGCTACCCCCTATATGGATGAGGCTGAACGGTGCCATCGAATTGCGTTTATGCACTTGGGCGAGATTCTTACGATCGGCACGCCGGCTGAGTTGTGCGCGAGTCTGGGAGCGAAGCGGATCGAACTTCGCACAGCAGACCTCAGGAAAGCGGAAAGTGTGCTTTCCGAGGGGGCAGGGCCTGATTCGGGGCCTGGTAGAGACATCATCGACGTGGAGCGTTTCGGCGATAGGCTGGACCTGCTAGTACGCGATCCGGAGAAGGAGCAGAAGTGGATCACCGAGGAGCTGAAAGGCGCAGGCCTCTCGGTCGACGAGATGCGTGTCGATGAACCGACACTAGATAACATATTTGTTGCGAAGCTGCGTGCATTAAGCCAAAAGGCCGACACTGCCGAGTTTCCCACGAAACAGGATCACCGCAGCCTGCGCGGGCAGGTTGCGGTCGGTGCGAAGAGTCTCGTCAAGGTTTTCAAAGGGTTCACAGCTGTGAAAAATGTAAGCCTCGATATTCGAAACGGAGAAGTGTACGGACTCCTCGGAGCAAATGGGGCGGGCAAGACAACAACCATCCGAATGCTTTGCGGGTTGCTGGACCTGACAAGCGGAACCATGGAGTTGGGTGGCACAGGTGGAAACCTGAGAACGGAGGCTGTCCGCAAGCGCATCGGTTACATGTCGCAGAAGTTCTCTTTGTATGAAGACTTGACGATTCGCGAAAACCTCGACTTCTTCTCGGGCGTCTATGGCGTCCCCGACCAGGACCGCGAACAAAAGATTCGATGGGTGCTTTCCTTTTCCGGTCTCGATGGAAAGCAGGACCAGATAACGGGTAGCTTGCCCGGCGGGTGGAAGCAGCGCGTGGCCTTCGGCGCTGCAATCATGCATGAGCCGGATATTCTCTTTCTGGACGAACCGACCTCGGGCGTCGATCCCCTGGCGCGGCGCTCGTTCTGGACCATGATCAATCGGCTGGCCGACGGCGGCGCGGCGATCCTCGTGACGACTCACTATCTTGAGGAAGCTGAGCAATGCAATCGCCTGGGAATGATGGTTGCTGGCGAGCTTGTGGCAGAAGGAACGCCCAGCGGCATTAAAAGCCAGCAATCCGGACATTTGCTCGAATTCATCGTCGACCAGCCGCAACGCGCTTCGGACCTGCTGAAGAGCAAGACAGAAGACTGGCGAGTGTCCCTGTTCGGCGAGCGCCTGCATATGATCGCCGACGAAGACCCAGCTACCGCCATCAAGGAAACCACAAAGCGGCTTGAAGAGAACGGAATTCACGTGACCAGCGCGAGCGAAAACCGCTTCTCGCTTGAAGACGTGTTCATCTCCATCGTGGAGAAAGCGCGTACACAGGGAAAGGCTACCAGCGATGACTAGGGATGGGCTCGCATGAGGCGAATCATCGCACAAATGCGCAAGGAGTTGACCCAGATTGTTCGAGACTGGCGCACCTTGGCTCTCGCGCTGGCCCTTCCCACCTGCCTGCTTGTCCTGATGAGCTCGGCGCTTTCGCTCACAGTGAACGAGCTTCCGATCGTCGTGCAGGATTTTGACGGCTCACCGGCGTCCAATAGTTTTATTGACGCTTTCCGGGCTTCGATAACGCTGAAGGTGGTCTCATGGCCGATAGATAAAACAGCCGAAGAGGCACTCGCCTCCAACGCTGCACGAGCCGTGCTGATCATCCCGTCGCACTTTGGCCGCGACATGGCACGTGGCGTGAACGCCCCTGTCCAGCTTCTGGTGGACGCTTCGGATTCAAACACGGCCAAATTGGTCACGGCTTATGCCGGCCAAATCGCATCCTCGTACAACCAGCTGGGCAGTGGAACGCAAGCGGGCCCCATCCAGACCGCGATCCGGCTCTGGTTCAACCCGGGACTTTCTTCGAAGAAGTTCTATGGCCCAGGAATATTCGTGCTCGGCCTCTCCATGTTTCCGCCTCTGCTGGCTGGGCTCGCTATGGCGAAAGAGGGCGAGTTGAAGACCATTCTCCAGGTTTACGTCTCAAGCATTCCCGCGCATGAGTTCCTGCTAGGGAAGATTCTTGCATTCATGATAGTGGCGCTCGCGGAGTGTCTGATCATGTCCTTGCTTTTGTTTACCTATTTTGGCCTGAGCTTTGCCGGCGATCCTACGCCCGCCTTGATCGCCACTTTCCTCTATGCCTTCTGCGTGGCGGCGTTTGGAACCATGATCGGAGCGGTCATCCCCAACCAGGCCTCGGCCTTGCAAGCGGTGGCCTTCGGCGGATTCCTGCTCGTATTCCTGCTTTCCGGCCTCATCTTTCCTGTCCAAAACATACCGCCCGGGCTCCGTTGGGTCTCAAGCCTCGTCTGGGGCAGGTATTACATCGAGATTGTTCGCGACGCGCTCTTGCAGGGTGGGGGATGGCCTGCCATGTGGTCTAACGTCGTGATCATCGGCGTTATTGGAGCCATCTTCTACAGCCTGGCATGGCTCGGCATGAGAAGGATGCAGGTGAAGGCCTAAGTCATGACAAAGCTCTGGAACTATCTGTTCAATTATCGTATGCGAGCATTGATCAAGAAGGAGTTTGCCCAGACTCGCCATGACCGCAAACTCATGTTCAGTCTAACCGTCTTGCCCGCCGTGCAGCTGACTCTGGTGGGGTTTGCCCTAAGCGCGGCGGTAACGAACGTTCGTCTCGCGGTCGTCGACGATAGCCGGTCACCCGAGAGCCGGGAGCTGATTGCGACGCTCACCGAGAGCAAGAGTTTTCGCCTCGCCGGCTACTACTCATCTGTTGACCAACTCGGAGATGCAGTCAGCCAGGGAAAAGCCGACGCTGGAATGGTCGTTCCTTACGACTATGCGCGCGATCTGCTCCGGGATCGCCATACAACTATTCAGTTCCTGCTGAACGCCACGAACGCAAACACAGCGACGATAAGCCGCGGATACGCGGAAAGCATCATTCAGAGATTCAATACGGGACTGGTAGGCGAAGGAATTCATGTTCGCGTCCAGCCAATCGACGGATCAAATCTCGCCCGTCGGGGTCAAGTGCAGCTTGTACCGGCTTTCCTCTACAACCCCGGTCTGGTCAATTCGTGGTTTATCGTCACCGGTGTGCTCGGATTGCTGTTGATCCTGCAGAGCTCGCTCATCTGCTCCGCGGCCATGGTTCGCGAGCGGGAAGCCGGGACCCTTGAACAACTGCTCATGTCTCCGGCCAGCACGTCCGAGATCATCATCGCCAAGGTCACACCTCTGTTTCTGTTGCTGTGCCTGATGATGTTCCTGGCCCTGGGCGTCCTCAAATTTGCATTTGGAGTTCCGTTCCACGGCAATGTTCTGCTTCTACTCGCTGGTGGCGCCATGTGCATCTTGTCTGGCATCAGCATTGGCACTGTGGTTTCCACGTTCAGCAAGTCGGCTCAGCAAGCACAGCTAACGACGTTTTTCGTTAATCCGCCGCTTTCATCGCTGTCCGGAGCACTCAATCCGGTTGAGGCGATGCCTAAATGGCTTCAGCCTCTCACGGTTCTGAACCCTATTCACCACTTCGCAACCATCGCGCGTGGAAGCACGCTCAAGGGAAGCGGGTTTCTGGACCTTTGGCCGAACTTCCTTAGCTTGCTCATTATTACGCTGGTGCTTGGCTCGCTTAGTGTCTGGCGATTCCGAAAGCAGCTCACTTAGGGACGGGGTACCTTGATATGGATCATCAGAAGACAAAGACCGCACCAATGTTCCAAATGCGGATAACTGGCGCGATCGTTTGCATGGGAACCCTCTTCATCGCATTGCTGTCAGGCATATCGCAGAGCACACAACCAACTCCGCTTCCCCTCTCCGGGCGCTCTGGACAGAGCGGGTCGGTGACAGCAGTGGAGGCTCCCATTGCGGGAACGACAACCAGCGTAGATACGATTAACCCAACAGTTCAGGTCCAGGGGCCTTTTACCGGAAGCGCTTCGAGCACGGCGAAGATGCCGTTTTCCGGCAAGCTCTCTCTTCGCGAAGCTATCGCGAGAGGGCTCAACTATAACCTTGGAGCGGTCGGCCAGAGCAACGGTGTTCGTCTAGCTCAAGCGCAGAGTCAAGTGGCACGAAGCGCTCTGCTTCCAAATGCGAGCGGCTATCTGGCCGAAACTCTCCAACAGATTAGTCTCGGGGCGGAAGGGCTACGCTTCACAATTCCTGGCTTTGCCATCCCGCCGACCATCGGGCCCTTCAACAATATCGATTTGCGCGGCAGCCTTTCTCAGTCAATCGTCAA
>JBELAI010000291.1:0-5991 GCA_049508975.1 Occallatibacter sp. | reverse complement strand
GAGGGGGTTGTCGGAGCAATGCCCGGGATCCGTGAAGATCTGTGGGTAACGCTCGATCCCCTGGGGACGGATGTGTGGCGGATGACGCATCGCAGTGGTGGTGCGGTCTGGCTGAACGTAATTGGAAGATTGCGGCCCGGCGTGAGCCGTGGCCAGGCAGCTCAGGATCTCGACACCGTGATGCACAATATTGTCGCGGCGTTTCCGGACGATCATCTGGGCGAGAACCGGATCACGCTCGATCCCATGTGGCGCTCGCCATTCGGCGCCAACGGATACATGGCAGCGACGCTGCCAATTCTGCTCGCCTTCGCCGCTGTGGTGCTGTTGCTGACCTGCGCAAACGTGGCTACGCTCACGCTGGTACGGTTTGTATCCAGGCGGCGTGAGCTTGCGATCCGGCAGTCGCTCGGGGCGAATCGTATTCAACTGGTGCGGCAGATGGTGCTGGAGGGCGTGGTGCTTTCCATCGTCGCGGGAGCCGTGGCCCTTGTGTTGACATCGTGGACTTCGAAGACATTCGCATGGTTCTTTCCGCCGAACGCGAATCCCCTCATACTGAACGGGACCATGGACTATAAGGTGGTGATCGGGATTGCTGTATCCAGCCTGTTGGCCGGCATGCTGTGCAGCGCGCTCCCCGCCTGGCGTTCGTCCCACGCGCCGGCCATTGAGGTACTCAAGGCAGAGTCGGCAAGTATCTCCGGCGGCTCACGCAATCGGAAATTGCTCAGCGGGCTGGTGGTGGCGCAAATCGCGCTTTCACTTCCGCTGTTATTGTGTTCCGGGCTATTTCTGCGAACACTGCGGAATCTCGCCGACGCGAATCCCGGATTTGAGCAGGACCACATTCTCACCGCGTCCGTGGGGATCAATATTGCCGGCTACAGCAACGACGAGGAACGGGTGATCCGTCACAAGATACTTGATCGCGTGTCGGCACTGCCTGGCGTGAAGGTAGCGTCTCTTACCGACTGGATTCCGATGACCCTGAGCCACAAGGGCGACGATGCGTATCCGGAAGGATATGTGCCACACCCCCATGAATCTTTGCAGGTGTACCACGCCGAAGTGGGCCCGCGGTATTTCGAATCTCTCCATATACCCATTTTGGAAGGACGCGAGTTTACACCGGACGACGATGAAAAGGCCCCGAGGGTACTTATCGTGGATCAGACTGCGGCGAGGCACTACTGGCCGGGACAGGATCCGCTGGGAAAGAAACTCATGGTGTGGGGCAGACCTTTCACGGTTGTCGGCGTCGCGAGAAATTCGATACATATGTTAATGAATGAGTCACCAGAGCCTATGGTGTATATGAACTTTTTCCAGCAGGGGTACGAGACGATCGTGCAGGTGAAGACCGAGGGAAATCCGGCCGACCTGGCGCCCGTGGTGGAAAACGCCATCCACACAATCGATACACGGCTGCCGGTTTTCGACGTGCGCCCCATGCGAGAAAGTACCCAGATGGCGAGCAGTTTCGCTGTCATCGAGAGCGCCCTGGCAGGAATGTTCGCGCTGATCGGGCTGGTTCTTGCGATAACCGGAATCTACGGAGTCGTGGCCTATCGAACCCAATTGCGGACCCACGAGTTCGGAATACGAATGGCTTTAGGTGCTTCACGTGTGGACGTGCTGCGGCTCGTGCTTGTCCAGGGATTGTGGCTCACAGGCATCGGGCTGGCGCTAGGACTGGCGTTTGCGTTGGGACTGACACGTCTTATCGCCCGGCTGTTGTACGGAATCGGCGCCAACGATCCGGTCACCGTCGTTTCCGTAATCATGCTCCTCGGAGCAACGTCGTTGGTAGCATCCTACCTTCCGGCACATCGAGCGATGCGCCGGAACCCCGTGACCGCGATTCGCGAGCTGTAAGCCGCAGCTCGGACTCGACGCGAATCGGACGGATTCGGGGTATGCGTGGCGCTCCACCTGGTTGGCAAGAAGGGTAACCAGATTTCACCGATCACAAACCAATCTCCGCGAGGTCGATCTTCGTTGTGCGTTGACGTGAACAGTTCAACGGGCTCATTAAGCGGCACTGGAGTGCCACTCATTTCCCAACGGGAACCATTAATCTGCAATCACCTTAGAGGTTATGCGCCGAAACGAGGGACGAAGGAGACTTGGTGGGCCCGGAGGGATTCGAACCCCCAACCAAGGGATTATGAGTCCCCTGCTCTGACCGTTGAGCTACAGGCCCTGCGTTTAGAATGAGTAATTTACAGGCTACGCTTCAGAATGGACAATCAACTGTATCTAGAAACGTAGCTACTTACTACAATCTGGTGCTTTCAGAGCCTTCTGATTGAGATTCTCAAGCCTATCGATCACCTGTTGAACCGTCTCTCCGGTGGGGCGTACATACCGCTGAGAGATCGTAACGTTGGAGTGCCCTGCCAGCATCATAATTGTAAACGCATCGGCACCAACCAAACAGCCGATCCGCGTTCACGCCGTTCGCTCACGCGATTTGCGCCAAGCAGACACGCGGCTAAAACGTCAACTTGAAGCATGCAGAAGCTCCGCAATTTGGAGCGCAGGAAACGCTCGATATGTTGCAAAATCTAAGTGCGAGTGCACCATATATTTTAGGATAGTAAAAAATATGGTTGACAAAGCCTGCATTTTGTCTATATGTTTCGTTATAGAAATAATGAGATGCATTCGGAGCAGAATCGATTTGGCCGATCACAGAGATCTTCTATCGATTTCAGTGGGAGTGATGTGCCCTTGCGAACGCGGCGGAGAGATTAAGCCAACTGACTCCTTATACTCATTGAGCTTCTTTGCCCTGGATCTTGCAGGGCGGCCCAGAGGGAGTTTCCGTGCAAGTTAAAGAGAAGAGTTTAATCCAGGATCCCGATGAAATAGGAGTCCGGTTGGCAATTGATGGAGGGACACCGGTACGAACTGAGCCCCTGCCTCTCGAATTTCCAGGCGTACATCATATGGGCGTGGAAGAGGTTGAAGCCGCGGCGCGTGTAGTGCGAAGCAGGTCGCTATTTCGCTACTACGGCGTTGAACTGCAAAGAGAAGTTGAGACATTCGAGTCGGAGTTTGCTCGATTTCTCGATGTGTCGCATGTGGTGGCGGTGAGCAGCGGAACGGCCGCCCTGGGAGTTGCCTTGGCTGCCTTGGGAGTTGGGCCAGGGCAGGAAGTGATTGTGCCGGCATATATGTGGGTCTCAGTGGCTGCGGCCGTTGTCAATCGCGGAGCCATTCCCGTTCTGGCGGATATCGACGACACATTCTGCCTCGATCCAAAGTCTCTGGAAGAACGGATCGGCAGCAAGACCACAGGGATCATTGTCGTGCACATGAGTGGCGCTCCCGCTGATATTCACGCCATTCGGGAAGTCGCAAATCGCAGGAAGCTGTTCCTGCTTGAGGATTGTGCCCAGTGCATTGGAGGCAGCGTCAACGGTCAGCGCGTTGGGACGTTTGGCGACATGGGCATTTTCAGCTTCCAGATGAACAAGAACATGACCTCAGGAGAGGGCGGAGCCGTGGTTACGAATACGCGCAGGCTCTACGACCGCGCATTTGCGTGCCATGATCTGGGTTATGCACGCAATGAGCAAGGGCGCCTGATCCTGGACGATCCGGATTTGTGTTTATGGGGGCAAGGGTGCAGGCTCGATGAGCTCCGCGCTTCAGTTTTACGGGTGCAATTGTCCAAGCTCCCTCGCATCACGGCCAGTATGCATCGCAGCAAGTATCGCATCAGAGAGGCTCTGCAGAAGCTCTCCGGCATCCGCTTGCGCAAGATCGTCGACCAGGCCGGGGATACGTCGCCCTTTCTGATTACCACGTATAAAGATCCAGAAACGGCAAGGAATGTGAACAAGGCACTCAGAGCCGAGGGGATTGTCACTCACCCACAGGGGCTCTCAGACATTGTTATGACCGAATGGGGATTTCATCTTTACTACAACATCGCCAGCCTGGTGCAGAAAACGAGTATCGATCGCGGCGGCTTCCCGTGGAATCTTTCAGAGAATTCCGGACTGCGGATGCAGTTCGCGAAGGGAACTTGTCCGGTGGCCGACAGCCTGTTTGAGCGGAGCATTCTCATCGCGATTCCATCTTCGCTCACGGAACGCGATGAGAGTGATATCATTCGCGCATTCGAAAAGGTCCATCAGGCGCTCCTGTCCGACTAGCGCGCCAAAACATAATCTGCGCGTGAATGGAACGACATGGCTGAATTGCGTGAAGCGCTCGTCTTTGACTACGACGGCGTGATTGCCGATACCGAGCCATTGCATTGGAAGTCATGGGCGGCCCTGCTTTCGCGTTACGGCATTCAACTCGGATGGGAAGAATACTGCCGCATCGGACGGGGAGTAAGCGACGCGGAACTCTTCGAGCATTTCGGTGCGCAGATGCCGCCTGCGGATGCGGACGATCTTTCACGCCTGAACCGCGAACGGAAGCAAATGGTGCGCGATTGGTCGCTCGCAGGAAGGCCCATACCACGGGAAACTATTGCGATGTTCAGATCACTCGGCAATTATCGCGTTGGACTGGTGACCAGTTCTGAGCAGGCCGAAGTGGAGCCGGTTTTGCGGGCCGCCGAAATCTACCACAGGTTTGACGGCATGGTGTTCGGGGGAGAGTCGGCTGCACCGAAGCCATCTCCCGCTCCTTACCTGCTCATTGCCGAGAGGCTGGGAGTGCAGACAGGAATTGCGTTTGAAGACTCAGAGCCCGGAATCGCGAGCGCACGTGCAGCGGGGTTCAGGGCAGTCAGAATCGCGCGGCCCTGCGATCTGGCAAAAATCGTGGCGATATCCCTAAGGTGATTATGTCGAACCTGCTGAAAAGATTTCTAAGCATAATCGCCATCTGCGTGTCTGCAGTCGCACTTTCGGCGCAAAGGCCGACATCGGACCCGGCGAATTTACCGAGCATACAAATGAGCCGGGCGTCCCGCGCCAGTGCCAACGATGTCTGGTGGAAGCGCGCCGTTATCGAAGAAATCTATCCTCGCAGTTTCGCAGACTCGGATGGCGACGGCGTAGGCGACTTGAATGGGATCATGATGCATCTGGATTACCTTCGCGATCTCGGCATCGATGCGATCTGGATTGCGCCGATGTACCCGTCACCTCAGGTAGATTTCGGCTACGACATCTCCGATTACGAGAACATCGATCCGCAATACGGCACGCTCAAAGACTTCGATCGCCTCGAAGGCGCAGCGCGGCGACGCGGAATTCGCATCATCCTCGACATGGTCCTGAACCACACTTCCGATCGACATAAGTGGTTTATCGAATCGGCCGGCTCGCGCGACAATCTCAAAGCGGATTGGTATGTATGGAACTCCGGCGTTCCGGCGGACGCGCCAGGAGTCGGTGAATTCCAAAAGAGAAACGAGCATGACGGCGTGGTTCCTCCGAATAACTGGGAGTCATTCTTCGGGGGATCGGCATGGGAGTGGGTTCCAGCCCGCCGGCAGTTTTACTATCACAAGTTTTATAAGCAACAGCCAGACCTGAACTGGCGCAACCAGGCGGTAGAAGGGGCGATGTTCGACGTAATGAAATTCTGGCTTCGTCGCGGGGTCGCGGGTTTCCGGCTGGACGCAATCCCGGAACTGTTTGAAGACGCGCAACTGCGCAACGAGCGGGACTTGGGCGGGACGAACGAGCAGGGCGATCGGAACCTTGAAGAGATTCGCACGGCGAATCAGCCGGAGATGCACGATGTCCTGCGCCGGCTGCGGGCAATGGTCGACAAATTCCCTGGGAACCGTGTGCTGATTGGTGAAACGTATCCGCCGGACATTGCAGTTCTCGACGGGTGGTACGGTGGGGCAGCGCACGACGAATTGCAGTTGCCCATGGACATGCTGGTCGGCTTTGGCAGTCACGCGACGTTCAACGCGGCATATTTTCGACATGCGATCGAAGAGGCAGAGACACAGTTGCATGGTTCACAGCCGCTTTTCGTCTTCGACAATCACGACAATGACCGCTC
>JBELAI010000290.1:0-6013 GCA_049508975.1 Occallatibacter sp. | reverse complement strand
GGGCCACTGTTAGTCTAGTACAGTGGAGCGGCAACGATTTGCGGCCCCTGGACACTGAAGCTGGTCCAGATGCCGCCACCGGGCCGGGGAGCTGATTCCCATGCACGCAACTATTCCGCTGCAACCCAAATTTCCGGCAAACCAGCTCGTGGAGGAGCTTCGTGTGCCGTTGGTACGGGCGCGCTTTGCCCCCTTGAGCATTGCATTGCTTGCGATTCTGCCGCTGATTGCCGTTCCGCCACTCACCGGGCAGGCGACCGCGGAAGCCACGACGCCCGCCGCAGGACAAAAAGCTGTCCATCCGCACGCACGGCCGAGAGCTGGTCATCCTGCGATTACACCGGCTCCAGCGCCCCTGTTGCCGATCATCCCTCCCGAGCCCCCGCCTCCGGATTGGCCGGCAAATGACCGCCCTGCGCAGGCATCCGTGGTGTGGGACAGCCAGGGGCTCCGCATCGAGGCTAAAAACTCAAGCCTGCAGCAGATATTGAAGGATGTTTCTGCCGCGACAGGCGCCAAGGTGGACGGGTTGGGCAGCGACGAGCGCATCTTCGGCGTTTACGGCCCTGGCCAGGCACGCGATGTGCTCTCGGAGCTGCTGCAGGGCTCAAGCTACAACGTCATGATGATCGGCGACCAGGGTCAGGGAACGCCGCGGCAGATTTTGCTTAGTACACGGCGCGCGGGGAGCTCAATGCCGGCGGCGACGAACAGTCAGCCTAACAACGACGACGATAACGACGCCGAGGAACCAGCGCCGCCTCAGCCGCAGGCACCAGCGCCCGCCGCTGTCCGCCCTGGTTTCACGCCGGGTGTGCCGCCGCGCACGCCGCAGCAGATCATGCAGGAGATGCAGCAGCGGCAGCAGCAGCTGCAGGACCAGCATCCGACTCCGCAGAATTAGCTTGAGAGATCAGTGGTCAGAGATGAATGGACTGAGGGGACGAACAGGAATTGTGCGCGCAGTCAAAGCGAGGCTGGAGAAGAGTCTGTTGCAGGAGAGTAAATACCCCCGGCAGAGCCGGGGGCTTTCTTATGTGAGCCGCTCGAAGCGGCTTGAGCGGGGTCGCTAACGCGGCCCCGGTTAAGTTGAGCCACCTTAACGGTGGCCAGTTCATTTCCAGAGGTTCATCTGGTCCAAACGCTCATCTTCCTTTTCCTGGTTGCGGATGTATTCCCGAATAGTGGTCTCATCCCGACCAACCGTGGATACGAAATAACCCCGCGCCCAGAAACTCTGGCCCGCGTAATTCTGTTTCCGCTCCCCATAGAACCTTGCCAGATGGATCGCGCTCTTTCCCTTGATGAATCCCACCACTTGCGACACCGCATATTTCGGCGGGATCGAAATCATCATGTGGACATGGTCGGCCAGTAAATGGCCTTCCTCAATCCGGCATTCTTTCTGTTCGGCCAGCTTGCGAAACACTTCGCCCAAATGCTTGCGAAGGTTCCCGTACAACACCTTCCGACGGCACTTGGGGATAAAAACAACGTGGTACTTGCACTCCCACTTCGAGTGGCTTAAGCTCTCATACTCGTCCATCCGGATTCTCCTTGAAGTGTGCTTGGCGGCTCACGACTTGGAGTTTCCTGGATGGACTCCTGTAAATGTCAAACTGCTACTGCCTCCCCGGCACAGCCGGGGGAACTCCCGGTTGGATTAGACGTAGGTGTCGACCGATACCTTGGTAGCACGCAACGATAGGACTCGCTCTGCTTCGCGTTTAAGCGGAATCGTCCCCGGCAGCCCTGTCAGGTCCATCACAGCGCGAATTGCTCAAAGATCCTTTGCGTCCCTTCGATGAGACTACCCATCAAGCTGGATACAGTCCTGTGACGAATAAGGGGAGTTGCCTGGCCCGCCCATACAGCAACCAGATCTGCTCGCCCTTGCTCGATAGCTTCCTGCAAGTATGGACGCAACAGGGCGCGCTGCAGTGGAAATGGAAGTGGAGACTCCAAAGATAGCTCCATATCTTCAATAAAGCGGTTCCTCACAACACGTGCGAGTCGGCCGCTGAAATGGCGCGTCAAAGCAGTGTGCCGCGCTGCCTCGGTGAAGAGCAGTTCGCAAAGGAATGACGAAATTCCGGAACCTTCGCAGACCAGGAACGCGGTGCCAATCTGCACAGCGTCCGCTCCTAGCATCAGAGCCGCAACCACTCCTCGGGCATCTGCGATTCCTCCCGCCGCAATCACTGGGATCGACACCTCGTCCGCCACCTGAGGAATTAGCGCGAAGCTTCCCGTGAGAGAAGCTTCAGATTTCTCGATAAAGGAGCCGCGATGCCCTCCAGCTTCGAAGCCGGAAGCTACTACGAGATCCATGCCGGCGTCCGCAACTGCCTTCGCTTCTTCTCTTGTCGTAGCCGTGCCGATCGTCACAATTCCGAGTCGCCTGCACTCCCGCAACACATCGGCTCGCGGTATTCCAAAAATGAAGCTTGCCACAGGCGGGCGCGCATCGAGCAGCGCCGCTACCTGAGCTTCAAACTGCTGCGCCTGGAATTCAGGAAGCTGCGGTGGTTGAAGGCCAAGTTCAGAGAAGTAAGCCTGCATTCGCTTCGCACTTCGCTCAAGCTCCTCCTGGGTGGTGCGAATTGCTGCCTCGTCAAACGTAGAAACCCACAGATTTATCAAGAACGGGTTTGCAGTGCCCTCACGAATCTCCTGCACCGTCTCCTTGATCTGAGTAGGGCTGAGGGTTGCAGCACCGTACGAGCCCAGGCCTCCCGCGTTGGATACTTCTGCCGCAAGTGAGGTTGAAGACAACCCTCCAAAAGGTCCTTGGATAATCGGATACCGAATGCCCAATGCCTCTGCGGCCCGGCTTTCCTTCCAGGGATGAACTCGGGCACCCTTTGTCATTTGAAATTCCCCCCGGATTGCGATTCCCGCGGAATTCACCAAAAACCGATTTCACCACCGAGGTGACTATTGGATGTATCGTCCTGCCTGCCATTCGGAAACGTCTGCGGTAGTATCGCGTTTCAAAGGAACAAACAGTTCTTCGGGGCGACGAAGCATAGTCACTGGGGGAGAGAAGGTGCGAAGCCTCGCGGCCATTCTGACCAGGTCAGGGAGAGAGTCGGCCTTCATCTTCTGCATGACTTTGCCGCGGTGTGCTTTCACCGTAATCTCGCTGATACCGAGTTCCCCTCCCACCTGCTTATTCAACATGCCGGAGACCACCAACGACAAGACCTGCCGTTCACGCAGGGTAAGAGAAGAGTGACGCGCTCGCAGTTCCCGAACCTCAGCTTCCCGGCCCAGCGCAGCACGACTCCGTTCGATAGCCTGACCGATGGCGTTCAATAGAACTTCATCGTCAAATGGCTTCGTCAAAAACTCCTGTGCGCCCGCCTTCATCGCCTGGACCGTCATCGGCACGTCGCAGGAGCCCGTGAGGAAAATGATGGGCATGTCAATCCGATCCTGAGCCATACGCCTTTGCAGTTCGAGACCGCTGATCCCAGGGAGAGCAATGTCGAGTACGAGACAGCTTGGAACATGGGTTCGCGAATAGGCGAGGAATTCCTGAGCTGACGCAAAGGTCTGCGGTCGCAAGCCTGCGCAACGAACAAGCAGTTCCAATGATTCGCGAACCGAAACATCGTCGTCAACAATGAACACAGTCGGTAGGAAATTTGCCATTGGTGATCGCCTCTACTTTGGTTTGATGTGCTCGTTGGGGTTGTCGAACAGCCCTTTCGTCGTTGTAATGCCACTGTCCACTCGATACTGCAATTGGCGTTCCAACCAGACAATGCCTTGAGGAATGCGCACTCGCTTCGATCCCCAAATATTTAAAGAACTTAGTCTCAAGTCGGAGTTTGCAACAAAAACTCTCAACCGCTCCATCTACGGCGAGACGCCCAAAGTGTCAATATGTTGACGAATGCGACGTGTTTTCGACGTTGTTCTATGCGTCGAGGAGCGGACCTTTTACCAAATCCCTTGAGCAGGCATTCAATTGAATGGTTTGGAGTCTCATGGGGTCCACAACATTCTCGGCTGCACACGGAAATCAAAGCGGTCGCGCAACGATTACTCAGCATCGGAGATTCGCGATCAGCGCTCGATATCGGAACCCTCTTCCGGTTGATATCGCTCAAATGAGAAATCGCAAAAGACCGTCCGTTGTTCCCACCCACAGATACCCGTCCGTCGTTTGAGCGAGGGCCTTCACATTCCCGGTGGCCCGCGTTTTGCATTTCAGGATGTGTGGTAGAGCTAAGCGAGGGGCTGAGCCGGTTCGAGCGCATAAGTCGAAGCGCATAACAACAAAACGATCAACGAAACTTGGGAGGCTCGCGAAAGTTCAGGCAGGAACAGCAATTCTGAACTCCCAATGCGAAAGAAAACAGCCGCGCCACGGATGGCCTTGCGGATCGAATTCACCGGCCCGGTTGTGCGGCCTGGTGACGTGATGAGATGTAAATGCGAACTGGAAATCGTTCGGTCGCCGATTGCTACGCCTGCTCTCTCTCCCAATTCTCACCCATCCCATTGAGCGGTCGTGAGATCCCGAGCTTTTTCATCTTGGCGATTAGCGTCGTCCGCTTCAGCCCCAGCCGGGCAGCAGCACCATCGGCGCCCCCGTTGATCCAACCCGTCGCCTCCAAAGTCCGCAAGATCAGCGTTCGTTCGGATTCTTTGAGGGTGCCTTGACTAGGCGAAGCAGCCGATATGCTCAGAGCCGAACTCGGCGAAAGTTCTCGCCGCCCCTCTCTCGACGATTCACTTGCCGAAACCATTATTAACGCGTCCTTGGAAAAAGCCGGCAACGGGTTCGATAGCACCCCGTCATTTGACCGAATCACCGCCCGTTCCACCAGGTTCTGAAGCTCTCGCACATTCCCAGGCCAGGAATACGAGGTGAACGCGTGCATGGTTTCCTCGGGTATATGGTCAATCTGTTTACCCATGCGCCGGCCGAAGAGGTCAACAAAATGCGCGACAAGTTGCGCAATATCGTGACGGCGCTCCCGCAACGGCGGGATCGTAATTGGAAATACATTCAAGCGGTAATAGAGATCGCTGCGAAATTCGTTCCGCTTGACCATCTCTCCGAGATCGCGATGGGTCGCTGCCACCAGGCGGACATTGACGCGATGCGTTCGCCCGCTTCCCAGCCGCTCAAACTCCTGGTCCTGTAAGACCCGCAACAGTTTGGGCTGCAGCGCCAAGGGCAGATCTCCAATTTCATCGAGGAATAAAGTGCCCGTATCGGCCATCTCGAATCGACCGGCCTTCTGGGCAATCGCACCTGTGAAAGCGCCTTTCTCATGGCCGAAGAGCTCGCTCTCCAACAGGTCAAATGGGATGGCAGCGCAATTCAGTTTTATGAACGGGCGTCCGCAGCGGGGACTGAGATTGTGAATGGCGCGGGAGATCAGTTCTTTGCCCGTACCAGTTTCACCCAGGACCAGCACGGTAGTATCCGTCGGTGCAACACGCTCGACCTCCGCGAGAGCGTATTCGAGAGTCGGGCTGTCACCAATGATCTGTACAAATCGTCGCTCAGTGCTTTCTTGTTCGTTCAACGAAACTCTGCTGACACATTCCACAGATGACCCCGCTCAGCAAATTCATGCAACAAATGGATATGTTCAACTCGAGAGTGCTGCCCGTACACTGTCCAGCAGCGCACCGTCGTCGAAGGGCTTTATCAGAAACTCTACTGCCCCCGCCCGTAAGGCTTGCATGCGCACTTTCTCTTCGCCATGTCCCGTGATGAAGATGATGGGGATTTTGTAGCGATCCTCGTTCAGCCTTGCCTGGAGTTCCAAACCCGACATTCCCGGCATACGGATATCGGTGATCAGGCACGCTGTATGCCTCTGTTGACCGGAATCCAGATACTGCTCCGCCGATGCGAACGCCAGTGCTCGAAGGCCCGCGATCTGGATCAAGGCCTCCAGAGACTCTCGAACAGATTCATCATCGTCGACGATTACAACCATCTTTGTCTCTTTCCCCGTTCTCATGTTGCCTAACCATAAACCTG